>JANQIT010000331.1 GCA_028282025.1 Hwanghaeella sp. | reverse complement strand
GATCTCGGCATTCGATATTTCGGCCGACAAGCTTACGGAAGTGTTGGAACAGACCATCGTTTCCGCGGACGAGCGCAAGGCATCCGCCTTGGCGCAGTTCATGAGCATTCTCGTCGGGCTTGTCTTTGCACTATTCCTTATGGTCGCCGTCATCTTGGCGGTGCTGAGGGGGACAATCGCAAAGCCGATTGCCGTAATGGCCGGAAAGATGAAGGAACTTGCCAACGGAAATCTTGATGTCGATCCGGGCGACCGTGACAGAGAAGATGAAATTGGCGGGCTTTCCGAAGCGCTGGAAGTGTTCCGGGTCAACGCCCGTAAGCAGGAGGAAATGCGTCAGGCTGAAGAAGAGACACGTGAGTCGGTGCGCAACCAGGTGATGGAGGATCTGACCCGAAATTTCGAGACGAAGATCTCGAACGTTGTCGACGTTCTGTCGCAGTCTGTGTCCGAGGTTTCGGAGAGTTCGAAAATCATGCAGTCCAACGCGTCGCAGACTGGGAATCTCTCCGTTGAGGCGAAAAGCAGCATCGGGGCCGCCAGCACGAACATTCAGAATGTGGCCGGCGCCACAAGGCAACTCTCTGCATCGAATCTGGAAATTTCGCGGCAAATGTCCACCGCGTCTGAGGTCGCACGGTCGGCGGTCTCCAAGATCGATGTCACCAACGACCGGGTCCGGTCGTTGAACGAAGCCGCGGCGAGTATCGGGCAGATTGTCGTTTTGATCACGGATATTGCCGATCAGACCAACCTTTTAGCGCTGAATGCCACAATCGAGGCCGCCCGCGCCGGAGAGGCCGGGAAGGGATTTGCCGTTGTCGCGAGCGAGGTGAAATCCCTGGCCGCAGAAACCAGTAAGGCCACGAACAGTATCGCCGACAAGGTTTCGGCGATTCAAACGGAAACGGTGGCGGCGGCGGATTCCGTAACCTCCCTCGGGGGAACGATCAGCAATATCGACATGCTATTGGGGGAAGTGGCGAACTCCGTAAATGAGCAGGGCGCCGCCGCGGAGGAAATCAACCGGAACCTCGAACAAGCCTCCACAGGAGCAAGCACGATTGAAAATGTTGTGTTCAAGGTTTCAGAAGCTGCGATGCAGACCCGCGATCTTGCGACCCGGCAGTCCGCGGTCGTGAGCGAGTTGGCGACGAACAACACCCAACTGCGGGCCGATGTGGATCGGTTCCTGAAGGAGGTAAAAACAGTCTGATGCTTGCGGCGGCAGAGTTTACCGCGCTGCATAGGCCATAACAGAAAAGCCCCGCCGAGAATATGCCGGCGGGGCTTTCTTCTTTGCGATGTGGGCGCTTATCCCAGTTTGCCGATGGCGACCGCCGTGTCGGACATCCGGTTGGAGAAACCCCACTCGTTGTCGTACCAGCTCAAAACCCGCACGAGCGTCCCGTCGATAACCTGGGTCTGCGTGGCGTCGAAGGTGGAGCTTGCCTGATTGTGGTTGAAATCGACGGAGACCAGCGGCGCTTCGTTGATCTCAAGAATGCCCTTCAACTCGTTGGATTGGGCGGCCTGCGCCATCGCTTCATTCACTTCTTCCTTGCTCGTCGTCTTCTTGGCGTCGAACTTCAGGTCGATCAGCGAAACGTTCGGCGTCGGCACGCGGATGGCTGTGCCGTCCAGCTTGCCCTTCAGTTCCGGCAGGACAAGGCCGACGGCCCGGGCGGCGCCGGTGGAGGTCGGGATCATCGACTGGCTGGCGGCGCGTGCGCGGCGCGGGTCGCTGTGGAGCGTGTCCACGGTCCGCTGATCGCCGGTGAAGGCGTGGATTGTCGACATGAAACCACGCTCGATCCCAATCGTCTGGTTCAGCACATGGGCGACCGGCGCAAGGCAGTTGGTGGTGCAGGACGCGTTGGAGATGACCGTGTGGCTGGCGTCCAGTTTGTCATGGTTCACACCGTAGACGACGGTCAGGTCCGCTTCCGAACAAGGGGCCGAGACCAGCACGCGTTTCGCGCCGGCGGTAAGGTGGGCGCTTGCCTTCTCCTTGCTGGCGAAAATGCCGGTGCATTCCAGCGCCACATCCACGCCCAGTTCGGCCCAGGGCAGTTTGCTGGGGTCGCGTTCGGCGGTGACTTTCATCTTACCGCGGCCGACATCCATCCAGTCGTCGCCGGTGGTGACGTCGTGCGGGAAGCGGCCATGGACCGTGTCATAGCGCAGCAGATGCGCATTGTCCTCAACCGAACCCAGGTCGTTGATGCCGACGAACTCGATATCGTCGCGGCCGGATTCAATCGCCGCGCGAAGAACCAGCCGTCCAATGCGGCCAAAGCCGTTAATCGCAACCCGTACTGCCATCGTTTGTAATCCTCTTAGTTTTTGCCGCTCTTTCGAGCTTTCAGTATCCTGCCCGCTTCCTTCACAACGGCGTCCGCCGTTATCCCGAAATGCTTATAAAGCTCTCCCGCGGGGGCGGAAGCGCCAAATCCGTTCATTCCGACAAAGCCACCTTCCAGACCCAGCAGCCCGTCCCAGCCTTGCCGGATGCCTGCTTCGACGGCGACACGGACGGCATTCTCGCCCAGCACCTTCGCGCGATAGCCGGCGGTCTGCTGGGCGAACAGTTCCAGCGACGGAACCGAGACCACCGCCGTGCCGATCTTGCGCTTTTCCAGGGCCGCACGCGCGGCCATCGCAATCTCAACCTCGGAGCCGGTGGCCAGCAAGGTAACAGCGCGGTCGCCCGCTTCCGCCTCGGCCAGTACATACGCGCCCCGTGCGGACTGGTTTTTGGCTGAATGACGGGTGCGCAGTGTCGGGATGCCTTGCCGGGTCAGCGCCAGGACGGAGGGCCCCGCCGCATTCTCCAGGGCGAGCTGCCAGGCTTCCGCCGTTTCGACGGCGTCGCAGGGCCGGAACACGGTAACGTTCGGCATCGCCCGCAAGGCGGCCAGATGTTCCACAGGCTGATGCGTCGGCCCGTCTTCGCCAAGCCCGATGGAATCATGCGTCATCACATAGATCACGCGCTGTTCCATCAGGGCGCTTAAGCGGATGGACGGCCGGCAATAGTCGGTGAAGACCAGGAACGTGCCCGCATAGGGAATGAACCCGCCATGCAGGGCGATCCCGTTCATCGCCGCCGCCATGCCATGCTCACGGACACCGTAATAGACGTACCGGCCCGAGAAATCCGACGCGTCAACCGGCGTCATCGCACCGGTCTTGGTATTGTTCGATCCCGTCAGGTCAGCGGACCCGCCGATGGTCTGCGGCACCACCTGATTGATAACCTCCAGCGCCTTCTGACTCGCGGCCCGGGTGGCCAGCTTCGGCTTGTCCTTGGAAATCTGTTTCTTGAAGGCCGTGACCGCTGTGTCGAGTTCCTTGGGCAACTCACCCGCCTGCGCCTTTTTGAAGGCGTTTCGGTCGGCGGCGGGCAGTTTCTTCAACCGCTCTTCCCAGGCTTTGCGGGTCTGCGCACCGCGTCCGCCTGCCTTGCGCCAGGCATCCAGGACCGGTTTCGGTATATCGAAGGGTTTCGCGGCCCAACCCAGTTTCTCCCGGGCGCCCGCGATCTCGTCCCCGCCCAGGGGGGCGCCGTGGGTCGCGGCGGTGCCCGCCTTTGTCGGCGCGCCGTAGCCGATCACCGTGCGGCAGGCGATCAGGCTCGGCCGGTCGGTCTTCTGTGCGTCGGCGATGGCGGCTTCAATGGCGGCCGGATCATGTCCATCGACCCGCGCCGTGTCCCAGCCGCTGGCGGCGAAGCGGGCGATCTGGTCGTCCGACACGGTAAGGTCCGTCGATCCGTCGATGGAAATGCCGTTGTCGTCGAACAATACGATCAACCTGCCCAGCTTCAGGTGCCCGGCCATCGAAATGGCTTCGTGACTGATCCCTTCCATTAGACAGCCGTCGCCGGCAAGGGCGTATGTATAATGGTCTACCAGCTTAGCGCCATGACGCGCTGCCGCCATCCGTTCGGCCAGCGCCATGCCGACCGCATTGGCGAGACCTTGTCCAAGCGGGCCGGTCGTTGTTTCGATTCCGGCGGCATGGCCGTATTCAGGGTGACCTGCCGTCTTGGAACCCAACTGGCGGAAGTTTTTCAACTGCGCCAGGGTCATGTCCTTATAGCCCGTCAGATGCAGCAGCGAGTATAGCAGCATCGATCCATGGCCCGCGCTGAGCACGAAACGGTCGCGGTCGGGCCAATCAGGCTTGGCCGGATCGTATTTCAGGAATTTGGTGAACAGCACGGTCGCCACGTCGGCCATGCCCATCGGCATGCCCGGATGACCGGAGTTGGCTTTTTGGACGGCATCCATGGACAATGCGCGGATCGCGTTGGCCATGTCGCTATGGGAAACAGCGGTCATCGGATTCCGATTCTACAGTGTGGAGGCACGACGGGTTCGCGTTGCGACCGGGGCCGTCGGACGGGCGTGGCAGCCCATACTCGACACCCCGTCCGCGAGGCGCGCGAAACATGCCCATGACCGCCACGGAGGTCAATAGCAGGCAGCCTGAAAAGGCGCGGTTTTCGGCGCTTTTTCAGATCCGCCGGCAGATCGGGGCAGGATAGGGTGGATCGTTGGTTGACGCTGTCATACCCATCTGCAAAATTTACCAGGAAGTGTGAAGGACCCGCCCTTGAGGCTTGAGTTTGTTGGTTTCTTCCCCACCTCTAAAGCGTATGATGACGCGCCTTCCCGGAGAGCGAAATGTCTCGAACCGAAAACGCCCTGGAACGCCTAAGCAAGGCGGTCGAACGCCTGGAAAGCGCGGCGGAGAGCTATTCTGCGGGCGGTGCGGGCGCGGATGCGACGTTACAGGCCGAAATCGAACGGCTCGAAGGCGAAAAGGCCGGGCTGACGGCGTCGTTGCGCAGCGAAACCGACAAGAACCGGGAACTCGGCGGCCGGTTGGATACGGCGATAGAAAAATTGAACGGCGTGTTGGAACAGAATTAGAGGCGGCGGTTCGATGGCGCAGGTGGAAGTGACGATCAATGGCCGGGGTTACACGGTCGCGTGCGAGGCCGGTCAGGAAGGCCATTTGGCGAAACTTGCCGCCACGCTCGACACTCATGTCACAGAGCTTGCGGGGGCTGTCGGGCAGTTGGGCGATGCGCGGCTGCTGGTGATGGCCGGATTGCTGCTCGCCGATGAGCTGGAAGAGGCGCGCGGTTCCCATGTCACGGCGCCCGCCGGGGACGAGGATCGCCACGCCGAGGCGATTGAATCTTTGGCCGGGCGGCTCGAAGCTATTGCCGATAAACTGTCGGGGGCCTAACTAAGGGCCTTGGAGCGCGTGCTGCGCGGTGCGACACGCCCATGTTGTCCCGGGGGCTATAAACACCTCTTGGGAGCTGTCCCTGCCGGGATCCTGGTTCCGGTATCACGGCGCCCACCTGCTTTGCAGGCTCCAGGGGTACATCAGGCGACCGGCCGGGTGGCCGCGCTCCGCTTCATTCTCTAGGCCGGTCCGACGGCAGGAACCCATGAGTCTCGATATCGCAAAGAAGACCGCGCGCAAGGCGGCGTCCCGCGCCCGGCAGTCCGCCGCCAAGGAAGCAGGCGGCGAGGCCGCGATGCTGTTCGCGGAAAATCTGATGCGCCATGTTCCAGTCGATGCGGATACCGTGGTGTCAGGCTATCTGCCCATAGGCAGTGAATTGGATGTGCGGCGCGCCATGACCGCCTGTCTCAACAAAGGGGCGGATATCTGCATGCCGGCCGTTGTCGAGGAAAATGCGCCGCTCGCTTTCCGGCGTTGGCGGCAAGGCGACGCGCTGGTCGAAGAGAAGTTCGGCACCCAAGCGCCGAGGGCGGATGCACCGGAATGCGTCCCATCGGTTCTGATCGTCCCGATGCTGGCCTTCGACCGGCGGGGTTACAGATTGGGCTATGGCGGCGGCTTTTACGACCGGACGCTGGCCGCCTTGCGCGCGGCGGGGCCGGTGCTGGCTGTCGGCGCGGCGTACGCCGGCCAGGAAATGAAGACCGTGCCGCACGATGAATTGGACCAACCGCTCGACTACATCGTAACCGAAAGAGCGGCGATCAAGATTGCCCGTTGAACCAGACATCTCGGGATAAGGTCAGGACTTAGGATGCGTTTTCTCTTTTGCGGCGACATCGTTGCGAAATCGGGCCGGCAGGCTGTGATCCAGAACATGCCGCGCTTGCGCGAGCAACTCGGCCTGGATTTCGTGATCGCGAACGGTGAGAACGCGGCGCACGGTTTCGGCATCACCGGCAAGATCTGCGACGAGTTGTTCGACGCGGGCGTCGATGTCATCACCGGCGGCAACCATTCTTGGGACAATGCGGATATTCTGAGCCGCGCGGATGACGAGCCGCGCCTGCTGCGGCCCGATAACTTTCAGGCCGGAACGCCGGGCAAAGGCGTGGGCGTGTTCGAAACCGCCTCCGGCGCGCGCGTCCTTGTGCTGAACATCTTGGGCCGCCTGTTCATGGATCTGTACGACAACCCGTTCGAAAGTCTGGACCGGCATGTGCCGGATGCGTCGCCGGCGGAAGCCGGGTTCGACGCGGTGATTGTGGATGTGCATGCGGAAGCGACCAGCGAGAAGACCGCCATCGGGCACATTCTGGACGGCCGCGCCTCGCTGGTGGTCGGAACGCATACCCACATCCCGACCGCCGATACACGCATTCTGCCGGGCGGTACGGGATACCAGACCGACGCGGGCATGTGCGGCGACTACGATTCGGTGATC
>JANQIT010000282.1 GCA_028282025.1 Hwanghaeella sp. | reverse complement strand
TCGTACTCTGCGGGTCGATTGGGTTGGCCTGGCTGGGCATCCCTTTACCTGCCGTCGCCCCCGCACTCGCCGTTATGCCGCTGATCTTGATCTTTGCGGTACCGCGCGTGTTCCTGATCGCATTGCTGTTCATTGTCTTCTCGTTCTTCCGAATGCACGAGGTATTTCCGCAACTGATGCCTTTGCGGCTGCCTTTGCTGCTGGCGTTGGGAACCATTGTTTCGCTTTTCTGGGGGCTCGCCTTTCAGAAACTGAAGCCCCATTGGGATCCCCTATACACGCCGTTCATCATCTTTTTCATCCTGGCGACGGTCGGGATCGCGACGGCGAGTAATCCGCTGAACTCGTTTTCCTATTGGAAGGACACCTACGTAAAGATCGCCGTCATGGTGTTCGCGCTCTCCTGGTCCATCAGGTCGGAGAGGGAGGTGGTGTGGACCCAGCGCGCGGTGATCCTCTGCGGTGTCGCGGTGGCCCTGGTCACGCTCTACAACAAGTCGGCCGGTATCGGCCTTGTCGAAGGGACGCGGGTGACGATCGGCCGGGATATCGGTTCGATGTTGGGCGACCCGAACGATTTATCCCTTGTGCTGCTGTTCGCCGTCGGGTCATCGCTCGGCGCCGCGACGACAAGGGGGATGCCGCTTGCCGACCGGCTCCTCGGCGTCATCGCCTACGGTCTTTTCATTATGGCCATCATCGCCACACAGAGCCGTGGCGGCCTGTTGGGAATTGCGGCGGTTACCGGGGTGTTTGCCGCCCAAAAGATCCGCTCGAAACTGTTGCTCGGCATCGTTGGAGCTGTGGCGCTGATCCTCCTCTACGCGGTTGCTGGTATCAGCGATAGGAAGTCGGGCGGCGCGCATGAGGAAGGGATCGACGAATCCGCGATGGGGCGCATTCACGCGTGGAATGCGGCCTTCTTCATGGCACTCCACAATCCCTTGACCGGGGTCGGCGTCGACAACTTCCTCTTCAACTACTTCGACTATAGCAATTTCTGGGACGGTCAGAACCACGCCGTCCATTCCACCTGGTTCGGGGTGATGGGCGAGACGGGCTTCCTGGGTTTCGGAATGTTCATGTGGATGATGGTCGGCATCTTCAGGGCCATCCACGGGACCCGGCGGAAGCTTCTGGCGGACCCCGACGGTTCCGTGCGCCTGCTAGCGGCGGCAACGGGACTATACGGCGGCTTTATCGGCTTCTGCGTAAGTGGAACTTTTCTTACCCAAGGCTTCACCTGGCCAATCTACATCATTCTAGCAATGGCTATCGGGCTCAGGCGCGTCGTTTCAGAGAGCGCTGAGCGCGCCGGCATCGGCACGCGCGAGACCCGGAAAGCAAAGGCATAACTCATGGAAAACGCATCGATATCGGATCGTTCAGGGCGTATTCACAGTCTTGACGGGCTTCGGGCCTTCTCAATCGTCCTTGTTCTGGTGGGGCATTTGGCGGGAACCGCCGGGTCGCCACAATTTTTGGCGGGCGTCCACAGCCTGGGCAACTACGGCGTTCGCTTCTTTTTCGTGATTTCTGGGTTTCTGATTACCTGGCTGCTCCTTAACGAACTGGACAGGACCGGCACCGTCAACTTGCGGAAGTTCTTCGCGAACAGAGTACTTCGGATATTTCCCGCCTTTTATGCGTATGTGGGGATTGGTGCGGTGTTGGGGGCCTACGGTGTCGTTGAATTACTGCCCGGCGACCTGCTGCATGCCGCGACCTATACGATGAACTATCATGATGAGCGGGCCTGGCACCTCAATCATACATGGTCGCTGGCCGTGGAGGAGCAGTTTTACCTGATTTGGCCGTTTGTGTTTCTGGCTCTTGGCCGACGATACGCCCCTGTCGTGTTGCTGGCATCGATCTTTTTGGTTCCCTGTGTCCGGGCTGTCATGTGGTTGGGTTTCGAGATGTCCCCGACCGCCATGATGCGGCAGTTTCAGGCGGTTGCGGATTCGCTGGCCCTTGGCTGCCTGATGGCGTTTGCGTTTCGAAGCGGCTGCCTTCCTATCCTGCGCGGGTCACTTCAACGCCTATCCGCCTGGTTGTTGGCGTCTTCTCTTCTTGCCGGTTCCGCGGGGCTTTACTTGGTCGCGCCGGCGGCGTTCTATGTCGCCGGCCAATCCTTGGCGAATTTAGGGGCGGCCTTGGCGGTGTATCTCTGCATCACCTCGAAGGACGGTATCCTGTATCGGGTCCTGAACAGCCGTATCGCGGTCTTTGTCGGAACTTTAAGCTACTCGCTCTACCTTTGGCAGGAACCATTCCTGAACTCAACGGTCGCGGATTTTCCGCAATCCTATCCTGTCAATCTCTTCTTCACGCTGGTGGCGGCGCTCGCTTCGTACTTCCTGGTGGAACGCCCCTTCTTGCGGCTGAAGGACCGGAAGCCGGGCTGGAGATGGCCGATGCGCCCGATGCGGCTCTTGAGCCTACGGAAGGGGTTCCGGGCTGCTTTACTATGCCTGATGCTTGGTGGAGGGACATTCTTGGCCGCCGGTGATTTACATTCCTTGAGCAATCCCACTTCGATCCGTGTGTCGGCGGAAGAGGTTCATGGGTTGTTCGACGAGCAAAGCGTCTTGAGCGTTGTGGGCCGGAATGGGGAGGAGGGAGCTGTAACGATAGTTGTCAGGGTGGATGACAAACCGTCGCCAACCTACCGGGACCGAGTCAACATCGAGCGACAGGTCCTTCCGGGCGGCTTTGAGCTGGAAATACCTTTAGGAGGATTGAGGACCCATACGGGCCGGGCGCTGCGTCCGGAGAACATTCGGGAGGTGCGGGTCTTCCCGGGGAGACGTTCGGCATCGGTATCGCTGGAACAGGCCGTAATCGAGACGCCGAATCTTCTGCCTGCGGGTTCGATGGGGTGGGATTTCGGACCCAGTCATGCGGCGGTTTTTCCCGGCTTCACGAAGATCGATCCGACGGCGGCGGGCGCTTTCG
>JANQIT010000205.1 GCA_028282025.1 Hwanghaeella sp. | reverse complement strand
TCGGCTTGATATCGATATTGATATCCGGTTGGGTCAGCTTATGCGTGAAGACGGCGTAGGTCTGCGGTGCGATGACCAGTTTTTCCATACCGTCCGGCGGTTCCGCGTCGACTGCCGCGGTAACGCCCGCAAGATAGTCAAAAGTTCCGGCGTTCGACCGGTCGGCGACACAGGCGCCGATTCCGCCGTCCTTCATGATCGGCAGCAGGTCGTCCCAACGGTCCTGGACGCGCGACCACAGGGCCGGGATCTCGTCCGTATCGTCTTTCATGAAACTGCCGCGCATGCCTATGGCCGCGAAGGCATCTCTTTCCACAAATTTCGGTTCCATCATGTCTTGCTCCTTCAGGAAGGCTAGGGTGTTAGCCGTAACGCGGGGAACCAGACGCTCCAGACCGACGATAGCGCCTTTACGCACGGCGCCCGGCGGCATTCCGAAGAAGTCCGAAAAGGCGCGTGTAAAGGATTGCTGGGACCCGAAACCGGCATCGAAAGCGATGTCCACCAGCGTGTCGCCGGTGGCGTGCAGGCGGTGGGCCGCCTCGGTCAGGCGTCTTGCCCGCACATATCCCATCACCGTCCAGCCGCACAGGCTTTGAAACAGACGGCAGAAATGGTAGCGAGAAACTCCCGCGACGGACGATAGATCGTCCAGCCGGATTTCCGCGCCAAGATCGCGTTCGATTTCCTCTATGGCTTTTAAGATACGCTGCATCGGTCCTCACCGCGTGGCTGGGGTGGAGACTAGAATAGCGTAGCTTCAGCCGTCTTAACCGAGATTGCGGTTGTCGCGTTTTCCCGGCGCGCCGTCCGGCGGGTCAGGCCAGGATGTGGAAAAGCTTGGAGACGATCTTCCAGCCGCCGTCCAGTTTGATCAGGTTCAACAGGTCGCGGTAGTAGCGTTCCCCCACGGCGACTTCGCACCGTACCAGGGCCGTGGTCGGGGAGGTGAAATCGATGCTGAGGATGACGTCCTTACGCTCGGCGCCCTGGCTTTCAGGGGAAGGGCGGTTGGCGATCTTTTGCATTACTTCCTCTATCGGCCAGTCTTGCAGCGATCCGTCTTCGCCAACCGAATAGAGATGGGCCGCAGGGTGAAAAGCCACATCGCGCCACAGGCTGGCGTCGCCGGTCCATAAGCAGTCGAAATAGGCTTCCATCAGTTTCTGGACGCCTTCCAGGTCATGCTCGGTTGTCAGGTTCGAGATGGGCATGGCTTTAAAGCCTACGCTGGTGGCGCTCATGGCGAATACTCCTTGAAATAACGATTGCGGATGTTTGTATCTCTCAACCGTCGGGGGATGCCAATCACATTCCTGAAGGTACAATTTCGGTTTTCTTCCGCCTGGCCTGTTCGAATTGAAGGTCGCCCGAAGGCCAGAAGGGTTCCGGCGGCCTTGTTTTTTGCATGGTTTCGGAACGGTCCGGATGCGGTTACAACAGCGTATCGAAGGTCGAAATTAGGTTCGGTCATACCGCAATGATGTTGCATGGTTTTCGCCCCGTTATGGTGGCGCTCGTTCTGTTTACCTCCCTTCTGTCCGCGAACGCTGTGGCTCAGAGCGGGCCGCTGTTCGAGCAACCCACGCAGGTTCAGGCAACGCTTCGCGAACTGGTGGCGGGATGTCTGCGCGGAGACGTTCGGGATCTTGCGGCGATTGAGAAGAACTGCGCCGACGCTGTTACAACAATTCAGCAATTCGAAGAATTCGCGGCGCTGTCGGATCGTGCCATCGATACGCAGTCCCGTGTGCGGCGGTTGCAATTGCAGCGGGCCAGCGTCCTGCTGGAAATGGGGGTCTATAAGACGGCCTTCAAGGAACTGTTGCGCGCCGACAATCCGTCGGACAAGGACGACGACGACGTTCTCAATTTCATGAAAGGGGTTGCGGTGGCGGGAAGCGGCCTCAGCGGCCGGTTCGACCCGTCTTTCGGTTATCTCGACAAGGCGGTTGGCTCCAATTCCGCCGACATCCGGTTTTACGCCTTGCTGGTGCGGGCGGATGCGCTGACCCTGCTGGGCGGTTACGACGCCGCCTCCCGCGATATGGAAAGCGCGCGCCGATTGCTGGTGGAAGAGGATATGGCCGATATAGCGCGGAAGCGCGCCGAACTTAGCCTCTATCGCGGGTATCTGCTGTTGGATACGGGAAAAACGGGGGAGGCTGTTGCGCAGTTCGAGCGTGCTGCCGCCCTGCTGCCCGACGAGGCGTCGGTCCTTGCGGGGCGCGGGTTGGGCTATCTACGAATGGGAAAGCGTGAGAAAGCCGTTGCCGATTATCGAAAGGCGATTGCCGCTGGCCACAGCTTCGACGCGACGGCCCAGCACCGGTTGGCCTGGCTGCTGGCGTCCGACCCGAAAACGCTTAGCGACGGGGCGGAGGCGGTGGCCCTGGCGGCGGAGGCGGTCGTAATTCGGCAGAAGACGGACGAACCCCGCGCCAGGCTGGCGCAGGATCACTATGTGCTGGGCAGGGCGCAGGCGGCGGCCGGGGACCCGGCCAAGGCGCTGCAGGCGTTTGCCGATGCGATGGATCTGGACCCCCGTCTTGCGCGGCAGTTCGGCGCCAGTTTGAAAGGGGCCGGGCTGCTCCCCGCCGGCGGCGTCC
>JANQIT010000187.1 GCA_028282025.1 Hwanghaeella sp. | reverse complement strand
ATGTCGAAGCTCTCCGCCTCCTCGGCCAGATCTTCGACCGAGGTGAAACGGTAATCGATCTCCAGGCCCATCTGTTGCGCATGGGCGGCCGCCACGTGGACCGAGCGTTCGGTCGCGTCGATGCCGGTCACCTCGGCGCCCAGGCGCGCCATCGGCTCGCACAAAAGACCGCCGCCGCAGCCGATATCCAGGACCCGCAGTCCGTCCAGCGGGTTGGGCCGCAACGAGTCGCGTTCGAAATGCGTGCAGATCCGGTCGCGGATGAAGGCGATGCGGACCGGGTTGAACTTGTGCAACGGCTTGAACTTGCCGTCCGGGTCCCACCATTCCTCGGCCATCGCGGCGAATTTGGCGATTTCATCCGCATCGACGCTGGCGCCGAGCGGGCGGGGCGTCTCCTTATCCATGTAGTTCGGCGCTTGCGCACCGGCTTCACCGGCCATGGTTCGATCCGTTCCTAACCTTGCGTGGTTCACTTGCAGCGAGTATGGATACCGCGCCCAACCCGGACTGTTCAACACGGTCGGGCGCGAGACGCGGCCGGGGGCCGGGTGGGCGAGGCGAGGCGCGCCCTCGCTGCACTTTCCACTAAGGGTACGAAACGAGTCATGGCCCGGATTGTTATGAAATTCGGCGGCACGTCCGTCGCCGACCTGGACCGTATTGCGAACGCCGCTGCGCGCGTGAAGGAAGAGGTCGATGCCGGCAACGATGTGATCGTGACCGTCAGCGCGATGGCCGGCGTCACCAACCAACTTGTCGGCTATGTCGATCAGACCAGCCCGTTGTACGACGCCCGCGAATACGACGCCATCGTCGCCAGCGGCGAACAGGTGACTGCCGGTCTGATGGCCCTGCGCCTGCAGGCCATGGGCCTGTCGGCGCGTTCCTGGCTGGGCTGGCAGATCCCGATCCGCACCAACGAGATCCACGGCAAGGCCCGGATGGAGGAAATCCAGACGGCGGAAATCGAAAAGCGCTTCGCCGAAGGGCAGGTGGCCGTGGTCGCGGGCTTTCAGGGGATCAGCCCATCGAACCGGATCACCACGCTGGGCCGTGGGGGAACGGATACGACGGCGGTGGCGCTCGCCGCCGCGTTCAAGGCCGACCGGTGCGATATCTATACGGATGTCGATGGGGTCTATACGACCGATCCGCGCATCGTCTCCAAGGCCCGCAAGATTGATATGATTTCCTTCGAGGAGATGCTGGAGCTGGCGTCTCAAGGGGCGAAGGTTCTGCAGACCCGGTCGGTCGAACTGGCGATGAATCATGGCGTGCGCGTGCAGGTGCGCAGCAGTTTCGACCCCAGCCCGGGAACCATGGTGGTAGACGAGGACGAAATCGTGGAACAGCAAGTCGTCAGTGGGATCGCGTATAGCCGCGACGAAGCCAAAATTACTCTGGTGCGCGTGAAGGATCAGCCGGGCATCGCCGCGGCGATCTTCGGGCCGCTTTCGGACAGCGCGATCAATGTCGATATGATCGTTCAGTCGGTCTCGGCGGACGGGCAGCGCACCGATATGACCTTTACCGTGACCAAGTCCGACCTGGGCCGGGCGCTGGAAGTTCTGGAAACCAACCGGGGCGAGATCGGCTACGAGGACCTGTTGTCGGACGACAATGTGGTCAAGGTGTCGGTGATCGGGGTCGGCATGCGCAGCCACGCTGGCGTGGCGCAGACCATGTTCCGCACCCTGTCGGAAAAAGGCATCAACATTCAGGTCATCTCCACCAGCGAGATTAAAATCTCCACCCTGATTTCGGAGGACTATACGGAACTGGCCCTGCGCGCCTTGCACACGGCCTACGGGCTCGACGCGGAAGACGCGTAAGGGCGCCGAGGGTCCGGCAAAACAGACAGGACCGGTTCGGGGATAGTGCCGCCTTTCGAAAAATGCGAAAGGATGGAGTGACGTCGCAACGCCGGTATCGGCGTGACAGTGAGAGGCTGAATGGCGCAAAGAGCGACATGGGCAGGTTCGCGACTGTTGCTGCGCCGGCTGCGGGACATCATGGCCGGGGCCGGCAGCGCGCAGGAGCGCCTGGATAAGATTGCGCAGAACATCGCCCGCGACATGGTGGCGGAGGTGTGTTCGATCTATGTCCGCCGCGCCGGGGACCTGATCGAACTGTTCGCCACCGAGGGCCTGCATCCCGAAGCGGTGCACAAGATCCGGTTCCGGTTCGGCGAGGGCATCGTCGGGGTGATCGCCGCCTCGGCCCGGCCGATTTCGCTGGCCGACGCCCAGAAACACCCGGACTTCGCCTACAGGCCGGAAACCGGCGAAGAAATCTACAAGTCCATGCTGGGGGTGCCGATCCTGCGCGGCGGCCGGGTGCTCGGCGTGCTGGCGATTCAGAACCGCACCTCGCGCGAATATGCTGACGAGGAGGTCGAGACGCTTGAGACGGTCGGCATGGTGGTCGCGGAGATGCTGGCCACCGGCGAGGTCGTCGACAACAGGGAGCAGCAGCCCGCCGACGGCATCGCGCTGCGGCCCCTGCGCCTCGGCGGCATCCGGATCTCGCCGGGGCTGGCGGTCGGTCAGGCGGTGCTGCATCAACCGGCCATCGCCATCACCGATCCCATCGCCGAGGATGAGGACGTCGAATTGGAGCGTGTGGAGACCGCGCTCAGCGCGATGCACACCGCCCTCGATACCCTGATCGAGCGCTATGACGACGATTCCGCCAGCGACCATCTGGATATCCTTAAGACTTTCCGGATGGTGGCGGAGGACCGCGGATGGATCCGCCGGATCCGCGAAGCCATCGGCACCGGTCTCACAGCCGAAGCCGCGGTGGCGCGGGTCCAGAACGATACGCGCGCCCGCATGGCGCTGGTCCGGGATCCTTACATCCGCGAACGCCTTGCCGATTTCGAGGATCTGACGAACCGGCTGCTGCAGCATCTCGACGGCGGGCAGAGGCCGTCGGCGGTCGAGCTGCCGGACGATGCGATCATCGTCGCGCGGCAACTCGGCCCGGCGGAACTGTTGGACTATGACCGCAGCAAGCTGCGCGGCGTGGTTCTGGAAGAGGGCTCGGTCGTCTCCCATGTGGCGATTGTGGCGCGGGCTTTGGACATTCCCGTGGTCGGCCGCATCCAGGGCGCGATGACCCGGATAGAGCCGATGGACCGGCTTGTCGTGGATGGCGAGAACAGCGTCTGTTTCGTGCGTCCGGGTGAGGAGTTTCAACGCGCTTTCGTCGAGTCGATGGCCTTGCACGAAGCCCGTCAGGCCGCCTATGCGCGCGACCGCGATCTGCCTTCGGTCAGTATGGACGGCACGCGGGTGGATCTGCATATCAACGCCGGTCTGCTGATCGACGTGCCGCATCTCGAAGCGACCGGGGCGTCGGGCATCGGGCTCTACCGCACCGAGGTTCCCTTCATGGTGCGCACCGCCCACCCGGACGTCGACGCACAGCAGAAACTTTATGCCAATGTGCTGGACCAGGCCGGCGGCCGCCCGGTCGTGTTCCGCACCCTGGATATCGGCGGCGACAAGATCCCGTCCTACGTACCGGAATCGCAGGAAGAAAACCCGCCGATGGGTTGGCGGGCGATCCGCATCGGGCTGGACCGGCCCTATATGCTCCGTCAGCAGCTCCGCGCGCTGGTCGCGGCCGCCGGCGGCCGCCCGCTCAGCATCATGTTTCCGATGGTTGCGGAAGTGGCCGAGTTTGACGCGGCGCGGTCCATTCTGGACCTGGAACTGAAGCGCCTGGAGGAAACCGGCAAGGTGCTGCCGACGGAAATCCGTGTTGGGACGATGCTGGAGGTGCCGTCTCTGGTCTTTCAGCTTCCGGCGCTGCTGTCGCGCGTCGACTTCCTGTCCGTCGGGTCCAACGACCTGCAGCAATTCCTGTTCGCCAGCGACCGCGGCAATCCGAAGCTGGACGGGCGGTATGACGCCTTGTCGCCGGGTATGCTGGGGCTGCTCAACACGGTGGTGGAGGCATGCAACGCCAAGCACGTCCCCATTTCTCTGTGCGGCGAGATGGCCGGATCGACGCTGGACGCCATGGCGCTGATCGGTCTGGGATTCCGGCAGCTTTCGATGAATGCGCGGTCCATCGGACCTGTCCGGGCCATGGTGCGCAGCATGAACGCCCCGGACGTGGCCGCGCTGGTCGGCAGCCATCTGAACAGCCCTCGGCATTCGCTTAGGACATTGCTGTCCGCCTATGCGAAAGACCACGGGATTCAAGTCTAAAGTGGTTTGCCTTCATTCTGGCTCAACTGAGATCGCTTCATTGTCCTGCTGGGCAGGAGCCGTTACGCGGGCATCGGCAAGGATCGGCGATGCTCCCAGCAGGACGACGAAGCGACCATCGGCGCCGTCTCCAGCCTTCCGGACCGCGTCAGCCGCCGCTTGCGATGCGCCCAGCATCGCGGCGCAACGCCTTCCTAACCGGAAGGTTGGAGACGGCGTCTCAGTGGGGTCAGAATGAAGACAAACCACTTTAAAGTCTCCCCCATACCTGAAAAGAGAGCGCAGGTGTTTCCAGGAAACAGTAGAAAGCTCTAAATCTGAATTTTACTTAGGAAAATTAAATAATTCCTTCATGTTATTGGTGTATTGATTTAATTGTTAACCAGGGTTTATACTTCGAACTCTGTAGTGTTAGGGCAAGATACTTGTAATTAGTTCACCTTCCGCACGTGTGTGCTTGGACAGTACGATGGCCAGACAGAGCGCGGCGAAAGAAGCCGCAAACGACACGACACGCATGGAGTTGAAGACGGTCGTCGATAACCGGACCGTCGGCGAGATCCTGCGCGAGGCGCGTATCGCACGCGACGAAGATTATGCGGAAGTGTCGAGCCAACTGCGCATCCGCCGCACCTACATGGAAGCGATTGAAGACGGCCGTTTCGGCGATCTGCCTGGATCGACCTATGCCATTGGTTTCGTTCGGACCTATGCCGAGTATCTCGGTCTGGACGTTGTCAAGATGGTGGCCAAGTACAAGCAGGAAGCGTCCGACTTCGAAGACCGGACCAGGTTGGTGTTCCCGGAACCCATGCCGGCAAGCCGTGCGCCGACGGCGTCGATTATCGTTGTGGCGATTATGCTGTTGTTCGGTTCCTATGCCGGTTGGCTTTACATCTCCAACAAGGATCAGGACCAGATCGCCCTGGTGCCGCCCCTGCCGGAAGCGTTGCAGAACCTGATCGACGGCGTCGAATCGGCGACACCGCCGGTCGAGGAGACGGAAACCGTCGCGCAAGCGCCCACCGCGCAGGAGGAAACCGCCGCTGCCCCGCCGCCCGCGTCCGAGACGCCGGTCGCTGAGGAAGCCCAATCCATAGCGGACAGCGCCCCAGTCACCGAAAGCCGGGATGCGCCGGTTGTCGTTAATGAGACAATCGCCAGCGCGACGCCGCAGGCCGCCGGTCAGCCGGCGGAAACCGCGGACGTCACGGCTACGGCCGATAGCGCATCCCAAGCCGCTGTGGACACGGACGATACGGCTGCTGGCTCAGCTGTCGGTGCTGTCGAGGCGCTTGCCGACGGCGAAGCCGCCGGAATCGTTACTGAAAATGCGGAGGCGACGCCGCCCGCTACGCTCGCTACGCCCGCCACGACCGCCACGACCGGGGATGTCGGCACCGCCCCCGTGACCGCGGATGACACGGCTGCGGATGCGGAGCCGGCCACTGAAATCGAACAGGTTGTTGAGGCCCAAACGGTTGCCGGGATCGCGCCGGCGGAGCCTTCCCAGCCCGCAGCAGCGCCTGAAACAGCCGCCGATACCGGGACAGCGGCCACGGCCCCAACGGCGCTGGAGTCAGAGCCGGCGTTGGGCGCGGCGTCGCTCACGGAAGTTGAAACGGCAGGTGCAACGGTCGCCGAGGCCCCGACCGCTGGAACACAGACCGCCGAAACACAGATCGCCGCGACCCCGCCGCCGGAGACCTTCGCGGTGCCGGTCCCGAACGCCGCCGAACCGACGCAGTACGGCGATGCAAGCGCGGCGTCCCGTATTCTGATCCGCAGCCGGTCAGCGGCCTGGGTGGAGATTACCGAACCGGACGGCAATGTTCTGCTGACCCGTCTGCTGCGGCCCGGCGACAGTTTCCAGGTGCCGGACCGTCCGGGCATCACCCTGGTGACCGGGAATGCCGGCGGGCTTGAATTCCTGGTCGATGGCGCGGCAGCCCCGGCAATCGGCGAGATCGGCGATGTCCGGCGTGACGTTCTGCTGGAACCGAACGCCCTGCTGCAAGGTACCGCGGCGTCCCAGAACTGACCTTCGGTCCGCAGCGGCGTATCGCGCCTTGAAATTTGCCGGGCTTGGCAGCATTTTGCGCCTATCCAACACACATTGCCGAGCCGCCGGGCGGCACTGGGAACGATGAGCGTCCGTCCTTACAGAGATATCTACCGCCGCAGCGCGCGCCAGATCATGGTGGGGACTGTCCCCGTCGGGGGCGATGCGCCGATTTCCGTGCAAACCATGACCAACACCCTGACGGCGGATGTCGCAGGCACGGTGGCGCAGATCAAAGCCTGTGAAGCGGCGGGCGCGGATATCGTCCGGGTTTCCTGCCCGGACGAGGAGTCGACGGCGGCGCTGGGCGAGATCGTGCGGCAGGCTTCCGTCCCAATCGTCGCCGACATCCATTTCCACTACAAACGCGCGATAGAGGCGGCCCAGGCAGGCGCGGCCTGTCTGCGGATCAATCCGGGCAATATCGGCAGCGCCGAGCGCGTGCGCGAAGTGGTCAAGGCTGCCAAGGATCACGGCTGCAGCATGCGGATCGGTGTGAATGCCGGATCGCTGGAGAAGCATTTGCTGGAGAAATATGGCGAGCCGGTCCCGGAAGCCATGGTCGAAAGCGCGCTGGAACATGCGAAGATTCTGGAAGACAACGACTTCTTCGAATTCAAGATCAGCGTGAAAGCCTCCGACGTGTTCCTGGCGGCGGCGGCCTATCAGGGGTTGGCGGAAGCCTGCGATTACCCCCTGCATCTCGGCGTGACGGAAGCCGGCGGCCTGCGCACGGGCACGATCAAAAGCTCCATCGGGATCGGTTCCCTGCTGTGGGCCGGCATCGGCGATACGATCCGGGTCTCGCTCTCCGCCGATCCGGTGGAAGAGGTGAAGGTCGGGTTCGATATCCTGAAGTCGCTTGGCCTGCGCCACCGGGGCGTCAACGTCATCTCCTGCCCGTCCTGCGCGCGCCAGCAGTTCAACGTGATCGAGACCGTGCGCGTCCTGGAAGAGCGTTTGGCCCATATCACGACCCCGATGACCGTCTCGGTGATCGGCTGCGTGGTCAACGGACCCGGCGAAGCGCGCGAGACGGATATCGGCTTCACGGGCGGCGGAAAGGGCACGCATCAGGTCTATATCGCGGGCCAGCCCGACCATCGCCTGAAAGATAAGGATATCGTCGATCATCTGGTGGCGCTTGTGGAAAACAAGGCCGCCGAAATCGAACGTGAACGTCAGGTGGCGGACGCCGCCGAGTAACCCCCTTCGTCGTTTCATTGGATTGGAGTTTATGATGGCGGCCCTGCAGCCCGTCCGCGGTACACACGACCTGCTGCCGGAAGATTTCCGGCGGCACCGGAATGTCATCGACACCGCCGCAGCCGTGTCGGCGCGCTACGGTTATCAGTTCATGGCGACGCCGATCTTCGAATTCACGCAGGTTTTCAAACGCACCCTGGGCGATACATCCGACGTGGTCACGAAGGAAATGTACACGTTCGAGGACAAGGGCGGCGACGAAGTCACCCTGCGCCCGGAAAACACCGCCGGGGTCTGCCGGGCCTATCTGTCGAACGGTTTGGCCCAGCACGCCCCGGTCCGCTATTTCTACGGCGGTCCGATGTTCCGCTATGAGCGGCCGCAGAAAGGCCGCCTGCGGCAGTTCCACCAGATCGGAATCGAGCTGATCGGCGCCCCACAGCCCTTGGCCGACATCGAAGTCATCGCCTGTGGGGCGGCGATACTGGACGCGCTGGGATTGCGCGACCGGGTGGCGCTGGAGCTTAACACGCTGGGCGATACCGAAAGCCGGACCGCCTACCGCAGCGCGCTGGTCGGCTATTTCAGCGACCGCCGGGACCGCCTGTCGGAGGAGTCGCGCGACCGGTTGGAACGCAACCCGTTGCGCATTCTGGATTCCAAGGATGAAGGCGACCGTGTCCTTGTCGCCGATGCGCCGGTATTCTCCGACTACTTGAATCAGGAAAGCCAGGACTTCTTCGCCACGGTCAAGGAAGGGTTGGATAGTTTGGGCATCGCCTATCGCCTGAACCCGCGTCTGGTGCGCGGCCTGGATTACTACTGTCACACGGCCTTCGAATTCACGACCACCGAGCTTGGCGCGCAAAGCGCGGTGATGGCGGGGGGCCGGTATGACGGGCTGATGGAGATGATGGGCGGCCCGGCAACCCCCGGTGTCGGCTGGGCGGCGGGGATTGAGCGGCTGTCGATGCTGGCGGACGCCCCCACTGCGCCGGCCCGTCCGGTCGCCATTGTCCC
>JANQIT010000177.1 GCA_028282025.1 Hwanghaeella sp. | reverse complement strand
GATCACGCGGCGCTGCCGGCGCGGTTGTTGTCGGGCGGCGAGCAGCAGCGGCTCGCCCTTGCGCGGGCCTTGGCGATCGAGCCGGAGGTTCTGTTCCTGGACGAGCCGACCGCAAGCCTCGATCCCGCATCCATGCAACGGATCGAGGAGACCGTGCGTACGGCGAGCCGTAACGGCACCAAGGTCGTGTTCGTCACCCATGAGCGAAGCCAGGCGCGGCGTCTCGCCGACGATGTGGTGTTCATCCACCGCGGCCGTGTTCTGGAGCATACGGCGGCCGACCGGTTTTTCGACCATCCCGAGTCCGAGGCGGCGCGGGACTATCTTTCGGGGCGCATCCTGCTCTAGCGCCCAATCAATCGGTAGAGGGATTTATGGCAAGACGGGGTTTCGCGGTCGGTCTGGTGGTTTTGGCGATGGCCATTTCGGGTTTACCCGGCGTTGGCGGCGCGGCGGAAAAATCGATCATCCTGCAATCGACGACATCCACCGCGAATTCAGGGCTTTATGACCACATCTTGCCGATCTTCGAGAAGAAAACCGGGATCAGGGTACATGTGGTCGCGGTCGGCACCGGCCAGGCGATCAAGAATGCTCGGAACGGGGACGGCGACGTCTTGCTGGTGCATGCGAAGCCGGCGGAGCTGACTTTCGTCGCGGATGGATACGGCGTCGCCCGGCATGACGTGATGTACAACGATTTCATCATCGTCGGGCCGCCGGCCGATCCGGCCGGGATCGCCGGCTCGGAAAGGGCCGTCGATGCCTTCAGGAAGATTGCGGCGGCCGAGGCGCGCTTCGCCTCGCGCGGCGACAATTCCGGCACCCACAAGAAAGAGATGCACCTGTGGAAGAAGGCGGCGCTGTCGGTCGCGGGCGCCAGCGGCACATGGTATCGCGAGACCGGATCGGGCATGGGAACGACGCTGAACGCGGGCGTCGGGATGGGCGCCTACGTGATGACCGACCGGGCGACGTGGATCAGTTTCAAGAATAAGCGGGATTTCACGATTCTCGTCGAGGGCGACGATGACCTGTTCAATCAATACGGTGTCATTCTAGTCAATCCGGCGAAACATCCGCGCGTGAAGACGAAGGCGGGAAAGGCGTTCATCGATTGGATCCTGTCGGACGAGGGGCAGAAGGCCATCCGGTCCTACCGGTTGGACGGGCAGCAGCTGTTCTTTCCCAATGCGGAGAAATCCGGGCAAGGCACGGCGCAGTAGCCAGCGTTGCCCGCGCCGCGGCGGGTCTAGAGTCCGTTGAAATGCACCCGGCCCAGGCCGCCGGCGTCGTAGCCGTCCATCTCCTTCACCCTATTGCCAAACGCGGTCGAGCGGCAGAAGTCGAGCAAGGTCTGGATCGGCGGTTCGAACCAGGCGCGCCGGTCGACCAGCAAATCGAACCGTTCCCGGATCAGCGGCACGAAGCCGAGCCGGTACTGCGTGGCAAGCGCCTTCAGCCCGAAGGCGGCGTCGGCCTTGCCTTCGAGGACCGCCAGGGCGGCGTCGGTCTCACTGCGCGCCGGCGGCAGCGTGTCGAAGTCGGTTTCGGACAGCCCGACCTGGTCCAATAGATAGGCGGACAGGGCGTGGCTGCCGGCCTCGGGTTGGCGCGGGATAACCCGGCGGCCCTTCAAGTCGCCGAGTGCCGTAATCGTATCCGCATAGTCGGGGCCGACGATCAACCCGCGGTCGCGCCAAGCCCATTCGACCAGCACCGCCGGGCTTGCCCCAAAGCGTGTCGTGACGGCGGGCAGATTCCACTCCTCGCGCGCTGGGTCGTAGATATGAAGGCCGGTCGCCACGCCCTCGTTGCGTCCGAAGCGGTCCAATCCGTCAAGGCTGCCGTCGAAGAAAGTCGCGAGCCCGCAGCGGGATTCGCGCAGTGCCCAGTCGAGCAGAGGATCGTGGCTGCCCAGAAAGACAGGGGGACGCTCGGCGATTGCCTGTGGCGAGAAACCGGAACTGTTTTCCGCCAGCCAGGCATTCACCGCCTGCCGTGGAAAAAGCAGTTTCCCCATGGCGCGCGAGCAGGGAATATCGCCGGATGCCGCCAGGTCGTAGACCTTGCGTTCCTTGATGCGAAGCAATTCCGCCAGTTCCTTGGTGGTGAGATATTCGCTCATCGTTCGGTGAATATGCCGTTTCGATATGCATATTCTTGCAGAATGTTGATTTTCTCTCAAGGGAACGCCGAGTTGGGGACAGGGAAAATTCCCCGGTTCTGTCACAAGCAGCGCTGGTGAGTCGTCATCTGTGTAGCCGCGGCATAACGCGGATATGGTAAGGACGGGATGGAGGATTAAATCCCATGCACTGGCCTGAATACCGGCTTGTTCGGCTCTATGAATGTCCTATTGGGGCGAAATGCGATCTTCTTCGGGAGAACGCGCAAGGGTCGTGGGTGGCATGACGGACCGGACGCAAGCCTTCGAGGACGAGCGCGCCCGGTTGGTGGGTATCGCATATCGGATGCTCGGTTCGGTGTCCGATGCCGAAGATGTGGTTCAGGAAACCTATATCCGCCTGCATCGGGCTGAAGCGGAGGACATCCGCAATCTGCCCGGTTGGCTGACCACGGTGTGCGGGCGGTTATGCCTGGACCGGTTGAAGTCGGCGGCGCGGACCCGCGAAACCTATATCGGCCCCTGGTTGCCCGAGCCGTTGGAGACGGAGGGTGCGGCGGGCCAGGATGCCGTGCTCGAATCCTACGAGACGGTGTCGACGGCCTTCTTGCTGATGATGGAGCGGCTTTCGCCGGTCGAGCGGGCCGCTTTCCTGCTGCGGGACGTCTTCGACTATTCTTATGGCGAAATCGCGGAAATCTTAGAACGGTCGCAATCGGCGACGCGGCAGACGGTGCATCGGGCGCGCAAGCGCCTCCGCGACGGCAAGCCGCGGTTCGGCGTCGACGGCGGGCGGCGCGAGGCGCTGACCCAGGCCTTCTTTGCGGCCTTGGAGGCAGGTGATGCGGCGGCCTTCGAAGCGACGTTATCGGAGGATGTCGAGGTCTGGGCGGACGGCGGCGGCAAGGCCCTGGCGGCGCGCAACGTCATCACCGGCGCCACGTCGGTCACGCGTTTCTTCATCGGCCTGGTCGAAAAAGGTCTCATGACTCTGGATGTCGAATACCGGCAGGTGAACGGTGCGACCGCGGCGGTGATCACGCAGGACGGCTTGATGTATGCCATCCTCACCGTCCATGTGGATCCGGAAGGGCACATCAGTCACGTCTTCGCCATGCGCAATCCGGATAAGATGGTGCATATTGCGGGCATTACGGCTTAGGGAAATCCGGAATGTGGATCCTGAGTGCCGTGGAAAGCTAGTCCGGTCCCAACAGGTTCTCGGATTTGTATCGGGCCAAGCCCGCCGTGGTGAGGCGTTCGAGTGCCGTCACATGATCATCGGCGATGCTGTTGAAATTGAAGCAGGACTTGCCCTGCATTCGTTTCAATAAATCGGACGGTACCGGGTCCAGCAGGTCGGGAAAGACATAGACCGGCATGAGATGGAAGCTCACATAGCGTTTGCGGATTTGAACCGACCCAAAGAACAACGGCTTCTTGTTCTTCATGATATGCGGGGTGTCGAGATAGTAGAGGGCGGGTTCGTCCTCGGTCACGACCAGGCGGTCCGCATGGCGCTGCAGAATGGCGCGAAGGCGGCGGAAGCTCTCTTCGAAGGCGTCGTTGCGGGGCATGGTCCGCGCCTACCTCCTTACGGCCGCTATTGGGTTGACGATCGCTTGCCGAATATTTCGAGCAGCGCCGGCAGAACGATCAACGTGCACAGCATCGTCAGACTCACCGACAGGGTCAGCAGGTACCCCATGCTGGCGGTCCCGGGATGGTTGGAGAGGGTCAGCGCCCCGAAAGAGCCGATCGTGGTCAGTGCGCTAAACAACACCGCGCGCGGCGTCGACGTCTCGAGCATCTTATGGTCGCCCTCGTCGCGGTGGCGCAGCACGATGTGAATGCCGAAGGCGATGCCCAGACCCAGGATCAGCGGCAGGACGATGATATTGGCCAGGTTGAAGGGCGTCT
>JANQIT010000165.1 GCA_028282025.1 Hwanghaeella sp. | reverse complement strand
CTGCGGCTGATGCCGCCCCTGCCGAGGAACAGAACCCTGCGGCGTCCACCGACGCCCCCGCGCCGGACCACGCGGCGGCCGCGGCCAAGGCGGCGACGGAAGCCGTCGAGGAAACAGCGAAGCGCAAGGGCCTCAGCCCGCGTGTCTGGGTTGTCATCCTGATCGCCGCGGCGGCGCTGCTCGTCTACGGATTCCAGCAGCCCTCCTGACGGAATCCCGCGCCGTTGCGGCCCTGACGCCCCGGCGCAGCCTGCAGCCTCAGTGCATCAGGTCGAAGTAACGCTGAATCTTGGAGAACAGGCGGTCCGCGGCGGTTCTTGTCTGCTGTTCGATCTGCTCTTTCGGGGCGGCCATCAGGGCGCGGTCGTTCTGAAGCTGTCGTTCGGCCAGGGCCAGACTCAACTGGCGCACCAGATCCTCGCTGCCGGCCAGGAAGGAACGGATATGTTCCTTCGAAATTTCGAACACATCCGCATCGACGCTGGGTATCACGGTTGCGGCGCGCTTCGCCCCGGTCAGCAGGGACATCTCCCCAAAGAACGATCCGGGCAACAGATGCCCCACCATGACGCGGTCGCCGTCCTCGTTCTGGATGAAGACGTCCAGATAACCTTCCCGCAACAGGAAGAGGGAATCGCCCTCTTCCCCCTGTTCGACAATCGGATCGCCCATCAGACAGAGGCGCTCGTCCATCCGGTCGCGGAGCTGTTCCAACTCTTCGTCGGTCATGGAGTCGAACAAATGCACGTCGCGCAGGAAGGTCACATCCCTTTTGACCGGGTTGTGCAGGGCCTTCGGATGCGTCGAATCCAGAAGCTCCAGTTTCTCGCGCGGAACCTTCACACCCGCGAAATGCAGGTTCCGCAGCACATAGCGTTTGACCTTGTATTGCAGCCCTTCCAGGTCCTGATGTTCGGGACACCAGAAACGCACCTCCCAGCGCGCGCCGCGCGGCGTGTATTCGCGGATACGCAGGTCCGGCTTGCGCGGGATACCGATATCGCCGGTCGCCTGGTTGACGGCGGCCAGCAGAATACGTTCCGCCTGATGCGCCGTGACGTCGTAATCCAGCACGATCTCGAAACTGTTGCGGAAGAAATTTTCCGGCCAATTGTAATTGGTGAACGGACGGGTCGCCAGAAAGGTGTTCGGCACGACGACCGCGGTTTCCTTCTTTGTGATCAGCTTGGTGGCGCGCCAGTTGATCTCCACCACCTTGCCCAGCGTTCCGTCCTCAAGCTCGATCCAGTCGCCGATATTGAACGGTCGCTCCAGCCCCAGCGCAATGCCCGTGAAGACGTCCGAAATCAGATAGCGCAGCGCGAATCCGATGACCGCGATGACGATGCCCGACGTGGTCAGGAAGGCCGAGATGGAAACGTCGAACACAACGCTGAGCGCAGTGACGACGGCGGCCACCCAAACCGCGAAGGACGAAATGTCGATCAGCAGTTTCGGGACCTGTGTGTCGGTGTTCGCCTCCACCCAGCCGTGCCAGAAGAAATGCCGCAGGGCATAAGTCAGCGTCATCGCCCCGGACAGGAACATCAGCAGGCCGACCGCGCGTTCCAGAATACCGGCCACGGAATCGGGAAGATTGGGATCCGCCGCCGGAACGATGTCGAACCACAGCTCGTACAGAACATACAAAGCAACGGTCAGGATCAGCCGGAACAGGAACGCCGCAGCCAATCTGCGGCGGCCCCTGGGCGTCGTATTGGCCGGTTTCGCCGCCATGCCGCGTCTTTTTCCTCCCCAATCCAAAAGCCAACGCTAAAACATGATCTTCCGCTTTAAAAGCACGCAGGGGAACCTTGCCGGACCGTCCCCCCATCGGGGTTGATTTAGTGTCGGCAGCGGCCCACACTTATTGGTAAATAAGCCGTCGCGTGTATGCGCGGGGACAAGAACGACAGGGTGCCAACTGTAATCGGGAACGATTCACACCAATTCGAAATCTAACGCTTAACCATTTTAGGGAGGGTGAAGCATGCCGACCGTTTCCATGACGGTGAACGGTAAAGCTGTCTCGGGCGACGTCGAAGCCCGGACGCTTCTCGTTCAATTCATCAGAGAGAATTTGCGACTGACCGGAACCCATGTCGGGTGCGACACCAGCCAGTGCGGGGCCTGTGTGGTGCATGTGGACGGTAAATCCGTCAAAGCCTGCTCCATGCTGGCGGTTCAGGCCGAAGGCTCTGACGTCACCACGATTGAAGGACTGGCGGACGGAGAGACCCTGCATCCGATGCAGGAGGCGTTCCGCAACAATCACGGCCTGCAGTGCGGTTTCTGCACGCCGGGCATGGTGATGAGCGCAATCGACCTGGTGAACAACAACAAGACGCCGTCCGAAGGCGAGATCCGCGAATGGCTGGAAGGCAACATCTGTCGCTGCACCGGCTATCACAACATCGTCAAGTCGATCAAAGAGGGCGCCGCCAACATGTAAGGCGGCCGCACCGGGAATGCAGGCCGGCCGACGGAGCGCGTGCGCACCGGGCCGGCGACGAACCAGGGAGGTTCTACGACAATGAGTGAGACGGGTATCGGCGCCTCTGTAAAGCGCCTGGAAGACTACCGCTTCCTGACCGGACGCGGGACATACACCGACGACATCAACCAGCCGGGCCAGACCTACGCCTATATTCTGCGCAGCCCGCACGCCCACGCGACGATCAATTCGATCGACACCTCCGCCGCTGCGGCGGCGTCGGGCGTGGTCGCCATCTTCACCGGCGCGGATATGGAGGTCGGTTCCCTCCCCTGCGGCTGGCAGGTGAACAACAAGGACGGTTCGCCGATGTCAGAGCCGGAGCATCCGCCGCTCGCCAAGGGCAAGGTGCGCCATGTCGGCGATCAGGTCGCCGTGGTGATCGCCGAAACCCTGGCCGAAGCGAAGGCCGCAGCCGAACTGATAGAGGTGGACTATACCGAACACCCTGCGGTCGTCGACATGAACACCGCAGTCGGCAACGCCACCGCCGTTCATGACGATGTTCCGAACAACCTGTGCTACGATTGGGAACTGGGCGACGAGGGCGAAGTCGACGCGGCAATCGCGGGCGCGCACCACGTTACCGAGATCGACATCGTCAACAACCGCTTGATTCCGAACGCCATGGAGCCGCGCGCGGCCATCGGGTCCTTCGATCAGGCGACCGGCGAATACACGCTCTACACCACCAGCCAGAACCCGCATGTGATCCGGCTGCTGATGGGTGCGTTCGTTCTACAGATTCCGGAACATAAGCTGCGCATCGTCGCGCCGGACGTCGGCGGCGGTTTCGGTTCCAAGATCTATCACTATGCCGAGGAAGCCATCGTCACCTGGGCCGCGCCCAAGGTGGGCCGGCCGATCAAGTGGACGGCGGAACGTTCGGAAAGTTTCATGACCGACGCCCACGGCCGGGATCACATCACCCATGTGAAACTGGCGTTGGACGAAAGCGGCAAGTTCCTGGCGCTGAAAGTGAACACCAAAGCGAACATGGGGGCCTATCTCTCTACCTTCGCAAGCTGCGTTCCGACATACCTCTACGCCACGCTGCTGGCGGGGGTCTACACAACGCCGGTGATCTATGCGGGCGTCACCGCGATCTTTACGAACACCGCGCCGGTGGACGCCTATCGCGGCGCCGGACGGCCGGAAGCGACCTATCTGCTGGAACGCGTCGTCGATCGGGCGGCCCGGGAGATGGGCCTGTCGCAGGAAGAAATCCGCCGGAAGAACTTCATTCCGAAAGACGCCTTCCCGTATCAGACGCCGGTCGCCCTGCAATATGACAGCGGCGATTACGACGCGACGCTGGATGCGGCTGTCGCCGGCGGCGACGTCGCCGGTTTCGAGGCGCGCAAGGCGGCGTCCGCGGCGAACGGCAAATTGCGCGGGATCGGCTATTCCACCTATGTGGAGGCCTGCGGCATCGCGCCCTCAGCCGTCGTCGGGTCGCTCGGCGCACGGGCCGGCCTGTTCGAAAGTGCGAACGTTCGGGTCAACCCGACCGGGTCGGTAACGGTCTTCACCGGGTCGCACAGCCATGGTCAGGGTCATGAGACGACCTTCGCCCAGTTGGTCTCCGAGACCCTGGGCCTGCCCCTGGATCAGGTGGAGATCAGCCACGGCGACACCAACAAAGTCGCCTTCGGCATGGGCACCTACGGGTCCCGGTCTCTCGCCGTCGGGGGAGAGGCGCTGATGAAGGCGATGAACAAGATCGTCGACAAGTCAAAGAAGATCGCCGCCCATGTGCTGGAAGCCGCCGAAGCGGATATCGAGTTCAAGGACGGCAAGTTCACCGTTTCCGGCACCGACAAGGAAATGGCCTTCGCCGAAGTCGCGCTGACCGCCTATGTCCCGCACAATTTCCCGCATGAAACGCTGGAGCCGGGACTGGAGGAACAGGCCTTCTACGATCCGATGAACTTCACCTTTCCCGGCGGCTGCCACATCGTCGAAGTGGAAGTCGACCCGGATACCGGTGTGGTGACCATCGACCGCGTGACGGCATCCGACGATGTCGGGCGGGTGATCAACCCGATGATCGTGGCCGGCCAGACCCATGGCGGTCTGGCGCAGGGCATCGGTCAGGCACTGTTGGAAGGCTGCGTTTATGATGAGAACGGCCAGTTGGTGACCGGGTCCTATATGGACTACACCATGCCCCGCGCGGACGATCTGCCCAGCTTCACCACTTCCAACGAGACGACGCTGTGCGCGCACAACTCGCTCGGGGTGAAAGGGGTCGGCGAAACCGGGGCCATCGGCTCCCCGCCGGCCGTGATCAACGCCATCGTCGATGCGCTCAGCGGACACGGTGTCACCGACATCTCCATGCCCGCCACACCGCAAAAGGTCTGGCAGGCGATCCAGGACGCCAAGACGCCCATGGCCGCCGAGTAAGCGGACCGGGCCTTCTTGAGGAGACAATAGAATGTACGAATTCAACTACCACAAACCGGGTTCCGTCGCCGATGCCGCCAGTGCGGTCGCGGGCGCGGACGATGGCAAACTGGTGGCCGGCGGAATGACCCTGCTGGCGACCATGAAACAGCGGCTGGCCTCCCCCAGCGATCTTGTCGACCTGGGCGGGATCGGCGATCTGACCGGCATTTCCGTCGATGGCGGCACGGTCACCATAGGGGCCATGACGACGCATGCGGCCGTCGCAGGCTCGGCAGAGGTTCAGGGCGCCATCCCCGCCCTGGCGGCGCTGGCCGACGGCATCGGGGACCCGCAGGTCCGCAACCGCGGCACCATCGGCGGGTCCATCGCAAACAACGATCCGGCGGCGGACTATCCGGCAGCGCTGGTCGCCCTTGGAGCCACGGTCGCCACCAGCAAACGCGAGTTGTCGGCGGACGATTTCTTCACCGGCATGTTCGATACGGCGCTGGAAGAGGACGAGGTCATCACGGCGGTGCGCTTTCCCGTCCCGGAGAAAGCCGCCTATATGAAGTTCCCGAACCCGGCCAGCCGTTACGCCCTAGTCGGCGTGTTCGTGGCGAACGGACCGGCGGGCGCCCGGGTCGCGGTCACCGGCGCGGGCGAAGGCGGCGTGTTCCGCGCCACCGACATTGAAGCGGCGCTGGGCGGCAGTTTCTCCGCCGACGCCATCGCCGGCGTATCGGTCTCCGCCGACGGCCTGAACGGCGACATACACGCCAGCCCCGAATACCGGGCGCACCTGGTCGGCGTCATGGCCAAACGCGCGGTCGCAGCGGCGGGCTAAAACAAAAGCGCTATACGGCGCAAGCAAATCGGGGCGGCCTGGATTGGGCCGCCCCGTTTTTTCTGACCTTCTTACCGCCGGTCCGGTTTTCCAACGCGAAGTACATTCATTCCAAACCAATGAGACACAATGCCGGACCTTCCGGTTAGGAGGATGATGCCGGGCGCATCGCACGCGGCGGCTGTTGCGCTCCACAAGGATGGGCACAGCGCCGACGGTCGTCTCCGAATGAACGCAAACCGATTTAGTGAAATTCCAGGGTTTGTTGGCCGGCCTTTTCGAGCAGGGCGTAGTCGCTTTCTTCCAACAGCGGCAGGTCGAGTTGTTCGATATCGGCAGACCAGGCCATCGGATCGTTCGACGGCGCGGGCATGGTTTCGAACAGCCGTACCGCTGTCCCGGATTTCACCTCCAACCGGCGGCCAGCCGGCATCTCGGGATCGTCGACCCACTGGACCAACCCGCGGATCTCCGCCCAATAGGCTGTCGGCAGAACAAGGCTGAGCGTGGCGTTGCCGTGCTCTGCATGGAGATGGACAGCGGCGGTGTCCTGAATGGTGTGAAACACCGTAGCGCCCGCGATCAATTCGAGCGCTTCTTGAGCACGTGCTGACAATGCCCGTTTCACCGTGACCATTCTGGTTCTCCCGCCTGTCTCTACAGCCCGGCCCTCAACCGGACGCCGCCTGGCCCCGGTATTCTACCGATCCCGGCGACGAAGTCACCATATCCGAGTCGCAATCGCTGCCAAACCTCTTAAAGAAAATTCGACAACATATTGTTATTTAAATGACTTTTCCATGATGGTCGCGTTTCGTTCCCCCTGAGGTGTTGCAATTATGACACGCGTGCCATCGTCCCAATGAGACTTGTCCACAATGCCCAGCGCAACGTTGGTTCGGTGGTCCGGCGACCATACACCGACGGAAACCCGGCCCACCGGCTTGCCATCGGCCAGGATGGGCCAGGGCGACGCGGCCGGGATCAGCGGATCGCCCTCGATGGCGAGGCTACGGATCTGTTTGGAAGGTCCGGTTCGGGCGATTTCCGCCAGGGCGTCACGGCCAATGCAAACCGAATTCTCGTCCACGGAACAGAATTTCCCCAAGCCGCATTCATAGGGGTTGTTCTCTCGCGTGATATCACCGCCATAAGACAGCAGACCGCCTTCCACCCGTTCGATCAGGTTCGGTCCTCCGGCACGCACGTTGAGGTCCTCGCCCGCCGCGAAGAGGGCGTCCCACAGCGGTTCGCCAAGCTCTGTCCCGTCGACATAGATCTCGAACCCGCCCTGCTTGGAATACCCGGACCGGGCGACACACAGGCTGACGCCCTGGAAGTCGAACCGTTCGAAACGGAAGAACTTGATCTCCCGCACCGCGTCTCCGAACACCCGCGCCATCAGTTCGTCCGATTTGGGCCCCTGCACCCCAAGCGGAGATACATCCGGCTCGAACACTTCCACATCCAGCTCGAAGCCGATCGCCAATCCCTTGACCCAGAACAGCAGGTCGCTGTCCGCGATGGAAATCCAATAACGGTCTTCCGCCAGCTTCACCGCCACCGGGTCGTTCAGCATGCCGCCCTTGTCATCGACCACCGGGATGTAACGGCACTGACCCACCGTCATGGTGCTGAGATTTCGCGGCGTCAGAATTTGCAGCAATTTCGCCGCATCGGGTCCAACGATTTCGACCTGCCGTTCGCAGGAAACGTCCCAGACCTGCACATGATCCTTCAGATGCCGATAGTCCGCTTCGACCGAGTCGAAAAAAACGGGCAGCAGCATGTGGTTATAGACACTGTAGCATTTGACGCCGGCCGCGTTGACGCGGCGCGTGAACGGGGTTTCGCGGTGCCGCGCCGACACCGAGATGATATGTTGAGACATGAACGACACCCTGAACGGAATTTCGAATTTACCGGCTAACCGGCGGCGGCAGACTACCCTCCAAACCCCCCGCTCCACCAGCCTGCAAAAGTACGGGTAAGACCGAGCTTTTCTAACCCTGACCATGAATTGCGATCAACTGGGCCCGCGATCCGCGCGGGGGGTGCGCCCAAAGAACTCCCTATAACACTTGGCGAAGTGCGAGGCGGAAACGAAACCGCTGGCCAGCGCCACCTCCAGGATCGGCAGCGAGGTCTGCCGCAGCAGCAACTGGGCCTTATGCATGCGGAGCGAGAAGTAGTATTTGCGCGGGGTCGAGTGCAGGTATTTCCGGAACAGACGCTCCAATTGCCGGGTCGAGAGGTTAACCGCTTCGGCAATCTCCTCCCGGTTCATCGGCGCTTCCAGATTCTCTTCCATCAAAGCGATGGCCGCCAGCAGCTTGGGGTGGCTCACCCCGATGCGCGAGCGCAGATCCATACGCTGGTTTTCATGCCGGTCGCGGATGCGCTTCAGAACGAACCAGTCGGTTACCCGCGCGGCGGCCGCATGTCCGAACTGCCGGCCGATCAAATGGATCATCAGGTCCATCGCGGCCGTGCCGCCGGCGCAGGTGATCACCGCCCCGTCGATTTCGAACAATTCCGTCGAAATATCCAGGTGCGGATAATCCTCGCGCAAACCGTCCACATGCTCCCAATGGATGGTCGCCCGCCGGTTCTCCAGAATCCCGGCCCTGGCAAAGACATAGGCGGCGGTTGAAACGCCGACGATGGTGACCCCGACGCGGATGATCCGCCGCAGCCAGCTAATGGTTCGGGGACATTCGACATGTTCGACATTCAAACCCGCCACAACGACGACCACGTCGAAATCTTCCGAGCCGACCGCCTCGTCCGGTGCGATTTTCAAACCGCTGCTGCTGGTGACCGGCTCCCCGTCCTCGGACAGCAGCACCCATTCGAACACCGATTTTTCCATCTGGGCGTTCACCGCGCGCAGCGGTTCCAACGCGGAGGCGAACCCCATTAGTGGAAAACTCTCCAGCAACAGAAAGCCGAAACGCTGCGGCGTGCGCTCCGGCGGATGATCGAAAATGGACATGAAGCGGCAACAACCCCGGGACCGGAAATTAACGGTCGAAAATCCTTATCCGGCCAGCAGCGCGCGGCAAGCTAAATTGTCGGTTTCTGAACAGTTATGTTCGGCGTTGTTATCAGGGGTCGTCGCTGCCGATTTCCGCACGGCGCTTGGCGATATAGGCATCCAATTCCTCAACCCGCGCCGGATCGAGGGTCGGTTCCTCATATTCCTCCAGCACCTTCCGCCAGATCTCCGTCGCCCGTTCGGTGGCCGACTTCGCGCCGGCCTCCAGCCAATTCTCGTTGTTCTGCTAGTCGGAGAGCAGCGGCTGATAAAAAGCCGACTCATAGCGTA
>JANQIT010000140.1 GCA_028282025.1 Hwanghaeella sp. | reverse complement strand
ACAGCAGGCTCAGCTGTGAGGCGCGCCGCGGCCCGATCCGGTCCGCGGGGGCGCCGACCAGAGCGCCCAGCATGGCGCCCGACAGATTGAACAGAGAGGCGACCCACCCCGCCGCGACGAAATCCAGACCCAGATCCGCGCGCAAAACCGGGATCGCGGGCGCGACCTTGCCGATCTGCATGCCCGCCAGGATGCCGGCCATGACGGCGACCGTAACGATGTCCCAGCGTGTCCGGCCGGGCGGGGAGGGCGAGGCGGTTGTCATGAAGGTCGGGATCTTTGCGATCAAGTCACAGGAGTCCGCCAGTCTAGGTTCTTGTGCTGGCTATGGCGATCCATTTCAATGCGCTACCTTAAAGTTTGTAGAGAGTTTTTCATGTCCGAGAATACGTTCCGTATCGCCAAGATCGACGCCATTCCGCTGGAAATTCCTTTCAGTCCTTTCGGTAAGGACGGCGGTCCCGCCAAGGAGTTTGCGGGGAACCGTTGGAACGCTCTGTCCGTCCTGCTGATTCGGGTCGAAACCGAGGAGGGGCTGGTCGGTTGGGGCGAAGGGTTCAGCTACAATTGCCTGCGCCCGCTGAAGGCCGTGGTGGAAGACATGATCGCACCTGTCGCGGTCGGGCGCGACGCCCGCGATGTCCGCACGATCAGCGAGGACCTGCAGCGCGGAATGCATCTTTGGGGCCGGTACGGCATCACGATCTTCGGTCTCAGCGGGTTGGACATCGCCCTGTGGGACATTATCGGCAAGGCGTCCGGCCAGTCCCTTTCCTCGCTTCTGGGCGGGGCGCGGCGGACGAAGGTTCCGGGATACGCCAGTCTGTTCCGGTATGGCGATACGGACGTTGTCGGCGACCGGGCGCAGGCTGCGTTGGACGACGGCTACACCATCCTGAAACTGCATGAGGTCACGGCCGAGCCGCTGGCCCGGGTGCGGGAAATCGCCGGCGATGCGGTGCCGGTGACGGTCGATACCAATTGCCCCTGGACGCCGCAGCAGGCCAGGGACGCGATTGCGGCCATGAAACCCTATGACCCCTATTGGATTGAGGAACCGCTTTTCCCGCCGGAAGACTGGCAGGCTCTGGCGTCCTTGCAACGGGATACGGGTGTCCGCCTGGCGGCTGGGGAAAATGCCTGCACGGCGATGGAATTCGGCCAGATGTTGCGGGCCGGCGCGGTAAGTTTCGCGCAGCCCAGCGCCACGAAGGTCGGCGGGATTACCGAATTCGTGAAGGTCGTGACCTTGGCCAACCATTACGGCGTCGGTGTGATGCCGCACTCGCCGTACTTCGGGCCGGGTTTCGTGGCCAGCCTGCATCTTCTGGCTTCCATCGCGCCAGAGGGTTGGCTGGAGCGTTTCTATCTGTCGGTCGAAGCCAGCCTCTATGGGGACTTGATTGACCCGGACGCACAGGGAACGTTCTCCGTGCCGGACGGGCCGGGCCTCGGGATCGACCCCGACCCGGACGTAATCCGCGATTATCGCGCTAAGACACTAGATTAGAAAAGGACGGGAAATGCCTATCTTTCGGCCGGAAAAACTGAACAGCACCGTAACGGGCATCCTGCAGCTTACGGGCAGTGCGGAGGAAGAGGCCCGGATTGTCGCCGACCATCTGGTGCTGGCGAATCTCTCCGGTCATGACAGCCACGGCGTCGGCATGATCCCCAAATACATCGCCTGCTTCCACGACGGGCTGGTGAAGCCGAATACGGCGGCGACCTGCACCAACGATGCAGGCGCGATCCTGCAATACGATGCCGGGAAGGGCTATGGCCAACGCGTGGCCCTGGACGCCACCGACGGGGCCATCGAGCGCACGCGGGAGACGGGGGTCACGCTGTATACGCTCTCCAACGCCTTCCATGTCGGGCGCGTGGGCCATTACGGCGAACGGGCGACGGAAGCGGGTTTCGCCTCTATCCATTTCGTCAATGTGGCCGATCACCGGCCCAGCGTCGCCCCGTTCGGGGGCGGGGATGCGCGGCTGATCACCAATCCGGTTTGCATATCGGTCCCCGGCACGGCGGAACAGGAGCCCATCATTCTGGATATGGCGACCAGCAACATTGCGCTGGGCAAAGTCCGCGTCGCCTACAACAAGGGCGTTCCGCTGGCGGAAGGCAATCTGCTGGATCCCGACGGGCGGCCGACGACCGATCCGGGCCACATGTTCCCGGAATTGCAAGGCGCCTTGACCCCGTTCGGCGCACATAAGGGTTCGGGCCTCGGCCTGATGGCCGAACTGCTGGGCGGCATTCTCAGCGGGGGTAAGACGATCCAGCCCGGCAGTGAACGTTTGGGCGGTATCATCAACAACATGTTCGGGATCGTTTTCGATCCGGCGCGCCTGTTGGACCATGACGCCTTTGCGCGGGAATTGAAGGGGACTATCGACTATGTGAAGGCGTCCCCGGCCCAGGATCCGGCCAAACCCGTCATGGTTGCGGGCGACCCGGAACGCGCGGCGCGCGTGAAACGCGGCGCAGACGGGATCGAGTTGGATGAGACAACGTGGGAAGAGATTTTGGCAGCAGGCGAATCCCTGGGACAATCGCGGGATGTTACGACCGCGCAAGCCACCTAAGCATCTCTCCGGCCCGACCCGTGGGTCGGCTGCCGCGCCGCCGCCGGCGCCGGGGGTGCGGCGGTGAGCGCCGTGCCGGACCCGGCGGCTAATCTTGCCGCTCTGGCCCCCTATCTGCCGTCTGAGCTGCTGTCCTATCTTGGGGCCGGCACACCGGCTAAATCGACGCTGACCGGCGCGGCAGGGGCCTGGAACATCGACCTGGGCGGCGCGCTGCTTTATCCCGAAAGTGCGGAGGCATTCGCCGCCGGACAGGTCGATGCGTTTCTGGCGAACCCGGTCCGGCGCATCAGCTATGCGGTGTCGAACTTCCTTTTCGAGCAGGATCAACTGGACGGCGAGGGAAGGTTCACGCCCAAGCCCCTGGACGGACCCGGGCTGGCGGCGCAACTCGCGGCCGGGAATGAGATGACGATTGCGGGCGAGGTTGCCCAGGCGCTGCTGAAACAGGCGGACGGTGCGGTCCTGGATTGGTTCCCCGATCCCGACGCCGGGCACCTGGTCTGTTTCGGTTTGGGCCTGGGATTGCATCTGCCGGGCCTGATCGGGGCGCTGGATATCCGGGATGTGGTGGTTGTCGATCCTTATCCGGAATTCCTGCGGCACAGCCTGTCCGTGGTGGATTGGCGGCCCCTTGTCGAGAGCCTGGAGGCGCGCGGCGGGCGGCTCTATTTCCTGTTCGGTAACGACCCGGCGGCGCTGGCGGCAGGGGTGCAGGAGGCGTTGCGCCGGGACCAATACGCCCGCATCGATGGGGCGTACATGTTCGAACACTACCAGGCCGCGCCGCTGCCGGAGACGATCCGGCAGGTTCAGGACCGCGGCCCCTTGATGGAACTTTCCAAGGGGTTCTTCGAGGACGAAGTGCGGATGCTGTCGCAAACCGCTGAGAACATGCTGTCCGGCCAGGCATTCTACCTGGATCCGCGCAGACCCGTCGACGCGCCCTGCGCGGGCGCTGTTGTGCTGGGGAGCGGCCCCTCGGCGGATGCCGGCATGGAGCATGTAAAAAGGCTGCTGGAGCAGGGGGCCGCCCTGTTCAGTGTCGGCACCGGGTTGAGCGTCGCGCTGGAACACGGCCTGCACCCCGATCTTCATTTCGAGATCGAGAACGAAGGGACGATCCTGGACGGGCTCGACGCGCTGACGGACAAGTTCGATCTTAAGACGGTGACGTTGTTCGGCAGTTGGACCGTTGCGCCCAGCAACGCAGCCTATTTCAAGGACAGCGTGTTCTATTTCCGGGATACGAACAGCGGCAGCCGGCTTTTCGCCGGTCCCGAAGAGGCGATCTACATGTCGGGGCCGACGGTGGCGAATCTGGCCTGCCGCTTCGCTATCGCCATGGGCATCCCCGATGTCTATCTGTTCGGTGTGGACCTCGGCTCCCGAAACCGGGAAGTCCACCACAGTGAAAGCTCGCTCTATACCACCTTGGACGATGATTTCTGGCGCGGCGGCCGCGGCATGGATGCGTTGGAGATCGAAGCGCCCGGCAATATGGGAGGCGTCGTTTACACCTCACGCCAATTCAAGCTGACAAGCACCACTATCGAAGGTCTGTTCCGGCACTTCGACGGCACGCGCTTCCACAATTGCAGCGACGGTATCCTTTTAGCGGGCGCTGCGCCGCTGCGGCCGGAAGAGGCAAATCTGCCGGAAGACAGTGTGCCGAAGCGGCTGCTTCCGCCGGATTTCGCCGTATCCTATTCCCAGGGTAACGTCCGGTCCCGACTGCTGAACTATCGGGACGCCCTGGAGGATTGGCATGCGGCGTTCCGGCGCGCCGTGGCGGAAGCGGATACTGATATGGACCGGCTGATAGACGGTCTTCTGCCGCAGATCGCGCTTGCCGGTGACAGCCGCCGCCACGGCGCGGAGGCCGCCGTCCAGATCGGGTTTTCGGGGTCGTTGCTGAGTATGCTGCAAATCGCCTATGCATTGCTGCGGCGGCTACCCGCAGAGGACCGCCGGAGCTTTATGGAGCATGTCAAAGCGGAGATGGTCCGGGCGGTAGACGGGGCGGTGGACCGGATGCGCCAGGTCACGGAAGATCTGATCGAGAAAGCAGGGGACGAAAGGAGAGCGCCATGACGTGGGCGAACGGACTAAGGTTTGCGGCATGCGCCGTGGCCGCCATCGGGATCGCGGCGTGCGAGCAGCAGACCCCCCGCGTGGTTGAGATCTTCATCAGCGAGAACGGCACGCAGAAATACCTTTCGGAGGCCGCGCAGAAAGGCCCAATCCAGTTTCAGATGCTGCCCACGGAAATCGCCGCCGCTTCTGGGTATCTGGACATCGCCCTGGCGACCTTCAACAACAATGCGGCGCAACGAACGAAGCGCATTTTCACCGCCAATCCGGGGGAGGCGCGCAGCGGCGTCCGGACCGTCTTGATGATCGGCGCCGGCGACGAGGCCAGCGGATCGGCGCTATGCAGAGGGGCGCAACCCCAGGCCACATTGGGCGATAAGGAAACGAAATTCGTTGCCGTTCTGTGCCAGGGCGAGCAACGGCTGTCGGAGGCGCACGGCTGGGTTCGGAAAGAAACCGCCGCCCAGGACGAGGAATACAGATTGGTCTTGGTCGACTTGGCCAACGCGCTCTTCCAACGGCGTCAGCAGGGGAAGTAACCGGCTTTCCGCGAAAGCCGCGCCGCGATGCATCTATGTGGCGCGGTTGCCGTCGGCCAGCGGCGCATCCCACTCGGGCGTCGCGTCCCGCAATGGCCGGATTTCCGCGGCCGGCGTGGTTTCCTCCGGTGTCATGAAAAGGCCAAGCCGCGCAAACGCGTCGCCCAATCTGCGGCTGCTGGTCACCGTCGTCAGCAACGGCGATAGCAGAGGACCGAGGATCAGCGGCAGGAACCAGATCAACGACTGCGGCGCCAGGGTCAGGACAATGGCGGCCAACAGCAGGCCGAAGGCCAGATTCGTCGCGTGGCACCGTAGGGCGCGGACCAATCCGATCCGGCGGCTGTCCCGGGCCTGGGCGTCCCACCGCACCGAAATCCCGCTCAGGATCGAGACGACGAAGCCGGTTTGGAAGACCATCATCACCGGCGCCAGAACGACGGAAGAGATCACCTCGATCACGCTGCTGACGAACAACCCGCCGAGGCCGCCATAGCGCCGCCGCTCGCGTGCGTCCGCCGCCAGCAGCATGGCACCCATGACCTTCGGCAGGATCAGCATCGCCATGATCGCGCAGAAGAGTTCAATCGCCATCATGTTCCACGCACCCGGATAGAGCGTGAAGGAGTCCGACCCGGGGCCGCGATAGGCAAGGCCCGGATTGCTTTGCTGGATCAGGTTGATGACGCTCATCGCCAGAAACAGGAACCACAGGGGAGAGGCGATATAGGACATGACGCCTGCGCCCAGATGAAAGCGGCTCAACGCTTTCAGGCCGCGCTGCGGCAGAACGCGGGTGTGTTGCAGGTTTCCCTGGCACCAACGCCGGTCCCGTTTCACATAGTCAATCAGCGTCGGCGGAATCTCTTCGTAACTGCCTTCGCCGACAGGGATGTTCCAGACCTTGTAGCCCGCGCGGCGGATATAGGCTGCTTCTACGAAGTCGTGGCTCATGATTTCGCCGGAAAGCGGCCCTTTGCCCGGCAGCACCGGCAGGTCGCAATGGTCGAAGAAGGCCGCGGTTCGGATAATTGCGTTATGGCCGAAATAGTTACCGTCGCCCATTTGCCAGAAACCGACGCCGGTATTCACGACCTCGGCCGTGGCGCGGCTGCCGAATTGCTGTAACCGGCCGAACAGGGTTTCCGCCAGAATCGGACGGGGAACGGTCTGAATGATGCCGGCGTCCGCATTGGCTTCCATCATGCGGGTCAGGTCGGTGACCAGCCGCCCCGACATCACGCTGTCGGCATCCAGGACCACCATGAAGTCGTAGTCCCGGCCCCAGCGGCGTCCGAAATCGGAGATGTTGCCGGCCTTGCGCCCTATATTCCGTTCGCGCCGGCGGTAATGCAGGCGGTCCGGGTTCAAGGCGCGCTTCAGGTGGGCAAAGCTGGCCAGTTCCTGTTCCGCGATTTCGAGATCCGTCGTGTCGCTGAGCAGGAAGAAGTCGAAACGGTCCAGCGATCCTTCGGCCTCAATCGACCGGTAGGTCGCTTCCAGCCGGCGGCAGGTGCGTTCGGGATCTTCGTTATAGACCGGCATCACAAGCGCCGTGCGCGCGGTTATCGGCCGGGCGCGGTCCAGGCTGTTGAGGATGGGGGAGGCGGCGGCTTCCGGGTTCTTGAAAACGGCGCGCAGGATGCAGCCCAGCAGCGAGTTCCAAAACCAGATGGCGATCCAGACAAAGGATAGAGAGAACAGGACAAGCATGCCCCATTCTGCCAGGGTCATGCCCATTGGGGACAGGATCGCATACATGGTGTGAACGGCTGCCGCCGTGGTGCCCGCCACGGGAAGAGCAAACAACAGTCGCCGCAGTCCTTGATTCAGACCGTCCACAAATAGCTCCATGTCTCTGTCACCCGGTCGCCGTTCTGGTGCAAATGCGCGTAGAACTCCGCCCGTGCGGCATCCCGGCTTTCCATGTCGAACGTTACCTCGACATCTCCGTCGGCACGTCTGTTTACCTTCACGTCACTGGGATCACCGTGCGGGCTTGAGACATGCGCCTCGACCGTCCCCTCCGGATCAAGCGTAAGCTCGGTGAACCGAATTGCGGCTCGGAGATAGGGAGCTTTTCTGTGCGAGTCCAGCGCTATAACGCTGCTCGACTGTGCAAACCCTCGTGAGGTCCATGTTAGCGGATTGTCGTTTACCGCCGTCAGCCTGTAGCGCAGCGGAAGCGGCTCGCCGGGAACGGGTTTCTTTTCCGGCACCCAGAAGGCCGCAATATTGTCGAAATCGACATCCGTGCTTTCGATTTCGACAAGCTGAACATGGCCCTTGCCCCAGTCGTCCAACGGCTCCACCCAATAGCCCGGGCGGGCGTGATAGCGTTTTTCCGGGGTTTCGAAGACGGTCTTGTCCTTTTCCCGTTGCAGCAGCCCGAACCCTTTGGGATCGGTGGCGAAATGCTGGGTAATGGTTACGCCCTTGCGCCGGAACAACGGACGCCAGACCCTTTCGCCGGTGTTGAGTTCCAACGCCAGCCCATCGGAATCGTGAACCTTCAAGGGATAGCGTTCCGGGTTTTCGTTTCTGTCCGCCTCGCCATGCAGGAACATGCTTGTCAGCGGCGCGCATCCCAGCTTTTCGACATCTCGGCGAAGATGCAGCTCGGCTTCGACCTCAACCGCCGTGTGATCGCCCGGCGTGACGGTGAAACGGTATGCGCCGCACAGGCTGGGGCCGTCCAATAGAGCCAGAAGGGTCAGCGTCTCCGCGTCCGGGCCGGGTTGTTCCAGCCAGAACTCCCGGAATACGGGGAACTCCTCTTCCACGGGCAGACCCGTGTTGATCGCGACGCCCCGGGCCGAAAGCCCGTATTGCTGCCGCCGGCCCAGAAACCGGAAGTAGCTCGCGCCGTGAAAGACGATCAATTCATCCTTCCAACTATGGTCGGGATGCAAGGGGTACACGACCTTGAAGCCGCCGAACCCGTCCGCTTCGGCGGCGCTTGCGTCTGCTGCGACGCCGCCCAGGTCGAAATCCTGAAGATCGTAGGAGAGAGCGTTGACGAACTGCCCGTTCAACTCGTTCAGCGCCACAAGGTCGTTGGCGTAGACGCCCGGTTTGACGAAATGCACCTCAAAATCCCGGGCGCTGTGCCACAGGGCGGCTTCCGGCTTAAACCGGATTTGCTGGAACTCATCCGGCGTTAGCGACCGCAGAAGGTCCGATCCGGTCATTCTGGGCGGGTCGTAGGCGGCGCGC
>JANQIT010000114.1 GCA_028282025.1 Hwanghaeella sp. | reverse complement strand
TCGTAGCGGAACAACAGGACCGGCTGGGTCAGCGGCCATTGCATGGGCGCGGTGAAGGCGCTCCACGGCCGCACGATTCGGCTGCGCCCGACGCTGGGGTTCGAGATGACCGGGTTGAACCCGCCGCCGACCAGGAAGAAGCCGGCCTGATCGGTCGCAAAGGTGCGCCCGGGGTTGGGGGTCCAATTGGCGATGACCGGCAAGCTTTCGCCGACCGTCAGCCGTCCATACCGGCTGTCGATCCAACCGTGCAGCAGTCGCGTGAACGGTTTGTCGTCGCCGTCGATAAAGGGCCGGGTGCGGGATTCGTCCGTCGAGCGGACCGTGGTGCTGCCGGGGATGTCGAACCCGGCTTCGTATTGAAACCCGAGTGACCAATCCAGACCCGGATCGGACCGCACGATGATCCCGAGCCGCGAACTCGACGGATTGTTGTCGACGACGAAAGTGTCCCTTTCCTGGCCGTCCTCGGAGAAAAGCGCGACGACGTTGGCCTGGCCGTATGGGGTGAGCGTGATCGCGGGATCGCCGCGTCCCACGGTCAGCAGCGGATCGGCATAGCGTGGCTTCAGGATGATGCGGCCGTCCTGGTCGGCATCGGCCAGGCTCGCGCCGCCCGCCGATAGAAGCGCCGCCAAGCCGGCGGTGGCACCGAGGATCCAACTTCTGCTCCAGCGCGAGCGACGTATAGACAAGTCCCGTTCCTTCTTCATCGCTTCCGCGGTGGGATGCCGGCGCCGGGCGCCGGGGTGGATATGCGTTATATGCGGCGGCCGGCCGGCATTTCCACCGTCTGCCGAACATTCGCGGGGAAGGATTGTATCGGACGGAATTGATCCTACGTTAGTGCGGTGGGACAGACCTGTATGGCGATGTGGAGGAATGCATGTTCAAACGACCGGATATTCAGGGAACGGGCGGCCATGGCGGCGTTCGGCGCAGGATGAAGCCGCTGGCCGGTGGCGTGTCGGTTTTGTTCGTCTCCGCGCTTCTGATGGGGTTCTTCCACGGATCGAACATTAAGGACGGACAGGTCGAGAAATCCGACCAACATGCATTCCGGATCTTCACGGTCGCCAAGGGATTCGATCATCCCTGGGGTATGACGTTCCTGCCGAACGGCGACATGCTGGTGACCGAGCGGTCCGGGCAGCTTCGCGTGATCCGGGGCGGGAAACTCGATCCCGAGCCGATCAAGGGACTGCCGCGGAACATCTACGCCGCCGGGCAAGGCGGTTTGCTGGACGTGGCGTTGCACCCCGATTTCGAGAATAACAAACTGGTCTATCTGTCCTATTCCGGGCGCGGGGATGGCGGCGCCAACACCGAGGTGGCCCGCGGCAGCTTCACCGGCGACAGTTTGGAGAATCTAGAGGTCATCTTCCGCTCGGCACCGAAGACCCGTGGGACCGGTCATTTCGGCTCGCGTCTCGTCTTCGCGCCGGACGGCACGCTCTACATCACCACCGGCGATCGCCGCCAGATGAAGGAATCGCAGAATGTCGACAACCATATCGGCACGGTCCTGCGGCTCCGCGACGACGGATCGATTCCGCCGGATAATCCGTTCGTCGGCCGGAACGACGCCCGGCCCGAAATCTTCTCCTACGGTCACCGCAACGGCCAAGGCATGGCCCTGCGTCCGGGCACCGATGTGATCTGGATGCACGAGCATGGGGCGCAGGGTGGCGACGAGGTCAACATCCTGCGAGCCGGCGCGAACTACGGGTGGCCTGAGATCACCTATGGCGTCGACTACGGCGGCGGCAAAATCTCCGACCGGACGTCCGCGCCGGGGATGGAGCAGCCGGTGATCTATTGGGACCCCTCGATCGCACCCAGCGGGATGGCGTTCTATGACGGCGATCGATTCCCCGAATGGCGGGGCGATCTCTTTGTCGGCGCGCTCAAGTTGACCCATCTGCGGCGTTTGGAACTCGATGGCGATAAGGTCGTGGCGCAGGAAGTCCTGCTGGAAGATCTGGACGAGCGCATCCGTGACGTGCGTAGCGGTCCGGATGGCTACCTTTACGTGCTGACAGACAGTTCCAACGGCAGCTTGCTTCGCTTGGAGCCGGAAGGACCATAAGATTTTTCGGCGAAGAGGGCGCCAAATCCGGTGCTTTCGTTGAATCCGGGCGGTGCGCTGGTATAGTGAAAACCTCACGACTGGCGCATTCCTTCGGACCCTCGGCGCTGGAGCACATTCAATGCCTTCGAAAACGAACACTACCCACGCGGGCGGGAACGGCGCGATGCCGCCCAGCCGCTTTCATGTCCAACCGATGCCCGGCGCCGGTTTCGGCGGCATGGTCGAGGTCGCCGGCGTCGCCGATGCGCGGGCCGCGATCGCCGCGGCCGAGGCGGAACCGGACACCCTTCCGGACGCCCTGAACGAGGCCCGGGGGCTGTTGTTGCTCCGTGGGATGCGGGCAATTTCCGAAGACCCGGAATTGCTGGTCCGGCTCAGCCGCCTGTTCGGGACGGAAGTCGAGGATTACAACCAGACCCTGGTCGCGAAGAACAACGTGCACCAGGAGGTGCCGGAAATCTTCATGGTGTCGAACGTGCCGCCGGCCTACAAGAAGCCGCCGGTGCGGCCCAATCCGCCGCTGACCCAGGACGGCAAGCTGCCGACGCAATTCCCGCACCGGCGCGGTTGGCACACCGACCAAAGCTATCGCCGCCCGCCGCCCGATATATCATTGTTCTATGCGAAACAGGCCGCGCCCAAGGGGCAGGGCCAGACGCTGTTCGCCAATGGCATCCTGGCGTATCGGGCGCTACCGCCGGAATTGAAGGCCCGGGTCGACGGTCTGATCGGTATCCATGCCAGTTCGTCGATCGGCCGGACGGAGCATGCCGTCCGGGCAGGCGACCCGCCCAAGGATATCCAGCCCCACGAAGCGCCGCAGCGTCAGCCGGTGGTGCGCCCGCACCCGGTGACCGGCGAGAAGGCCCTCTATCTGTGCGAAGCCGGACAGATGGATTGGATCGACGGGCCGTTCGTCGGTCCCGAACCCGGCCCCGACGGCGAAGGCGGCAAGTTGCTCTACGAGATCATGCGGCATTACACCCGGCCGGAATTCCTCTATGTCCACGAGTGGGAAGACGACGACTTGGTGATCTGGGACAACCGCAGCCTGGTTCACGCGGCCACGTGGTACGACGCAGAGAA
>JANQIT010000069.1 GCA_028282025.1 Hwanghaeella sp. | reverse complement strand
ATCCTGATGATCCTGGACGCGGACCTGACCATGCCGCCGGAAGAACTGCCGAAATACTACGACGCCATCGTGCGCGGCAAGGGCGAGTTCGTGAACGGCACCCGGCTGGTCTATCCGATGGAAAAGGGCGCGATGCGCTTCTTGAACTACTGGGCCAACAGGACCTTTGCGCTGATCTTCTCCTTCCTGCTGAACCAGCGCTTCACCGACACCCTGTGCGGGACCAAGGTGATCACCAAGAAGGATTATGAAAAGCTGATCGCCAACCGCGACTATTTCGGCGAATTCGATCCGTTCGGCGATTTCGATCTGATTTTCGGTGCAGCGAAGCTGAACCTCAAAATCATCGAAGTGCCGGTGCGCTACGCGGACCGGACCTACGGCTCGCCGCAGATCTCCCGCTTCCGGGACGGTTTTCTGCTGTTGCGCATGGTCGTCTTCGCCTGGCGGAAACTGAAGGCGTTCTAAGGGCATGGCCGACCTTGACCCCCGTCTGGCGGAACATCGCCGGATTTGGGACCGCAAGCCCGCCTTGCGGGCCGTCTACGGGGACTATCACGAGCGTATGCTGCAGTCCCTGCCGAAGGATGGCCGCTTTCTGGAAATCGGCGCCGGGTCCGGGCATCTGAAGGATGCGAACCCGGCCGCCGACGTCACCACCATCGACATTTTGCCATCTCCCTGGGTCGACCTGTGCGCCGACGCACAGGCCCTGCCTTTTCCGGCGGACAGTTTCGACGGCATGACCATGCTGGATGTGCTGCATCATATCGAGCATCCCGGACGCTTCTTCGCGGAAGCCGCCCGGGTGCTGAAACCGGGCGGCAGGGTCGCCATGATGGAACCCGGCATCACGCCGGTAAGCTGGCTGTTCTACAACTTTCTGCATGAAGAGCCGGTGATCATGGATGCCGACCCGCTGGGCCCGGCTGAGGCGCAGCCCGATCCGGGCAAGGACCCGTTCGATTCCAATCAGGCGATCCCCACCCTGCTGTTCAAACGTCAGGAACACCGCATCGCCTTCGCCGAGACCTTTCCGGAATTCACCCTGGTCGAACGCCGGTGGTTGAGCCTTTTCGCCTATCCAATGACCGGCGGCTTCAAACCATGGTCCCTGCTGACCGCCGGAATGGCGGAGACCCTGGTGCGGGCTGAAGAGTATCTGATGCCCTTCATCGGGCCAATCATGGCGTTCCGGCTGATGGTGGTGATCGAGAAGAAGAAAAAAGCCTAGCAAAATCAATTGGTCCAATCAGGTCCGCTTTTATTGGACCTGTCAAAGCACAAAAACACGCCCTATCCTCAAGTCCAATTGGATGAAGTGGACGTGGACGATGACCAATCTGAGCATCAATCTGAACAAGATCGCCCTGCTGCGGAACCAGCGCCATGTCGGCTATCCGAACGTCGTGGAAGCCGCGGAAACCGTTATTCAGGCCGGTGCGCATGGGATCACCATTCACCCGCGCCCGGACGAACGGCACATCCGGGGCACGGATGTCTACGAACTGTCCGCCTTTCTGAAGGACTATCCGGAGGTCGAGTTCAACATCGAAGGCAATCCGTTCGAGAATTTCATGAAGTTCTGCGAGGATACGCGCCCCCATCAGGCAACCCTGGTGCCCGATCTGCCGGGCGTGCCGACTTCCGATACCGGCTGGGACGTGGAGGCTGAAGGCGAGCGCCTGCGCCCACTGATCGCGCAGCTTCACGATTGGGGCTGCCGCGTCTCGCTTTTCATGAACCCGGACCCGGAACCGATGGCCAAGGTGGCGGAGATCGGCGCGGACCGTATCGAGCTGTATACCGGTCCCTGGGCCGATGCGTTCGGCTCTCCGGCGCAGGCCGAGGTGCTGGAGCAGTATGCGGCGGCCGCCCGCGCGGCGGTCGACGCCGGCCTGCTGATCAATGCTGGACACGATCTGACGACGGAGAATATAGGCGTCCTGAAGGCCGCTTTGCCGCGCCTGGATGAAGTGTCCATCGGTCACGCCTTTACCGCCGACGCTCTATGGCTCGGCATGGCGGGGTCGGTGAAGGGTTTCCTGAGCGCGCTTGCAGAGGAAAGCCTCGCCGCTTAGCCCGGTTCGCACGTTTCAAGACAGCCGGGCGCGGCGGCCGCACCGGCCGGGCGTCAGCGTGACGCAACGCGTCACGCCGTCCACAATCCGCTATTGGTGCGTATACTCCATACGAACGCCGTGGAGGCCGGGATGCTGAAGGAACTCGCCGAGAGAATGAAGGAACGCCGCCGGCGGCGTCCCAACCCGCTTGCCTATGCCGCCAGCCAGACCGCGCGCACGGCCTTCTTCGCCAGCCAGTACATTCTCGCGGCCCGCCTCACCCCGCCGCCGGACGGTCCACCGCCGACAAACCGGATTCCCGGTTGGGGCCCGATCATTGCGGATCTCTCCAACCTTTACCGGCGGGACTGGCGGAACATCCGCAACGGCCTCTACAAAGCGCCGGCGGATATGACGCCGGACCCGGCCGCAACTTTGCGGAACGCCCGCCGTTTCCTCTCCGAACTGCCGAAGGTGAACCGCCGCAGACGGGCCAAGGCAAACAGCGAAGTGAACACGGAAAGCCGCAAGGGCCGCTATCCGCGTTATTACCTGCAGAACTTTCACTATCAGTCGGACGGCTGGCTGTCGGACGACTCGGCGGAAGTCTACGATCATCAGGTAGAAGTGCTGTTCACCGGCGGCGCGGACGCCATGCGCCGGCAGGCGCTGCCCGCAATCGCGGCGGAGATCGAAGCGCACCGGGACGCCGCGCCGCCGCGGATGATCGATATCGCCTGCGGCACGGGCCGCTTCCTGAAGGAAGTGCTGCGCAACGATCCCCGCTTGCAGGCGACCGGCCTGGATTTGAGCCGTCCCTATCTGAAGAAGGCGCAACGGGCCCTGTGGGAATATCCAGACACGCGATTTCTGGAGGCCAATGCCGAAGACATTCCCGCCGCGGACGGCGCTTACGACATCGCCACCTGCATCTATCTGTTCCACGAACTGCCGCAGAAAGTGCGCGCCACCGTGGCGCGGGAGATGGCCCGCATCGTCAAGCCGGGCGGCCTGTTGGTGCTGGTCGATTCGATCCAGACCGGCGACCACCCGCCCTACGACGCGCTGCTGGAGCGATTCCCAATGGCGTTTCACGAACCTTATTACATCAACTATGTGAAAAGCGATCTGCCGGGCTTGCTCGAAAAAAGCGGCTTCGTTGTAGAGAGCATTGAGCGCGCCTTCTTCAGCAAGGTGATCGCCTGCCGCCGCCTGCCATGACCGCCTCCGTCTCGATACGCGAAGCGAGGGAAGCCGACCGCCCGGTTCTGAATGCGTTCATGCAGGGACTGAACGTCTTCGAACATACGCTGCGCCCCGACCGCGATACCGGCCCGGCGGCGGCGGAGAGCCACATGACCTATCTGCTGGACTGTGTGTCCGACCAGGGCGGCTTCGCACTGATCGCAGACATCGACGGCCGGCCCGCCGGCTTCCTGCTGGCCCTGATCGAGCAGGCCGCCGGGACTTACCTGATACCGGAACAGCGGCAATACGGCGTCATCACCGACCTGTTCGTTGCAGAGGACGCCCGCCGCAAGGGCGTCGCGCAGGCGCTGATCCGGGAAGCGGAAGACCGCTTCCGCGCCACGGGCATCGACCGGGTAATGGTCACGGCCCTGTCTGACAACCGCGACGCCGTCGAAACCTATGGCGCCTTGGGATACGGACCGTCCGAGACGACCTTCGTCAAACCGCTTTAACCAGACGCCAGCGCCTTGTTCACCACATTTTCCAGAATTCTGGAAATATTGTTGTCGAAATCGTTCCAGGGCAGACTGCCGCAGAAGGTGATCGATCCGGTCGAGAACACGCTGCCGCCGCCAGGCGCGTCGAAATAGACCATATCCGCGCGCAGCAACCGCTCCACCGGCTCGCCCGGGATATTGGTCAGGTGGGTAAGCTGTTCCTCGGGCACCAGGATGAAGTCCTCGCCATGCCCTTCCGAACTGGCCAGCACCACGCCGTTGGCGGGCGATCCCAGACGCACGTCGTAACGGTCCAGTTCGAACCCGGCCGCGCCGCCGCCGCTGAACCCGAAATCGCCCAGCAGGCCGTCATCCACCCCTTCGAAGACCCAGTCATAGGCC
>JANQIT010000068.1 GCA_028282025.1 Hwanghaeella sp. | reverse complement strand
GCCTTTTCCTCCAGGGTGTGGGGGGCGTGATCGGTCGCCACGATATCGACGATGCCGGATGCCAACGCCTGCCACAGGGCGGCGCGCTGGGCGGCGTCCCGCACCGGCGGGTTTTGCTGGGCCAGGGACCCCAGCCGTTCATAGGCGTCGGGGGCGGCCAGCGTCAGATGGTTGGCCAGAACCTCAACAGATGCGATGTGCTTGTGCTTTGCCAGCAGGGCCATTTCCTGCCCGGTGGTAATATGAAGGACATGCACGCGCCGGCCCGTCTTCTCCGCTAGCCGCAGCAGCCGGGTCGTCGCCTTGAGGCACACTTCGACATCGCGCCATTCGGGATGCATCGAGACGTCCGCGCCATCGGCGACCATATGCGCGCGTTCCTGAAGCCGTTCGTTGTCCTCCGCATGCACTGCGACAACCCGCCGGCCCGCGCGCAGGATCTTCTCGATAGTGTCATCGTCCGGCGACAGAAGGTCGCCCGTAGACGCCCCCATGAAGATTTTGACGCCGCAGATTCCGGGCTTGTTCTCCAATTCGGGAAGGGTGTCGATGTTGGCCGCGGAGCCGCCGACGTAGAAAGCGTGATCCGTCCAGCACCGCCCCGCCGCCCGGTCCAATTTGTCCTGGATCGCTTCGTCGGTGATGGTCAGCGGCGAGGTATTGGGCATCTCGAAAAAAGCGGTCACCCCGCCCGCAGCCGCGCCTGCGGAGCCGGCTGCAAGGTCTTCCTTATGTTCCGCACCGGGTTCGCGGAAATGCACTTGGCTGTCGATCACGCCGGGCAGGATGTGCAGGCCCGTACAGTCGATACGCTGGCCGGCGTCGGCGGTCCGCAAATCGCCGATTGCGACGATGACGCCGTCGGTGACGCCGATATCCACCTCCGTCCGGCCCGATGGCGTCATGGCGGTTCCATTGTGGAGGACAAGGTCGTAGTGAGCTGACGGCATGGCGAACCCTTACTGTCTGTAGCGTGTGCATGTGGCGTGCGGCGGCGGGTCCGTTTACTGGGGCGGGTTCGTTTGCTGGTCTGAATTCCGCCCGAGCCCGGCGCGCGACGCAGTGTTTTCGTCACCTTGGAATATGCTCTAGTCTCCCGGGGGCGGCAACAAGGGGGAGACGATCATGATCTCGGCGCGTGAGCATCCAAAGTCTTTTATCGAGGTCGACGGCAAGCGGATGGCCTATGTCGAGATGGGAAGCGGCGACCCCATTCTGTTCCTGCACGGCAATCCGACGTCGTCCTATCTTTGGCGCAACATCATGCCGGCGGTCGCCGGGCTGGGCCGGTGCATTGCTCCCGATCTGATCGGCATGGGGGATAGCGACAAGCTGCCGGATGCGGGACCCGGTTCTTACGGGTTCACGGAACACCGGCATTATCTGGACGGTTTTCTCCAGGCCCTGGGACTGGGCGAGAAGGTTGTCCTGGTGCTGCACGATTGGGGGTCGGCGCTGGGCTTTGACTGGGCGAACCGGCACCGGGAGTCGGTGCAGGGCATCGCCTATATGGAAGGGATCGTCCGGCCGCTGACCTGGGACGAATTCAGCCGGAAGGCGCGTCCGGTCTTCGAAGCTTTTCGTTCCCCGGCGGGAGAGGAAATGATCCTGGAAAAGAACATCTTCATAGAAAAGGTGTTGCCGGGATCGATCCTGCGCGATCTGACGGAAGAAGAGATGGCGGTCTACCGCAGACCGTTCCTGACAGCCGGGGAAGACCGGCGTCCGACGCTGACATGGCCGCGGCAGATCCCGCTCGATGGAGAACCGGCGGATGTCGTCGCGATTGTCCAATCCTATGCCGATTGGATGGCGCAGAACGATCTTCCCAAACTGTTCGTCGATGCGGACCCGGCGGCCATTCTGATCGGCGCGCAACGCGATTTCTGCCGCGCCTGGAAGAACCAGACGGAGGTGACGGTAAAGGGGTTGCACTTTATCCAGGAGGATTCGCCGGACGAGATCGGGGCCGCGCTGCGGGATTGGCTGACCGCCATAAGGGGCTGAGAGGCGGATCGCTGATGGACCGAGGGAAAACGCCATGACGGAAATCGCCAACTTTTTGGTTGGCGATGTGGGGCTGGGCACCATCCTGTTCTGGGCGATGGCGGCAGCTCTGCTGATCGCGGGCGGTAAGTGGGGCAGGGGGCTTGCGCTTGCCTCGCTTGTCCTGGCGATGCCGGTTGCGTCGCAACTCGCCTCTCTGCCGCTCGACGCGTCGACGCACGGTTCTTCGGAAATTGATGAGGTATCGCAGGCGGACGCGGTCGCCGTGTTCGGCGGGGGCGTCTTTGCGGACGACCTTGGCGGGATGTGGCCCAGCCGGGAGTCGATCCGCCGGGCCACGGTGGGGCGGGAGCTTGCGCAGCGTCTCGCAAGGCCGCTTGTGATCAGCGGCGGCCGGGCAAACCCCGCATTGGCGGCGGAGGCGCCGGTGATCGGCCGGATTCTGGGTTTGGATGAAATGGCGGTCATAGAGGACAAGGCGCGCAATACTGAGGAAAACGCCCACTATATCTCGCTTCTTGCCCGCCAGAACGGGTGGCGGTCGGTGATCGTGGTGACTTCCCGCTCCCATACGCGCCGCGCCGCATCCGCCATGCGGTCGACCGACGTGAGGGTTGCGGCGGTGGTCGGCGTCGGACCCCGGCCTGTATTCGCGATGCCGATGTTTCTTCCCAGCGCAAAGGGGTTGGTGCGCTGGTCGTCGGTATTGCACGAATATGCCGGTATCGTCTGGTATCTGTCGACCGGCGGTATCCGGCCCGGCGAGCTTGCCGCTGCAGGCCGCAAACAACTCTCAACCGTGTAATACAAGGACGTGACACAAATGACCGATCATGCGGCCTGGCGGCCGGACTTTTCTTTGCAGGACAAACCCATTCTGGTGACGGGGGCGTCCCGCGGTCTGGGGCTGGCCATGGCGCGGGGGCTCGCCGCATCGGGGGCGACCGTTATTCTGAATGGGCGCAATGCGGAGACGCTGGAGGACGCGCGGCGGGATATCGCAGACGCCGGATACAAGGCGGATGTCGCTGCGTTCGATGTGGCCGACATGGCGGCGGCGGAGGCGGCCTTGTCGCGGATCGCAGAGGCGCACGGTCCGCTCTATGGATTGATCAACAATGCCGGGCACCAACGCCGGTACCCCTTGGAGGAATTTCCCGACGAGGCGTTTGACGAGGTCGTGGCCATACACCTGACAGCCGCCTTCCGGCTGACCAAACGCGTCGCCCTTCAGATGCTCGGCGGGACGGCAGGCCCGGTGCAGGGGCGGATCGTCAATGTCGCATCGGTGATCGCCTCGCACGGGCGGCCGACCGTTCCCGCCTATGCCGCGGCCAAGGCGGGCCTTGTGGGCATGACCCGGTCGCTTGCGGCGGAACTTGGGGGGCGTGGGATCACGGTAAATGGAATTGCGCCGGGCTATTTCCTAACCGAGATCAACACGCCGCTGCTTGAAGACCGGGCCTTCACGCAGTGGATCGAAAAACGCACCCCGGTTGGCCGGTGGGCCCAGCCGCAGGAACTGGCCGGCGCCGCCGTATTTCTGATGTCCCCGGCCGCCAGTTATGTGAACGGCCACGTCCTTTCGGTGGATGGGGGAATGACAGCGGTGCTGTAGACCGCAGCACTTGGATCCGGGCAAAAGAAAACGGGGCGAAAGCGCCCCGTTTCTTTGGTCTTTTAAAAAGACTCTGCGTTTACGCAGCCAGCGACGAATCGTTCCATGCGCTGGTCTGTTTGCAGTTCGAGCAAATCCGCTCGCCAGGCCAGGAACTGGAGAACTCGTTCCGGCACATCAGACACTTGCGGGTCTTCGCTTCGTACTGGCGATCTGAACGCGGTTTTTTGTTCTTTTCAGAGTCACTCATTCTACTCTCACCTTTTTGCTCTTTTCCAATTTTCGCTCGTGTCGGCGACAAAGTGCCTGGGCTACGGTTCTAGCGGTTTAGAACCGTCACCATGCGAAGCAATGCGGGTTGAATTGTAAGCGCGTAATCTAAGAAGTATTTCCCGGTAACGCGCCGGGACGGTATAAGACATCTGTCATCAAAATGCAAAGATTTTCGAACCTTTCCAACACACTTTTGCACTGCAACACGGCGGACCGGGGACATAGTGTGGACTCGAAGTGTTTCAAGTATGTGACAGCATTTATCCTGATGCTGGGGGCATGCGCGGCACCTCAAGATGGGCGTCGCGCCGAGGGGGAAAGCGCCCTGGTGGAACAATTCCTGGATATCTCCCTGGGGCGGGAAGGCAGTTCCGTAGACGGCAAGATGATCCGTTGGTGCGCGCCAATCGGGTATCGTGTTTCCGGTTTCTTGACGCCTGCGAAATCCAGTTCTCTTGAAAGCGAGTTTGCGAAGATCTCAGACCTGACGGGGATACCCGTTACCCGGTCGGAGTCGGCGAATTTTCTTGTTCACGTTCCCTCAGACAGGCGTGAAGGAGATTTGATCATCGAGAACCTGCCCTATCTCTCGCGCTTGAACCGTCCCTTGCGGCTGAGGTTGGGACGGGCCCGCTGCTTCTTTGTGCTGCAGGCGGATTCCGCAAACTGCATCGTCCGCGCCGACGTGGTGCTGCCGCGCCAGCTCAATACCGGAGAGTTTCAGCATTGCGCGGCCGAGGAGTTGAGCCAGGCGATGGGGTTGCCGAACGATGCCGGGCGCGATTCGCAGTCGCTGTTCAACGAAGACAGCGAGGGGCTGTTCCGTACGGAGACGGACGATCTGTTCCTGAAGGTCCTCTATCGCCGGGAGCTGACACCCGGGATGGACCGCGAGCAATTGCGCGCGCGGTTGC
>JANQIT010000345.1 GCA_028282025.1 Hwanghaeella sp. | reverse complement strand
GTTGATAACGTCGGTCCCGCCCGCCTGTAGGCGGGCCGCCTTGGCCAGAACGTCGAACGCCGACTCGGTTCCCAGTCGGTTGAGGTTTTGAGCCAGGTGCAGCATGTCGGTCCCCCGTACGGTCGGCTTTTCTTTGATCGGCCGCGAAAACGGGTGCGGTATTCAGACAACGGCCTCGATCTGGTCCATGTTGAACGCCGCCACACGATTGCGGCCCGCTTGCTTGGCTTGATAAAGCGCCTTGTCCGCGCGGGAAAGCGCTTGTTGTTCCGATTGATCCAATTGCGAAACGACGCCGAGGCCGATGCTCACCGTAAAGGTAATCGTTTCATGGGCCCAACGAACTTCCGCTGCCTCGGATAACATACGCAGTTTTTCCGCCAGCACATACGCTCCTTCCAAATCCGTCTCGGGCAAAATGAACGCGAATTCCTCCCCACCGACCCGCCCGAAAATATCTGTCTTTCGAACGGTTTCCTGCGCCATCTCGACAAGCCTGTTCAAGACGGCGTCACCGCCGGCATGCCCGTGTTTGTCGTTCACATGCTTAAAATAATCGATATCCAGCATGGCGACCGTCAACGGGTTCCCATAGCGCTTGGACCGGGCGAATTCCAAAGCCGCGCCCTCCAGAACCGAACGGCGGTTCAAACATCCGGTGAGGGGGTCTCGGCGGGCCATGTCGAACAAGGATTCCCGCTGCTGCACCAGGTTTCGAAACAGCGGACGGAATACGAAGACCGCTTCCAGAAACAGAACGCTCAGAATGGCCGCGATCAGACCATAGGTCCGCAGCCGTAGCTCTTCGATGTTGCGTTTGCTGACCTCCTCGTAAGTCATCACCGCTTGCGACAACTCTTCCATCAACGTGTCCTGCGCCGCGCCCATCAGACGCACCAGGCCCTGGTTTCGCGGATCGACAAGATCCTCGGGCAGGCGGAGGAAGTCTTCGGCCAGGACCAGGAAACGGCGCACCCGCTGGTCCAGGCCGCCATTCTCCCCGAAATAGATTTCGTCGACTTCAGACGGGAGAGAATCCGGAAGCCCCAGCTGTCGGTCTCCCCGGATCAGCGCTTCATGCGAACTGCGCATAAGACCGATCGACTGGCGCAGCAGCGGTTCCAGCAATTGCCGCTCTTGCGGCGCGGATTGGGCGTATTGGAAGGACAGACCGCCGATCCGTTGCGACAAGGCGACCTGACGCGCAGCGATCTTCACCACAGTCCCGGTGGTCGCCTCCTCGGCGATAATCTTATCCACCAGTAAATGGCTGGCCAGCGCCAGAAGCGCTATCAAAGCCAGGGCGCCGGAATAGATCAGCGCATAAAACAACGTGCCGTGAGGACGGGTACGGTCATTCTCTGACCCGAAAAGTTTCACAATCTATCTCCGGGAACCGGCTGGCGCTGCATTAGACTCCGCTGATTATAAAGGGGATTCCCGTTTCGGAGACACCGCTTTATCTAAAGTTTTTTCCTCCATCTCCCGGAATGTGCGCGGTTTGTGCGGGCGCGCCTGCCTCCGAACCCGCATTGACTCTTTCGGACAATGGCCTTCCGCTGGGATTTCGGCTAGGTTAACGGCTTCCGATCTGTCCGAAGCACGTCGATTCGTCGGCGGAATGGCGAACCAGTCAAACGATCCGAAAAGTCGCGATGCCCTTAGCCCATGAGTTTTCAAGATCCGAATATGTAAGCAACGCGGCGCGTACCTATCGGAAAATCGCTTTGGAGGAGATACCCGCCGGTCACCCGGTTACCGAATTCAACCGCGTTTATCAGGAAATTGCCGGGCCGGACGGCGTAATTGAAAGGTCCAGTTTCGATCCCGCAGATCATCTCGGTCTTCTGGAATGGATGCAGCTGATCGAACGGACGGCGGACGGCCGCCTTAAGTGCCGTCTGATGGGGTCGGGTGTCGTGCGGGTCCTGAAGGTGGACTTTACCGGCTGGTGTCTGGACGATTATCTCTCCGACGAGATGGTTGCGCAAAGAATCGATGAATTTGAAAGCGCGGCCGCGCAAGGGAAGCCCCAGTTCTCAATGTCCCGTATTCAGCCGGAGAGCGGGCCGGAATGGAGCGTTTACCGTGGCGCGTTTCCAGGCAGGCGGGACGGCGTGGACCTCTTTTTCCTGCTCTTCGGGCGGAGCAGCGAGCGGGTCGCCTCCACGCGCGATATCCCCACATAAGGTCGGCGGCGGGCCCGCCCATGCGGAGCGCCGGTGGAACGGCCCAAACCCGCGATGCGACAGCGTCTCGGAGCAACAGTCTAAGGGACCGGACGGGGTAACCCGGCAGTCGGTTTGGGCGAACTTTCCCATTGCGGAAGTAAAATCCGGCAAGGGTCCGGCAGGCCGCTTGACTGGCTATGGGGCGCGGCGTACAACGCCGCCTCACTTGCGGTGGGTGTAGCTCAGTTGGTTAGAGCGCCAGATTGTGGCTCTGGAGGCCGTGGGTTCAATTCCCATCACTCACCCCAATTCCCCTGTGTGACCCGAGCAAAGTAGCTGCGGCATCGGGTCCGGCAGGCGGGCGCGCGTTCTTACTCAAGAACATAAGTAAGCGCGTAAGCTGGTCGCCATACGGTAGTTGTCCGGGGGACCCGGTAGAGCCTCGACAGGCTTGGGGTTCAAGTCGAACAGTTCATGACCGAGCGGGTCTTCAGGGAGCGCGACCGATTTCATTTCATCACAAATCTGTATCCACCACCGCCGCGAACGCCATCTCAAGTCAGGGTGTGGTGCTTTCTTTCAGATTAAGAAATAAAGACTTTTGAAATGTTCGGATATTTGGTGTGTAGTATACACGGTACTTTCCTGGGACACATTGAATGCCTGTACTTGGCGAAGTTGCGAAGTCCGATTATGTGACGGGCGCAGCGCAGTCGTATCGGAAACTGCAGCCGGACGATATACCCGCCAATCACCCTGTCGCCCGCTTCCATGACGTGTATCTGGAAATCGCCGGCGCCGACGGGGTTATCGACCGATCCTTGTTTCATCCTGCGGAACATCCGCCGCTGCTGCCGTGGGTCCAGATTCTTGAGCGGATGCCCGACAGCCGCTATCGGGCGCGGCTTCTGGGCACGGGCGTTACTCGGCTGTTGAAGGGCGATTTCACCGGTTGGTATCTCGACGATTATATCGACGGTGACCTGCTCCATCAGCGCCTGACCGAGTTCAACCAAGCTCTGGAGGAGTGCAAGCCGGTCTTTTCCATGTCGACCATCCGGCCGGAGAATGGGCCGAACTGGGAAGTCTATCGCGGGATTTTCCCGGCCAGGAAGGACGAGCAGGATCTTGTCTTCGCCATCCTGGCGCCGAATGTCGAACGGCTTTCGGCACCCTGATTGCGGGCCTTGCGGGATAGTGCGCAAAAAAAAACGGCGATCGGGGGCCTACGCTTAATCTCATCAGCCCGTCGATCACCGCAAGTGCCCGACATGGTCGGGCGGTTGGTCGATGCGCAAACTATGCCCCGCAGATGTTACCGTTCCATGACCCCAGCGTAATCGGATTGTTACAGCGCAACGTTGCTCACGCGCCGCCATAAGGCAGGGCGAAGATCCGCCGAACCACCGCGCGCAGAACTTCGCGATACTCCTGCCGGACATCGCTTTGATCGCTGGGCGTGTAGACACTGCGTACGGCCACCAGCCTGCGGCGGTCTTCGCACAGGGCCGCCACAACGGTAATGCTGCGCCGCCGGCTGTCCGACCGGCCGATGGACGCCCCCTGACAGAGAGACAGCGCGGTCAGATGATCGGGCGGTTGAAAGGCGACACGCAGCGCCAGGGCGCGGCCATCCGGAACCTGGGTGAAGTCGAAGGCGATATCGGTCCGGTCGCGCAGAGCCTCCGCGGCCGATTGCAATTCCTGGCTTAGATCTCTTCTCAAGACATCCGGCAGGGCGTCCAGCGCTACCGGCACCGAACCGCCCGCTTGGCGTATCCGCTCCAGCGGATCCACCTTGGCGCGGAACTGCTCGTTGACGGTAGGACCGCTGTCGCATCCGGCCAGCATCAGAACTGCTAAGACGGAGGCGAGGACGGCCGCCAGTGTCGGGATTCGCAGGCGCATCTCTTCCTTCAATATCATCGTTCCGCCAGAAACTAATCACGCGGACCTCACAATAAAACCAACGCCTGCAAACGATTGAGTGATTGACGCTCAATGCCCGGCGAAGGAATGTCGGGATTATATCTGTTTCAGGATGAAACCCCGGCAATCCCCATGACAGTCTCTCAGTCTTTTCAGAACGCCGCCATACTGACCGTGCCGGAGATGTATCGGGCGGACAGTCTGGCGACGGAGGGCGGCGTTTCCGGCCTGACCCTCATGGAGAATGCGGGGCGCGCCATCGCTGAGCATATTCAGGCGCGCTGGAAGCCGCAGGATACCGTTATCCTGTGCGGTCCGGGGAACAATGGCGGCGACGGTTTTGTGGTCGCCCGCCTCCTTGCCCGGGAAGGATGGCCGGTCCGCGTCGTCTCCCTGACGCCGGTCTCCGCCTTCACCGGGGATGCGCGGGCGAATGCCGACCGTTGGGACGGGGCTTTTGCCGAAGCGTCGGGACCCGGCGATCTGGGCGAGGCGACGTTGGTCGTGGATGCGCTGTTCGGCGCGGGCCTCTCCAGGCCGGTGGATGGGATCGCGGCAGAGCTGCTGTCGGCAGCCCGCGGCCGGACTATTATAGCGGTCGATGTCCCAAGCGGCGTGCATGGGGACACCGGCGCCGTTCTTGGATCCGCCGTTGAGGCCGCCTTGACCGTAACATTCTTCCGCAAGAAACCGGGTCACCTGCTGATGCCCGGGCGGGCCTTGTGCGGCGACGTTTGCGTCGCGGATATCGGCATTCCGGAAAGCGTTTTGGAGGCCATCGCACCGCAGCAGGTCGAAAACGGCCCGGACCTTTGGCGGGACGCCTTGCGCTGGCCGCAGCCCGGGGACCACAAATATTCCCGCGGTCACGCACTGATTGTCGGCGGCCCGGTTCTGACGGGGGCGTCACGGCTGGCGGCCAGGGCGGCGCAGCGTACAGGCGCGGGGGCGGTCGCGCTGGCAGCCCCCGTTGACGCCCAGACGATCTACAAGGTGGCGCTGGAAAGCGTGATGATCCAGCCGTTCAGGGACACAGCCTCTCTGCGCGACAT
>JANQIT010000296.1 GCA_028282025.1 Hwanghaeella sp. | reverse complement strand
ATGCCGGCTCCTCCGACAGCGTGGACTGCTGCGCCGCCGCGGGCCTCATCAGGGCCAGCGCCAGCAGGACCGCCGCCACAAGGACCGCCGCAAACGCCGCCGCGAAACGGGGCCGCGGCCGCGCCGGCCGCGGCGCGGCATGGATGGGTACGGAATGGATGGACTGTCTCATGGCTCGGCTCCCTTAAACCGCTGAAGATCCCGGCCTTCATGCGCCGGCTTCAGCAGGGAGCCACGGCGATAGGGCCTGGCTAAGGCGGAAATGGGGCGATTTGGGGGCATTCGACGGGCGTTTTCGCCGCATTTTGCCCGCCTGCGGAATTGATCCGACCGCCGCCGGGCGCTAGGCTTAAGGCTCTTTCAATCCAACAATGCCGAACGCGCCGCGCGCGCCCCGAGCCGGAGACTTCCGCCATGTCTTTTCTCGCCGACCGTCTGTCTCTCATTCAGCCGTCCCCCACCGTCGCCGTCTCCACCAAGGCGGCGGAGCTGAAAGCAGCCGGAAAGGACGTCATCGGCCTCGGCGCGGGAGAACCGGACTTCGATACGCCGGAGCACATCAAGCAGGCGGCCTTCGACGCGATCAACGCGGGCAAGACGAAATACGCACCGCCCGCCGGCATCCCCGAACTGCGTCAGGCCGTGTGCGACAAGCTGCAGCGCGACAACAACCTCAGCTACACGCCGGACCAGATCCAGGTCGGCTGCGGCGGCAAACAGACGATCTATAACGCGCTCATGGCGTCGGTAAATCCTGGGGACGAGGTGATCATTCCGGCCCCCTACTGGGTCAGCTATCCGGATATCGCGATGCTGTGCGAAGGCAAGCCCGTGATCGTCGATTGCGGTCAGGAAAGCGGCTTCAAGATCACCGCCGATCAATTGCGCGCCGCGATTACACCGAAAACGAAATGGCTGATCCTGAACAGCCCCTCCAACCCGACCGGCGCAGGTTACAGCCACGACGACCTGCGGGCGCTGGCCGACGTGCTGCTGGAACACGACCATGTCTGGGTCATGACCGACGACATGTACGAGTTCCTGGTCTATGACGGGTTCGAGTTCTGGACCATCGCGCAGGTCGAACCGAAACTCCAACCCCGGGTGCTGACCCTGAACGGCCTGTCCAAAGCCTATTGCATGACGGGTTGGCGCGTCGGCTACGCGGCGGGCGACAAAGATCTGATCAAGGCGATGAACAAGCTGCAGTCGCAATCGACGACTTCCACCTCCACGATCAGTCAATGGGCGGGTGTCGGTGCGCTGAACGGGGATCATTCCTTCATCGCCAGCAACAACGAAGTGTTCGTTCAGCGCCGGGACCTGGTGGTTTCCATGTTGAATCAGGCCGACGGAATCGACTGCCTGACGCCGCAGGGCGCCTTTTATGTCTATCCCTCCATCGCCGGTCTGATCGGGCGGAAGACGCCGGCTGGAAAGGTGATCGAAACGGACGAGGATTTCGTGACCTATCTGCTGGAGGAAGAAGGCGTCGCGGCGGTGCACGGCGCGGCCTTCGGCCTTTCCCCGCATTTCAGGATCTCTTACGCAACCGCCACCGACCTGCTGGAGGAAGCCTGCAGCCGGATCCAACGCGCCTGTGCGGCATTGAACTAGCCGGCAAGCTGGGGCAAAACCCCGGCTTCCACAGACCGAGGGACCCTTCATGGATTGGACCGCCTGCGCAAAAACCCTGGCTGACGCCCGGTTGAACAACATCCGGCTGGACGAACCGCCCAGGCCCGACCCGCAGAACGCGGAAGAGGCCTATGCTCTTCAGGCCGCGGTGACGAAGGCGCTCGGCTACAAGGTCATCGGCTGGAAGGTCGGCGCCACGAATCCGGCGGCTCAGGCGGCGCTTGGCGCACAGGAACCGTTCGTCGGGCCGATCTTCGAGGAACAGACCTTCGAAGGGTCCGCTGAAATCCGGACCGCGCCGGACGCCTTGCGTATCCCGGAAGCGGAGTTCGCGCTGAAACTGAAATCCGACTTGCCGGCCAGGGCGGCGGCTTACGGAGCGGACGAAGCGGCCGCCGCGGTCGCCAGCGTTCATCCGGCAATTGAAGTTGTGAACAAACGGCTTGCCGGCGAATTCGGGGACCGTATCAACCGGGTGATCGCCGACGGCGGTGCGAACCACGCCTTCATATATGGCGCACAGTCCGCTGCGCCCGGAAGCCTGGACCTGCCGAACCATGCGGTGCATGTCTCGATCAACGGCATGGCCAAGGCCGACGGATCCGGCAGCAACGTCATGGGAAGCCCGATCATGGTGCTGGCCTGGCTCGCAACGCATATGAGCAAGCGCGGGATCGACCTCAAAGCCGGCCAGTGGATCAGCACCGGCCTGACGACCGCCGTGTTTCAGGTGCGCCGGGGTGACGAGGTTACCGCGGACTTCGGATCGCTGGGCAACGTCGCCGTCAAATTTTCCGATTGAAGCGGGAGCCGAGAGGTTCCAGCCAATCGGACGGCGCATTTATACGGCCCGTCTGTCCGCCGCCGCGCCAGAGTCAACGCGTCAGGTTCAAACGGTCCGATGCGCTGCATCCGGGGCTTCCCCGATCCTGTGCCAGCGGCCAGGATGCAGCCCAGGGATGCAGGCGGCAGTCTCCAACCGGCGAAAGATGACGAGAGCCCGCCGAACGCGCATGGCTGGCATTCACGGTGCGCACGGTATTTCTTTGCAGAATTTCCTTGCATAAAGTACGGCAAATCCTACATTTAGCCTATCAATTTTGAATTATTCTAAACTTATGCTTATCATTATGATAGGCGATGCTTGGCACAGTGCCGGTCAACCGAGAGGAGAGAGGGAAATGGAAATCAATATCGGCATCGATCAGGAAGACCGGCGCGAAATCGCCGCGGGCCTGTCCCGCCTACTGGCGGACAGTTACACGCTGTATCTGAAGACCCATAACTTCCACTGGAACGTTACCGGGCCGATGTTCAACACGCTGCACACGATGTTCGAAGGGCAGTATACGGAGCTTGCGACGGCCGTCGACGAAGTGGCGGAACGCATCCGCGCCTTGGGCGAACCGGCCCCGGGCAGCTACGCGCAGTTCGCCGACCTGACCTCCATCAAGGAAGAAACGGGCACGCCGGACGCGCAGGAAATGATCCGCCAGCTTGTCGAAGGCCAGGAAGCGGTGGCCCGCACGGCCCGGTCGGTGTTCCCGGCTGCAGAGAAGGCCGGCGACGAACCGACGGCGGACCTGCTGACCCAGCGGATGCATCTGCACGAAAAGAACGCCTGGATGCTGCGCAGCATGCTGGGCTAAGGGCGGACCGCACACGCAACCGGGGCGAACGCCGGTCCTGCGGTCAGGGCCGGCGTCGTTCTTTTTCTACTATGCATATGCCGGGCAACGGCCCTTGACAGCCGGTTGAACGCCGCCTCGCCGGAATACCGCCATCACAGTTGTTTTATTTGGCGCAACGGCGCGAGCCCTCCACTTACCCGACAGCAATGGTATAAAACGATACCGACCCACGCCACTACGGCGGGCGGGCGGCCGGCAAACCGTGAACGGGTGAGAAAGATGCTGATCAAGAAACCGCGCAGTTGGGAACTCCCGGAACGTCTGGCGACGTCCGAAGCGGCCTATCTGAACCGGCGCGAATTGGCGAAACAGATTGCCGCGGGCAGCATTCTGCTGGGCGGCGCGGCGGCCTTCGCGGGCGCGGCGCGGGCCGCAGCGGACCCGACAGCCGACCTTTACCCGGTCGAACGCAATACGCGCTACACCCTGGACCGTCCGGTCACGGAAGAGAATCACGCGCTGACCTACAACAATTTCTTCGAATTCGGTACGCATAAGGGAATTTCGGAACTGGCGCAGCGGATGGAATTGCGCCCCTGGACCGTGCTGCTGGACGGCATGGTAGAGGAAGAGCGCACGGTCGATTTCGACACCCTGATCCGCGCGATGCCGCTGGAAGAACGTCTTTACAGGCACCGTTGCGTCGAAGCCTGGTCGATGGCCGTGCCCTGGAGCGGCTTCCCCCTGGCGGCCCTGGTCGAGTACGCCCGCCCCCTTTCCAGCGCGAAATATATCCGCATGGAAACGGTTATTCAGGAAGAGACGATGCCGGGCCTGCGGTCCGTCTGGTATCCCTGGCCCTATGTTGAGGGGCTGACCATGGCGGAAGCGACCAATGAACTGGCCTTCATCGCCACCGGCCTGTACGGCAAGCCGATCGCCAAGCAGAACGGCGCGCCCCTGCGTCTGGTGGCTCCCTGGAAGTACGGCTTCAAATCCGTGAAATCCCTGGTGCGCTTTACCTTTACCGACCAGCGGCCCATCGGCTTCTGGGAGGAAATCCAGGGCGCCGAATACGGTTTCTGGGCGAATGTGAACCCGGAGGTCTCCCATCCGCGCTGGAGTCAGGCGACCGAGCGGGTGCTGGGTACCGATGAACGCGTGCCGACCCTGCTGTATA
>JANQIT010000217.1 GCA_028282025.1 Hwanghaeella sp. | reverse complement strand
CTCGCCATTGGCCAAGGTAACGTCGAAAACGCGCAACTGCGGATGATCGACCAGCCCCTGCATGCCGTTGACCGCCCCGAACGCGATCCCGGCGTCGAGAAGCTTCGCCGAGAGGTCCTTGCGGCTCTCCCGGCCGAACCGCGCTTCGATGATCGCATCCAGCGCCGGCCGGTTCGCGACCCGGTCGCTCATGGTGTTGAAGCGTGCATCGGAGGCGAGGCCGGGGTCTTCCAGAATGTCGCCGCACAGACGCGCCCATTCCCGTTCGTTCTGGATCGAAATCAGCAGCAGATCGCCATCCGCGCACGGATAGGCGCCATACGGAGCAATTGTAGGATGGTTCAGGCCGACGCGTTTCGGTTCCTTGCCGCCATAGCGGAACTGCAGATAGGGCACGGACATCCAGTCGGCCATGCTGTGAAACAGAGAGGCCTGTATGGATTGGCCGCGCCCTGTCCGTTCGCGCGCGAAGAGCGCCTCCATCGCCGCCGAGTAAGCATAGAGCCCGGTCGCGATGTCGCAGACGGAAACACCGACCCGTCCGGGCCCTTCCGCCCGTCCGGTGATCGCCGCCAACCCGCTTTCCGCCTGGACGAGAAGATCGTAGGCCTTCATATCCTTCAGCGGGCCGCTGTCGCCATAGCCGGTGATGTTGATGGAGATCAGGCGCGGATACCGTTCCGCCAGGGCGTCGACACCGAACCCCAGCGCTTCGGCCGCGCCGGGCCGCAGGTTCTGAATGAAGACGTCGGCACGATCCAGCAGCCGGTGCAGCAGGTCCGTATCCACCGCCTCTTTGACGTTCAGGACCAGCGATTCCTTACCCCGGTTCAGCCAGGAGAAGTAGGCGCTTTCCCCTTTTACAAGACTATCGTATCGCCGGGCGAAGTCGCCCTCTTCCCGCTCGATCTTGATAACCCGCGCCCCGGCATCCGCGAAACGCATGGAGCAGTAGGGCGCGGCGACGGCCTGCTCTAGGGAGACAACCAGCAAACCTTGGAGCGGTAAAGACATGCGACCGGAACTCATTCTTCATGGCGGGCTGTCAGATTGCCGTCCGCGCCGCGCCGAGGCAAGCGCCTACCCGACAGCCGACACACCGCCGACCGTCCACCCCTCTTCCGAAACATGGAAACACCGTAACGGGCAGATCGAGGAAGCGGTCTCAATCGCGCCGGAACGGTTGCACGGCGCCCTGGACGCCGGGCGCGCCATCGTGCCCTTCTCTGTCAGGCCGATAGCGCATTCGCTCTAGGGGCCGCGTTGCGTCACTTTCATCCTTGCCCGCTTCGGTTCGCCCCCGTCCCGCACCCTGTTTGGGTCCTCTTACGCCGCAACATTTCCCAAGCGCCTCGAACAACTGTTCGGGCAAGATGGGCTTGGCGACAAACTCGTCCATCCCAGCGGAAAGATAGCGTTCGCGGTCGCCGCGCATGGCGTTCGCGGTAACGCCGATGATCGGCAAGTGACTATCGGTGTCCCATTCGCCTTCCCGGATCAGCTTGGTCGCGGTCGCGCCGTCGATTTCCGGCATCTGCACATCCATCAGCACCGCGTCGTATTGTCCGGCACGCGCCGCCTGCACGGCGATCCGTCCATTCTCAACCACGGTAACGTCGTGCCCGGCGCGCTCCAGGAAGGCTTTCATCAATTGCTGGTTTATCTCCCGATCCTCGGCCACCAGGATCGAAAGCCGCTTGGCCGGCAGCGCCAAATAACTGCTTGCCCCATCCGCTTGGACGAACTCCGCATCGCCGGACGCCGCCAACACCACCGGGACCGTGAACCAGAAGGTGCTGCCGAGCTCTTCCTCGCTTTCGAAGCCGATCTCTCCTTGCAGCAGCTCGACAAGCTGCTTGCTGATCGCGAGGCCCAGCCCCGTTCCCCCGAAACGCCGCGTGGTCGATGCATCGGCCTGGGAGAATTTTTCGAACAACCGGTGCTGATGCCCGGCGGGAATACCGATCCCGGTATCGGACACCGTCACCCGGAAGCGGCGGCCTTGCCGCGGATCGTCTTCTTCCCTGACGGCAAGCGTGACGACGCCGGAATTGGTGAACTTTACCGCGTTGCCGATCAGGTTGATCATGATCTGCCGCAAACGCGTGGGATCGCCCCGAACCTTGGAAGCCGACAGTTCCGCCGGGTGCACGATAAAATCTATACCCTTGGCCCGGGCGCGCGGAGCGAACATCGTCCGCATGCCATCCAGAATATCCAAAACATCGTAGTCGACCTGTTCCAATTCCAGTTGACCCGCCTCGATCTTGGACAAGTCCAGAAGGTCGTCAATCAGGGAAAGCAGAGATTCCGCTGATGTTGTGATAGCTTCCAGATATCCTTCCTGATCGGCAGTCAGACCCGTTGTCGCCAGCAATTGCGCCCCGCCGATAACGCCGTTCATCGGGGTGCGGATCTCGTGACTCATGTTTGCCAGGAATTCGGATTTCGCCAGGTTGGCCGCTTCGGCGCGATCTCTTTCAGCGCCGTAGTCTTCAGCCATTTTTTCCATACGGACGGCCTGCAACTCCAGCTCGGCATTCGCCAATGCAAGGTCGTTTACCGCACGCTCCAGAATTTTCTCCGCATGTTTCCGGTCGGAAATATCATGGGCCGACCCGGCAAGCCGCAGCGCCCGGCCGGAACCGTCCCGCTCCGCCTCTCCCCTGAAATGGACCCAGCGCTCGCGCTCGCCGGAGGCCTGAACCTGCACCTCCAGATCCAAGGGATCGCGATGCATGATGTGGTTGCGCATCGCCTTGTCGAAGGCCGGCCTATATTCGGGAAGAAGCCGGGCCAGGGCGACGTCACCCGTCTCAACCTCCAAATCCTGGTCGAGGCCGACAATTTCCTTAAAACGCGGTGACATGAACAAGGCGTCATCGTCAATCGACCAAATCCACAGACCGGCCGCAGATCCGCGGATCGCCAGTTCGAAACGTTCCTGATTGGCGCGCAACTCGCTTTCCGCTTTCAAGCGGTCGGTGATGACAATACCGGATGCAACGAACCCGACTACCGCACCCGCTCTGTCCAGATGCGGTGTGAACGTCCAATCGACATAGTCCACGCCACTTTCGCGAAACCCGTATTCCGCAACCGTTTGAACTTGCTCACCCGAAAACACCCCTTCCAGGTCTTTCGTCAGGTAGGCGTAGCGCTCTTCGAAAACAACTTCCACAAGGTGCTTTCCCCGAATCGAGTCGCGGCGGATATCGAAGAAAATCTCGTAAGCGCGGTTACAGAATTCATACCGATGTTCGCGGTTTACATAGGCGATCAGCACCGGCGAGGAATCATTCACCAACCGCAGTAATTCTTCCGTCCCCAGCAATGCATGCGGGGCGGGATAGGCATCCCGGATTTGCTGACGCAGGTGCGGCAGCGATCCGCCCTCGGCCTGGATCGGTTCGGCCACGGCGGCATCGCAGACGGTCGCCAGAACAGCGGGCCTCTCCCCGTCCCGCAGGCGCATTAAATGGACGAGGATGTTCCGATCCGTCCGGCCGTCCTTCAACACCGACGATGGGAAAGACTGGTGGTTGCCGGATTGTGCGCATTTCTCAACGCAGCTTTTGGCCGCCGGCGCCGCGAACAGAGCCTCCAGAGAGATTGCCGCACCCCGCGCGGCATCCAGGTTCAGGACGCGGCGGAATTCTGCATTGGACCATGTCAGGGTAAACACGCCGCCGCCAGGGTCCTCGAACACCGCAGCCGCATCCGCAATCCCCGCAATAAGAGGAGCGAAGACCGGGTCTAGTCCGTCCGCACCCGAAGTTTCGGTCATGCCGCGCGCGTTCTTCCGGTTGTGTAGAAACATAGGTTATGCGCAAAAATACGCGGTTAGTTCAAGATTCAATGGCATGATGAACATTTGTCAATGATCGTCAAAGACGCCGCAACAATCCGGAGAACGGGCCTATGCAAGGGGATCGCGAAAGCGCATTGAACAGGCGGGCGGCATCGGATTTCGAGATTCCCGTCCCACCGTCGGGCGTCCATCCGGGGCGCACGGCACTCACCGGCCGCACGGTGGCTCTGGCGCCGCTCAACCCCCTGCTGCATCGCGACATGCTGCATTCGGCCATCCTGGAATCGCTTGAAGCAGAGCAGGCTTGGCGCTTCATGTCTCATGTGCCGGAAAGATCGCCGGAAGCGACGCAATCCTGGCTGAAAACCTGCGCGGGAAGTTCCGACCCATCGTTCTTCGCCTTGCTCAATCCGGACGGTACGGAGGCGGGCGGCATGGTGAGTTACCTGAATATCGTACCGGCGCACGGCTCCGTGGAACTCGGCAATATCTGGTTTCGCCCCGGCTGGCGCAGCACGTCCCAAGCGACCGAGGCAATTTACCTGATGATGGTTCACGCGTTCGACAACCTGCTCTACCGCCGGGTCGAGTGGAAATGCGACGCGCTGAACGACCCGTCCCGGCGCGCCGCCCTGCGCTTCGGGTTCCGGTTCGAGGGTATGTTCCACAACCATTTCGTCGTCCGCGGCAAGAATCGGGACACCGCGTGGTATTCCATCACGCAGGAGGAATGGCCGGACGTCAAAGCCGCTTTCGACCACTGGCTGCGCCCGGAGAATTTCAGCCCGGACGGCAGCCAGAAGACCAGCCTCAGCGAGCTTACGCGCGCTCTTTGGTCGCGCTGAACTGAACGGACGGGTTCTGCTCGGTCTGATAGTTCAGTTCCCAGGCGTTCCGGGCCAGGAAGACAGGTTCGCCGTCGCCGTCCTCAGCCATGGCGCTGTTGTTCGATCCGATCAGTTTGTCCAGGTCAGCCTTGTTGCTCGAATAGACCCAGCGCGCCGTCTCGAAGGGTGCGGGTTCCAGGCCGATCTTTACGCCGTATTCCTGCTCGACCCGGGTGACCAGAACGTCGAGCTGCAACTGACCCACGACACCGACGATCCAGTCGCCCCCCAACATGCGTTTGAAGACCTGGGTGACGCCCTCTTCGGCAAGACTGACCAAGGCGCGGCCCAGATGTTTGGATTTCATCGGATCGTCCAAGCGAACACGGCGCAGAATTTCGGGCGCGAAGTTCGGGATGCCGACGAACCGCAGCAATTCGGTCTCGCTGAGGGTATCGCCCACCCGCAATGTCCCGTGGTTCGGCACGCCGATGATATCGCCCGGCCAGGCCTCGTCGGCCAACTCTCTCGTTTCGGCAAAGAACAGAATTGGGTTGTGAACCGCCATCTGCTTGCCGGTGCGGATATGGTTGAGCTTCATCCCCCGGCTGAACCGGCCGGAGCAGATGCGCATGAACGCGATGCGGTCGCGGTGCTTGGGATCCATGTTGGCCTGAACCTTGAAGACGAAGCCGGTCACCTTCTCTTCACCGGGTTCGATATCCCGCTTGTCGCTTTCCTGCGCGCGCGGCGCCGGCGCATTTTTCCCGATACCGGACAGCAATTCCGCCACACCGAAATTGCGCAACGCACTGCCGAAGAAGACCGGGGTCAGGTGGCCGGCGCGATAGGCTTCCTCGTCGAACGGCGGGCAAGCCTCCCGGGCAAGCGCCGCTTCCTCTCGTAAGGTTTCAAGCCGGTCCTCCGGGATATGATCCGCAAGGACCGGGTCGTCCAGGCCCGTGACATCGATAAGCTCTCCACCGCCGTCCGGTTTCATCAGGATCAGGCGGTCATTCACCAGATCGTAGCATCCCAGAAAGTTGCGCCCCATCCCGATCGGCCAGGAAAGCGGCGTCACGTCCAGCGCCAGGGTCTCCGCCACCTCGTCCATGATCTCGAAAGGGTCGCGGGATTCCCGGTCCATCTTATTGACGAAAGTCGTGATCGGGATATCCCGCAGACGGCACACCTCGAACAGTTTCAGGGTCTGCGCCTCAATCCCGCGGGCCGCATCGACCACCATGACGGCGCTGTCGACGGCGGTCAGCGTCCGATAGGTATCTTCCGAAAAATCCTCGTGCCCGGGCGTATCGAGCAGATTGTAGGTCATCCCGTCGCGTTCGAACGTCATGACCGATGTGGTCACTGAAATTCCGCGTTCCTGTTCGATCTTCATCCAGTCGGACCGCGCCCGGCGGCGCTCGCCCTTCGCCTTCACTTCGCCGGCCAGATGAATGGCGCCGCCCAGCAAAAGAAGTTTCTCCGTCAGGGTGGTCTTCCCGGCATCCGGATGGCTGATAATCGCGAAGGTTCGACGGCGCGCAGCGGCGTCGGCTGGGCGGATGGCACTCATCGTATCTAGCAGATCCTTTGGGTTACGGGCAGTCTACCGGGACTGCGGCGTTCTAACCGGCGCACCTGTCGACCGCAAGGTGCTAAGAATGCTGCACATTTACGGAATGATTTGCTAATGTGACTACAATTGTAGTGGAGACGAGCGTCATTTTCAGATTTTTCACATATTTCGCGGCCGTTTGGCTATTGATTGCAGCCCTTGTCATGGAGCCGCGCGAAGCGTCTGCGACCGGCGGCCGGTATGCGCTGATCATCGGGAACAGCAACTATTCCTTCGCCCCGCTGCGCAATCCCGCCAATGACGCGGCCTTGATGGCGGCAACCTTGCGCGTATTGGGGTTTGAGGTTTTTGAGTACAAGGACATCAACCAACGCGAAATGAAACGGGCCATCGTGGATTTCGGGCGCGCGCTGGAACGCGCCGGCAAGGATTCGGTCGGCCTTTTCTACTACGCGGGACACGGCGTGCAGGTTGGGGGCGAGAACTATCTGATCCCCGTGGGCAGCAACATTCGCGACGAACTGGACGTCGATATCGAAGGCGTGCGCGCCTCAATCGTTCTGGCCGCGCTGGAGCGGGCCGGAAACGCCCTGAACATGGTGGTGCTGGACGCCTGCCGGAACAATCCTTTCGAGTCGGGATCCCGGGCGGCGCGAAGCGGGCTGGCGCGTATGGATGCGCCAAGCGGCACCCTGGTCGCCTATTCCACGGCCCCGGGGCGGGTGGCGGAAGACGGTCGCGGCCGCAATTCGCCCTACACACAGGCCCTGGCCCGGGCCATGCAGGCGCCCGGCGAAAAAGTCGAAGAGGTTTTCAAAACCGTCCGCATCTCGGTGATGGAACGGACAAACCGCCGTCAGGTGCCGTGGGAAGCCTCCTCTCTGACCGGGGATTTCTACTTTGTAAATGCCGAAGTCGCGGATCAGACGCAACCCTTGCCCGGCAAAATCCCGGCCCCGCAGCCGCAGTCGAACCAGGCGGTCGAGATCGAATACTGGAAATCGATCGCCAACAGCGACAATCCCGATCTGTACCGCAGCTATTTGAGCGCCTTTCCCAACGGCCTGTTCGCGACCATTGCCGAAGAGCGGTTGCGCAGTCAGGCACAACAGACGACACCGGCGCCCCAAAGCGATCTGAATAACCAATTGGCGCTATGGGAGAGCATCCGGAACAGTTCCGATCCCGCGATGTTCCAGACTTTCCTGAACAGGTATCCGGACGGCCTCTATGCCCCCTTGGCCAGCGCCCGACTGGAAACGCTGCGAAAACAACAGGCAGCGCCGCGCGAAGACCCCTTGATGAAGGACCTTCGATTGTGGAACGCCGTGAAGGACAGCAACCGGCCTTCCGACTACATGGCGTATCTGGGGCAGTTTCCGAACGGGCAGTTCGCCGCGCTTGCACAAGCCCGGATCGACGCCTTGCGCACGCAGCAACAGACGGCCCAACTCACCGTGCAAACGCCCCCGGCGCAACAGCCCGCCACCGCGCCGGTCAAACCGGCCCAGGTCGCCGCGGCCCCCGCCGTAAGGGGCCCGGCCTTGTGGCGCGGCAGGACCGTCGCCGGCGATCCCGGATCGCAACCGATGCCGCTTTGCTATCCGGGAAGTTCGCACGACATTACCTTAAAGATAGAGGGCGACCATATTACCGGCGCGATCACGGCCCCCGCGTTCAACAGCCTGACGATCGACGCCCGGGTCCGGCCGAACGGCCGCTTCAACGGCAAACTCTATTACAGTCGCGCCTGGGTCATCATGGGCACGGTGACCGACGACGAAATCACCGGCAGGTTCTATAACCCGCATAATCACGAGACGTGCCGCGGAGAATTCACGCTGACGCGCTGACCGGCCCGACAATCAGACCGAAAGGGCGGACCCGTCCGGCATCTTGAAGGGACGGACCTTTTCGTAAGCGCGGGCCGCGGTCAGAACCAGATTATCGGCGAATTTCGGTCCAACGACCTGCAGCCCCACCGGCAAACCGTCATCCCCGAAACCGCACGGCACCGTCGCGGCCGGCTGCTGAGTCAGGTTGAATGGATAACTGAACGGCGTCCAATCCATCCAACTCGACATCGATGGATCGGGTGTGTCGCTTCCCACATCGATTGCGGTCAGCGGCATCATGGGCGTCAGTAAAAGATCGTACGTTTCGTGGAAGTGGGCCATCGTCAGGCCCAATTGTTCGCGCTCCCGCACCGCATCCATATAGTGGAACAACGGAAAGGTGCCGCCGGTTTCCATGACCGTCCTCAATCCCGGATCGATCATCGCCATTTGTTCGTCGCCGAACTCCTTGCCGACATAAGCCGCCCCTGCGTACCAGTGCGTGGAGAAACAGGTCGCAGGGGATGAGAAACCGGGATCGGCTTCCTCCACCGTCGCGCCCAGATCCTGGAAGACCTTCACGGCGGCCCTGACCCGTTCCTGGACGTCTGCCGCGACCTTCGCATAGCCGAGATCCATACTGAACGCGATGCGCAGCCCCTCGACACCGGCCTCCAACGTCTCGCCGAACCCGCCGGAACCGTCGGTCACCGCGTACCAGTCCCGCGCATCGGGTTCGGATATCACATCCAGCATCAAGGCGCTGTCCGCGACCGTGCGTGTCATGGGCCCCACATGCGCAACGGTCCCCATCGGAGACATCGGATAGGCGGGCACCAGGCCGAACGTCTGCTTGATGCCGAAAATGCCCGTGAAAGCGCCGGGAATACGGATCGACCCGCCGCCATCCGTCCCGATATGCAGCGCGCCTATTCCCAACGCGCAAGCCGCCGCCGCGCCGCCGCTGCTGCCGCCCGGCGTCCTGGACGGGTTCCACGGGTTGCGGGTCACGCCGCTCAACCCGGAGTCCGTCATCGGTTTCCAGCCGAATTCCGGCGTGGTGGTCTTTCCCAGGATAACCGCGCCGTGCTCACGCAGGCGGGCCGCGCTGGGCGCGTCTTCAGCTTCCGGTGCACCGGATGTCGTCAGGGATCCCCGACGGGTCGGATAGCCTTGCACCGCCACCAGATCCTTGATCGTCGTGGGGACGCCATCCACCAGGCCGGCGGGCTCTTCCTTTCGCCAGCGGGCTTCCGACTCCCGCGCCGCCTGCAGGGCTGCTTCCGCATCGAACAGGACGAAGGCGTTCACCGCGCCCTCGAAGCGTCCGTAACGCTCTATCGCGGCCTGAACCGCTTCCACCGGCGACGCCTCGCCGGTCCGGTAAAGACGCACAAGATCGGTGGCTGACGCAAGCGCCAGATCGGTTGGATCGGACATGGAAAGGCCCCTAAATCGGTTTGCGATTATTCTTCGATGGTCGGTTCTTCAGGATCGGCCGCCTGGGCCAATTGCGGAATACCACGGGCGACTTCCAGAAGCATCTTGTTCCGAACCGCTTCGGCAAAACTGGTGTTCTTGTCGGCGATCTTAACGAAGGAGCCGGGGCCGCCAATCACATGCTGCTTGTAATGTTCTTCCAACGGCATGCCGCCGGGACCGGGAAAGCCGCCGCCGCGCGACTTCACGACCAGCGCATTGATGGTGACGCCCTTGGCCACCGCATCGTCGCGGGCCTGGGTGACGGGACGGCTGTTGATGTTCGGTCCGTCGCCGGAGATATCGATGATCCGCCGCAGTCCCCGATAGGCGTTCGTTTCGATTTCCGCGACGCCGTAATCGATGGCGGCGCTGATGGCGTTATAGCCGAAAGCCTTGCGTGGGGCGGCCATCAGGGCGGCGGCGAACCGCTCCGCGTCCTGCTTGTTGGAAATCACGGTCCAATCGACAATCGTGTGGACGGAATTCCACGCGCCCCACTCCACATACAGAACAGCCGTTTTCTCATACAGGCCGCCGGTCATCAGACTGAGCAGTTTCGGATCGTTGACCGCATCCGCATACCCCCTGCGCTGCAAGGCCAGTTCCGCGTCATCGATGGAACCGGACCCGTCAGCGGCGAGTACGAGTTCAAGATCGACCTTTTCCTCCGCCAAAGCCGGCGCTATGGCCGCCAGGACCAGAATCGGTAGAGTCAGAACAAAGCGCAGAAACATCGGACCCCTCTTGGATGAACGCCGAATTGTACCATACAAACCTTGCGGCTCTACGCCGTGTGCTTCCGGGTGCGACGATTTCGGCCATTGAGGAGGCGGGCCGCGCGCCGCTCGGCATCATCGCGGAGCCGGACGTCAGCGACATCAACCTGGATCTGGGCGGATCCGTCCTGTATGGCGGCGGCGCAGCCACCTATGCCAGCGGTCAGGTGGCGCGGTTTCGCGCGGCCCCAAATCGCCTTTCTTTCGACGCGCCCCGGATCGGGTCGCGCTGGGTGAAAGGGGAAGGCGATGTCTATCAATCCCTGATCGATCGGTTCGGCCCTCTGCCGGATGCGGCGGACGGCGAGACGGATGTACCCGTCGGCGCATTGGTCTCGCTCGGGGTCGGCCTCGGCCTTCATCTGCCGCTTTTGCAGGGGTCGTTCCACTATCGCGATCTGATTCTGGTCGAACCCTACGCGCATTTCATCGATGCCAGTCTGCGGGTCCTCGATTGGACGAAACTTCTGACCGGATTGTCGGAGACCGGGGGCTCATTACACCTGTTGATTGGCGACGATCCGGCCGCACTTTCAGCCAAGACCTTCGAAGCACTGCGCAAGAACGCCTTCGCCCGGTTGGACGGAAGTTATATCTTTACGCACTACAACAGTCCGATTCTCGACCGGACGCGCGATCTGTTCGCTCAGCAGGTGCCGACCCTTGGCAGTTCCCTGGGGTTCGTCGAGGATGAATGCATCATGATCCGCAACGCGGTGACGAACCTGGCGGGCCCGAAGGGAAGTATTGCGTCAGCGACACAGCCGCCGCGCACAGGCATGCCCACCCTGGTCGTCGGCACCGGCCCGTCGCTGGACGACGCCATCGGGGACATCCGCCGGCTGCGGCGGGACGCCATCCTAATCAGCGGTGGGACCGCGCTCAGCGCGCTGCTGGAACAGGGCATCGTACCGGACCTGCACTGCGAGGTGGAGAACGACCCCGAAACCTTCGACGGCCTCGCCATGGTCGCCGCACGGCACGATCTCTCCAACATCCCGCTGCTGTCCGCCGTTACGATAGATCCCAGAATTCCGGGCCTGTTCGGCGATGTCCTGTTCTATTTCCAGGACCGGGTGACATCGTCGGTCCTGTTCGAAGGGGACTATGGCCGCTGGCGTCACGCGGCCCCGACCGTGACGAATCTGGCGTTGCGCGCCGGCGCCTGGCTGGGCTCCGGGCAGATCTATTTCTTCGGCCTGGATCTCGGCTCCAAATCCCCCGACAAGCACCATTCCGACGCCTCCTACTACAATTGGACGGACGACGAATATCTGCGTTCCGGCACCGGGATGGACCGTTTCGAAATCCCTCTGCCGGGCAATTTCGGCGGAACCGCCTATACCAATCTGGCGCTGCTGTTCACCCGGGCCTTTTTCAACGCCTTCGCGGCGGCGCATCGGGAAGTTGCGCTGATCAATTGCAGCGACGGGGTGCGCATCGAGAATACGACCCCGGCCCGGCCCGGAGAGGTCCAGCTCCCCGCCGCGGCGGCGTCCGGCGCCGGCATCATCGCCGAAACCATTGCGGAAAGCGCGCCAAGGACCGCCCTGCAAGCGGAAATGCCGGCGGCGGTCTCAACCTATGAAAGGGCGCTCGAACGCTGGATGGCGGACGCCAGGGGCGCATTGGCCTCCGCCGCCGGCCTGGATGCGGCGATCTCCTCCCTGGCGCCGCTGCTCGACCAGTCGCGGCCCGGCGCAGCGGAGGATCGCGCCGCCTGCGCTTGCTATTCGGGCACCCTTTTGCTGATCCTGCAATATGCCTTCGCCCACCATAGAAGGCTGCCGCCTGCGGAAAGACCGGCATTCGACAGCGCGGTTCTGAAGGCGCTCACCGCGCATCTGGAGGTCATGGCCGCAATGACGGAACGGACGCTGTCCGGCCTGCGCGCTAACGTCCTTTGAAGACCGGCTTGCGTTTCTGGTTGAACGCCGCAATGCCTTCGCGCCGGTCATCCGTGTCAACCAGGGTGTTGTAACAGGCGATTTCGTGCCGCCGGCCCTCGGCAAGCGGCATATCGATGCCGCCATCCATCGCGGCCATCGCCTGGCGCACCGCCAGCGGCGCGTTGCCGGCGATCTGTTTCGCCGTGGCCAGCGCTTCCGCAAGCAGGGTTTCCCGGTCGCAGATACGGTTCAGCACGCCCCAGTCGAGCGCCTGGTCCGCCCCCATCGGCCGTCCGGTCAGCATCATTTCCTTCGCGCGCCGCAACCCGACCGCGCGCGGCAGATTCTGGGTTCCGCCGACGCCCGGAATAAGCCCCAGCGTCACTTCGGTCAGGGCGAACCGCGCCGTCGGCACCCCATAGGCGAAGTCGGCGGCCAGCACCATTTCGAAGCCGCCGGCATAGGCCGCACCGTTGACCGCAGCGATCACCGGGTTGGGGCAATCCATCAGCGCATAGGCCATGCGTTCGAAAAGGTCGTGCTGAACATGCCAGTCCTGTTTGGACATGCCGTCCCGTTCCTTCAGGTCCGCGCCCGCACAGAAAGCCCGCTCGCCCGCCCCTGTCAGCACGATGCAGCGGGTGTCCGGGTCGGCCGCCGGCCCGGTCCACAGGGCCAGCAACTCTTCGGCCATGCGCGTGTTGAACGCATTGGCCACATCCGGCCGGTTGAGGGTCGCCAGAAGCACATGGTCCGACGGACGCTCCAGCGTGAGAGTTTCAAAATTCAATGACACCGTCGTCTCCCCTTGCCGCATGTGGATTCCGGGCCGCATAGTGGTATGAGGCCAAAGTCCAAGAGTCGGAGAACCTTGCCAAGATGCCGCCCAGCTATCAACGACCTCAATTCCGCACCCTCGGCCAAGCCACCGCCGAGGACATGACCGAGATCTTCGGCCACTATCACGGTCTGCGCAGCGGGATCGCCGATCACGCGATCATGCTTCTGAAACTGCTGGCGGGCGAACGGCTGGGCTTCCCGGTGGACCGGCTGGAACATTCCCTGCAGACCGCAACCCTGGCGCAACAGGCTGGCGCGGACGAGGAAACCATGGTCTGCGCGCTATTGCACGATATCGGCGACAATATCGCGCCGGACAATCACGGCGCCTTCGCCGCCGAAATCCTGCGCCCGTGGGTCAGCGAGGAAAACTACTGGGTGGTGCGGAACCACAACGACTTCGTCGGCCGGCACTATTTCGAGAAGATCGGGCGCGACCCCGACATGCGGGAAAAACACCGGGGACATCCGGCTTTCCAGAAAGCCTGCACTTTCTGCGATGAGTGGGATGCCGCGGCCTTCGACCCGGCGTTCGAAACGCCGCCGCTGGAATATTTCGAACCGATGGTCCGCCGGATCTTTTCCGGCGCCCCCTGGACCCGGGCGGGCAAGGCCGTCGGCGGGCACTGACTATTTGGTCGTCGCGACGTAGACGCCGTCCCAATCGACCGGCGGCGGGTTTTCCTGGAATTCCGCGATACGGATCCGGTAGATGTCGTAGAATTCCTTCATCAGCCCGTCCATATGCGCGCTGCCACTGTCGGCCAGCGCATTGGCCCCTTCCCAATCCTGGGAGCGGTAAGCCCCCAGAAAAGCCTCATGATCCCGGCGCAGGGCCGCGAAGTCCGGACTGTCCAGCATGTCCTTGCGGCCCAGCAGGGTGAAGATCCTGACGGCTTCCGATTTCCCCTTCACCGCGATCAGATCCAGTTCCAGGGTGGCGAAATCGCCTTTCGCGGCGTCGTTGGTAGCGTCCCCGATGACGGTCTTCACGCCATAACCCTTGGACTGCCCTTCCAACCGCGCCGCCAGATTCACCGCATCGCCCAGGACCGAATAGTCGAACCGCTGCTCCGACCCCATATTGCCGACCACCACGTCGCCGGTATTGATGCCGATCCCGATATTCAACGGCAGATATTTCATGCCGCTTTCCCGGGCTTCCTGCTCGCGCAGGGCGTTCAACGCATCCAGCGCGTCATACATGTCCAGGGCGGAGGCGCAGGAGTCCTTCTCCTGCTCCGGTACATCCAGGGGCGCATTCCAGAACGCCATGATGCAATCGCCCATATATTTGTCGATCGTGCCGCCCTTCTTCAGGATCGCATCCGTCAGCGGCGTCAGCAGGCGGTTGATCAGCACCGTCAGCCCCTGCGGGTCTTCCTTGTAGAGTTCGGAGATGGAGGTAAATCCACGCACGTCGCAAAACAGCATGGTCATGGTCTTGGTTTCGCCGCCCAGCGTAAGCTGGTCGGGATTTTCGGCCAACTGCTCGACCAGATCCGGCGACAGATATTGCGCGAAGGCGCCGCGCACCTGGCGCTTCTCCGCCGCGTCGCGGGCGTAGTTGGAAAAGGCCAGCACCGAATAGAGCAGCAGGGTCGCCGCCCCCGGATAGGCGGGATCGAGGAAGGTGAGGTGGTCCGTGAACTGATACCAACTGAAGCCGATCACGCCCGCCCCGCCGGCGACGACGAAGGCAAGCGACACGAACGGGCCGAGCCGGGGCACCGCAATCAACAGCACAAGCCCGGCGACCAGCGTCATGATGATCTCGTAAGAGGACATCTCGACCGGGTGCTTCAGGAATTTCCGCTGCATCACGTTTTCGATCAGATTGGCGTGCACCTCCACCCCCGGCAGGCGCGGACTGATCGGGGTGGCCCGAATATCCAACAGGCCCACGGCCGAGGTGCCGACCAGGGCGACGCGGCCCTGCAGGCGCTCGACCGGGACCCGCCTGTTGATGATGTCGGAGGCGGAGACATACAGACGCCCCGTGTTTTCCGGCGTATTGAACTGGTCCTCGGCCGCGAAATAGACCCAGACCTGCCCTTTCCCGTCTGTCGGGATTTGATAGCCGGGCGTTCCCGGCACCTGAAGGATCACATCGGAAACCCCGCCCGGATTGACCCGCACCAGGATCGAATTCCCACCGAACGCCACGCGCAGCATTTCAAGCGACAGGGTGGGCTTAACTTCTCCCTGCACGATCTTCAGGACCGGCACCCGCCGCACGACGCCGTCGATTTCCTCTTCGACCGAGAAGACCGCGCGGCCGGAGGCTGCTTCCTCCAATTGCGGGACGTTATGAACCAGGGTCGGAAAATTCGGGAAGAAGGTCCGCGCGAATTCTTCCGGGCTTGCCGGGCGGCCGTCGACCAGCGGCGTGAAGGCCTGAACCGTCTTGTCATTCAGGAACGCCTTGACCGAGGAGGTAAGCGCCACTTGCGGCGGGTCGTCGATGGAGACCGAACGCGCCCCCGCCTGACCGACCACCGTGCGCATCGTCCGCATGACGGAAGCCATGACGTCCTCGTTGCTGGGCAGGGTCTTCAGCGTCTCAAGGGTCTGTTCATCCGCCCCGCGTATCGTATTCACCAGCGAAGACGGAGATGTCCTGTCGGGCTCCGCGAAGACGGCGTCGAATCCGACCACGGCCATGCCGTAATCGCGCGTCGCGGCGATCAGGTCCGCCACCACGGTGCGCGGCCAGGGCCACTGTCCCAGCTCCGCCAGGCTCTTCTCGTCGATATCGACAATCACGACCGGGCTTCTTTCCTCCGGAACGCGCGGGCTGATCTGATTGTAGAGGTCGAAGGTTTTGAGCCGCAGGATCTCCACGATGGCCGGGTCGGCGGCCCGCAGCGCAACCGTGGCGGAAAGGATGGAAAACCCCAGCAGGGTTACGATGCTAGGCTTCCACCACGGGCCTTTGCTCTTCTTGGGTTTGCCGATTCCCAACTTGCCGAGCAGGCCGCCCAACCAGCCCATTGGACCGGCTCCGCCGCTCTCCCCCGCGTCACGCCGTGCTATCGCCGCATCCGTCATGGGCGCAGTCTAGCGGTATTCAAACCCGCCGTCAGGCGGAAATTTCCCCATCGATTGAGCTGCAGGAGCCGGGCGGACAGATACCGAACGAAAGGTTTCCGCCCTGGTCAAAAGGCTCCGACATTTCATCAGCCCATTACATCGCCGCTTTCAATTGTTTGTTTTCCCGGTAGATCCGCACCAACGTTCCAAATGCCAGGACCCAATACAGAAAAACAGCAGCAATACTGAGATAGACCGCATCAAACAGTACACCCGCATAGGCGAATTGAACCCAACTGAAGGCGCAGCAGATGCCGACAAAAATGGCAGCAACGCCAAGGCCATCGAATGGACTCAAACGGGGAATGGCAAAAACAAAAATCAGTCCAACTACGAGCAGCGCCCCTAATTCATAAATCGAATTTTCAATCGGTCGCTTCAGAAACGCTCCCTGCAGAATGGCTTCGATCAGGTTCGCGTGCACTTCTACACCGGGAACACTATCCGAAAGGGGCGTTCTTTTGATGTCGTAGAGCCCAACCGCAGAAGTGCCGACAAGCGCAAGACGCCCTTCAAGACGCTCTTTGGGAACCTTGCTGTTCAGAATATCCGCCGCAGATACGTAAAGCCGGCCCGAATTGTCCGGCGTGTTCGGGCGGTCCGGCACGGCAAAGTTCACCCACATACGCCCCCGACCATCCGTCGGAATGAAGAATGTTCCCTTGCCTGGAACCGGAAGCCCGACCCCTTCAATGCCGCCAGCGTTGACTTGAACCTGGATGGACTTGCCGCCGAACGCCACACGCAATATCTCAAGCGCCAGAGCCGGCTTCACAACACCCTGAATCCTCTGGATCAGAGGAACCCGCCGCACGACTCCGTCCCGCTCATATCCAACCGAGATGTGCCCGCGCCCCGCTGCAGCCGATTCCAGGGCCGGCACATTGGGGACCAGAACGGGCGCTTCAGAAAGAAACTGCTGTGCGAATTCGAATGTGCGCATTTTCCGCCCGTTCGTATCCACTAATGCTCCCTGCGAGCCTCTCGACATCATATAGACTTGAACGGACGATTGGACTGCCTCCCTTGAAAGCGGCTCTGGCTCCGCATCCCATATGCCGATTTGAGCCACGACCGTCCGCATGGACCGCATTGCGTCCGCCATCTCTACTTCATTTGGCGGTATCGCCGCGAGCGCCTGACGGGTCGCCTCGTCCGCATGCTGAATCCGGTCGGCCAATAGACTGAGCGAAGTCTGATCAGGCTCGGGCAGGAGCGCGTCAATTCCAACGACCGCCATGCCGTTGTCGCGCGCCGCAACGATTAGGTCCGCCAAAACCGTTCTGGGCCAGGGCCATTGTCCGATTTCGCGCAAACTCTTCTCATCGATATCGATGATCACGACCGGGCTGGGATCATTTGCTACCCGAGGGCTCAGTTGGTTGTAAAAACCGAACGCGTCCAAGCGAAGTTGTTTTGTTATAGACGGGTCGGCAACCCGAACGGCAGCCATACCCACGAGCATCGCGAGCCCAAGAAGTGTCAGAAGCGATGGTTTCCACCATGGACGACGCTTTCCTGACGCCAACCCGTCGGTTTCAGGCTTTTGCCCAGGTGCTGAGTCAGAACCCGGCCCCTGCTCATTAGGGTGCCCACGGCGGGCCACTTCAACATTTTCCATTATACTGCTTATAAAAGTGTTCCCTTGGCCATTGTATGCCTATCGTTGCAAAAACTGTCTATCCTGCGGACCCCGCACACACTGACGCTGCCCGCACATTCGGTGCATTTTCATGAATTTGAGTGGCCAAATTGTGCGACTCGCCTAGGTTATCCTCATGTTTAGGTGGCTTGATACTTTTCCTAAAGGGTATGGCATGGGACGGCTGCGGCACGGTCTGGCATTGGGTACCGTGGCGGCTCTGCTGGCCGGGTGCGGCGTTGCGGGTATCGAAACGCCGGAATTGGATCTGTTTCCAAACACGCCGGAGCCGGAGGAAATTGTCGGCCTGACCCCGGAAGAGCGGTTGCTGGCGCAAGCGCCGCCGACTTTCGAAGTGGGGGACACCTATCACTACGACAACCCGACGGTGACCTGGCGGGTGACCGAGGTGCGGGACGGCGAAGTGGATTGGGTCGCCGACAGCGGCGAAACCCAGACCACCACCCACAATCCCCTGATGCCGGCAATAGCCTGGAAGAGCGAGAGCCGCGGCAGCGGACGCCGCCTGATCAGCGATGTCAGCGGATCGATATTTCCGCTTCAGGTCGGGAACAAGATGACCTTCAAATCGACGGTCAGCACCGACACGCCGCCCTATGCCTGGGAATTCGACTGGGTCTGCGAAGTAACGTCGGAAGCCATCGTCGAAGCGGCGGCGGGGAACTTCAACACCTTCGAGGTGAAATGCGGGCGCGACCGACCGGACGAGGTTACCTTCTTCTATTCTCCGCGCGCGGCCCACTATGTCCGGCTCGATTCGGTCAACACCAAGGGCGGCGGCATTATCCGCCGCGATCTTCAATCCTTCGAACGCGTCGCATACCTGCCTGACGGGACCCGGATCATCTCATCGGGCGGGGAAGCCTATGTTCCGGGATTCCGCCAGCCCGCCGGCGCGGAGACCGCGGAACCGCCGCCCGCGCAGCCGGTCGCCGGTGTTCAGGAACTGCCGGCCTCCGTCACCAGCGCGATGGCCGACCTGAACAAGAAGGGCGATGCAGGCAAAGCCGCCAGGCCCGACGGCCCGGTCGCCCTGTCGGCGGACGGTGCGACGCCGCAGAAGACGGTCGCCGCCGCTTCGGCCGCATCGTCCACTTCTCCCGCTCCAGCGACGGGAACGGCCGCCGTTCATCTGGCGTCCTACAAGGATCCGAAGAACGCAGACAAGGGCTGGTCGCAACTGAGCAAATCTTACTCGGATCTGCTGGGCCCGCTGTCGCCGGTCGTGAAACGCGTCGATCTGGGATCGAAAGGGATCTATCACCGCCTGCATGCCGGCCCCTTGCCGGACCGCGCCCGGGCGGAAGCACTGTGCAAGGCGTTGAAACAGCGCGGGGTCTACTGCAAGCCGGCGAAACTGTAGTTTTTCACGCCATTCTCCGACCTGAAACGATTTGCGGCAAAGCCCGTTTCCACCCTAAGAGCAAAGAAAAACCGCGCGGACCAAGGCGGCCCGGCGCAGCTTCATCGTGTCGCCGCACAACCTAGTGCGACATCAGAACCGGACAGGTCATGTGTTTCAGGATGGCGTGGGTCACACCGCCGAGCACCAGTTCCCGGATCCGCGCATGGCCGTACCCTCCCATCACCAGAAGGTCCGCGCCGGAATCCGCGACTTTGTTCAACAGGGTGTCCTCGGCCCCAAGGTCGCGCGCCATCACACGGGAAATCTTCGGCTCAATGCCGTGATATCCCAGGAACCGGGCCACGTCCGCCCCCGGCACCACATCGTCTTCCGGCGGGTTGGCGGTAATCACCTCAACCTCTTCGGCGTTTTCCAGCAGCGGCAACGCATCGCGCAAGGCCCGCGCGGATTCGCGGGTATCGCTCCAGGCGATGACCGCACGCTTCCCAATCTGCTCCGGCGCGCCCGTATAGGGGATCATCAGCACCGGTCGGCCGGATTCCAGGATCACACGGTCCGGCGCGCCATCGTAATAGGCCGGGTCGTCATCGCCTTCTTCCTGCCCCATGACGATCAGGTCCGCGCCGCGCCCCTCCCCGCTCATCACGGTGGACAGGTCGCCTGTCGCCCGGCGCCATTCGGACCGCGCATCCCAGCCGGCCCGCCGCATGGCTTCGTCGAATGCATCCTTGGCGTTGGTCATCAGACGTTCCTGGTCCTGGTCGTACATCGCGTACACATCCTGGGGAACGTGGACCGCCGCATAGGTCGGAATGGCGACCGGCGGCTTAACCGACAAACCGATTACATGCGCGTCGTGATCAACTCCAAGTTTTGATGCGACAGCCAGGCAGCGTTGCGCCCGGGCCGTATCGTCGACATGAACCAAGATCGATTTCAGGGTCATTGCTTGCTCCTCTTGCAGGGCCGTGCGGACGGGGCGTCGCACGTCATGAACAGCGTTACCCACACCTTAAGAAACGCCCCGCCCGGGCGCGTTGACTTAAGTCAACCTTGCCCATCGATTGAAAATAATATAGAAACGAACCGTCTCGTATTTATGGAGAATCTCATGCACCTCAGATCTCCCGGAAGGCCGAGGTCGCCGCACACTGAGCAGTCCGTCTTTACCGCCGCCCTGACCCTTTTCGAGGAACGCGGCTATGGCGGCACGACGGTCGAGGCCATCGCGCGCGCCGCCGGCGTTGGAAAACAGACCATCTACCGCCGGTGGCCGGGAAAGGCCCATCTGGCGGCGGACCTGTATGAGAGCATCGTGCCCCGTGAAGAGATCGTGTCCGATACCGGTTCCCTGCACGGCGATATCCGGGCGATGATCGGCGCGCTTTTCGATACCTACGACAGGGGGCCGGCCGCCCCTCTGCTCGCCGGTCTTATCGCCGAAAGCCAGGGGGACGCGACGGCGTCCACCATATTCCGAACAGCGTTCTTCGACAAC
>JANQIT010000006.1 GCA_028282025.1 Hwanghaeella sp. | reverse complement strand
GGCCTCGCTGCGGTTAGGCGGGTACGGTTCAGCGCATGTTCGGAAGCGTTCTCCAAAAATGCGGCATATGCGGCAGAGAGATTACCGGCTATGTGGACGAATGCCCCGGCTGCGGCATCCAAAAACCCGTCCCGGTACCCATCACCTACTACATGGTGGGGATCATGCTGGTCGGGTTGATCCTGTATTTCCTGGCCGATTTCGGGGCGGTCGTGGAATTTCTGGAAGGGTTCGGCAAGGAGTAGCTCAGCCTTTTCGGGGCTCCAAGGCGGAGCCGACGAATTCCCGCATTTCGCCCAACCCCGAATCTTCCATGCCCATCGAAGCCAGGCGCGCCAGGGTGTTGTCCAGATACTCGATGTTCGGTCCGCGGCCGCCGATTGCATGCGCGATCATCCCGGCGCGCACGCTTTTGTCCAGATGTCCCATATATTGCGGATGCTCACGGTTGACGACAAAGGCCCAGCAGGCGGTTTGACGCGTCCCGTCGAGCGTCGCCGGAACGGGCGTCGGGTCATAGATCCCCGTGACCATCTCGCGCACCCAGAGATAGTCGACCGCCTCCTCCAATTGCGAGACGCCGCAGACACGATAGGCCATACCGGCGCACAAGCCGCCCTTGTCCAGTCCCAGCACCAGACCGGGCCGTTCGGGAGAGCCGCGATAGCGGTGACTGAGCACGCAGAAAGAACGGTGCCAGCCGTCCAGTTCCGCCACGGCGGATTCCAGATGGTCGAAACCCGGATCCCACATCAGCGATCCGTAACCGAAAAACCAGACATCCTCCCGTGGCGGTAACAGCGCCAGAAATTCTCTCTTCCGGCGCTCGCTTTCCTCTTCGCTCAAGGCGGGGTAGCTGCCGGCCTGTCTGTCCAATCGGGCCTGTTTGAAAAAATCGTAACTCACATCGTCACCGGGTCGCCGGGTGCTGGATTGCCGAAGACATAGAGAGTAAGCATCGACGGCATCCGTTCAACCGCGATCCGGGAACCGCTGAAGTGACGGCTGAATTGATTGCCGCGGCGATACCAGATAGGCAGGGCCATGCTGAAACGCCGATCCACTCTTGCGTTGATGGCCGCCACGCTCGCCCTGGCGGGCGGGTACGGCGGCTATTGGTTCTGGGGCGCGGCCCGCATGGACGAAACGGTGGTGCAGTGGATCGATAACTGGCGGGCCAGGGGTTATACGGTACTCTATGCCGGGAAATCGGTAACCGGCTTTCCGGGCCCGGTGCAAGTCCGGCTTCGCAATCCGGTCATCGCGGACCCCGGGGATAGCTGGTCCTGGTCGGCGGATGAACTGGTGCTGGAGGCTGCGCCCTGGACGCCGACGCGCTATCGGCTGATTGCCGGTGGACGTCATCGCGCGCCCCTGCCGGTTGCCGGACGCAAGGTTGCGCTGGTCGCGACCGCGGCCAAGGCCGAAGGGAGCGCGAACTTCGACCTTCAAGGCAATTTGCGGGAAGCGGCGATTGTGCTGGAAGCAGTCGCCGGCGCCGCGCCGGCGCTCGGCGCGACGGCTTCCGCCGGACGCATGAACGCGGTTTTGACACAGTCCGCCGTCCCGGCGCGCATTCATGACGACGAGCAAGCGGCCCTGGAACTGCTGTTTCAGGATCTCGTCCTGCCGGAGACATTGAGTAATCCCCTTGGACGGGAATTGGACCATATCTCCGTCCGCGCCAAGCTGTTGGGACCCTTGAAACGGACGGATCTGCGCTCGGCCCTGGAGGGATGGCGCGATTCGGGCGGTACATTGGATCTGCCCTGGCTGCAGATCGATTGGGGGCCGCTTCGGCTGCGCGGCGAGGGGACGGCGGCCCTGGATGGGGTGTTGCGCCCGGTCGCGGCGGTGCAGACCCGCATCGCCGGGTTTACCGAAACGCTCGACGCCTTGGCCTCGCAGGGGGTTATCGCACAAGATGCGGCCCGGCTGGCCGGCCTCGCCCTGCGCCTGCTGGCGCGCCGGCCGCAAAATGGCGGGCCGCCGGAACTTGCGGTGCCGATCAGCATTCAGGAAGGCGATTTCTACCTGGGGCCGGTCAAATTGGGCCGGGTGCCGCCCGTCTTGCCGCCGGGGGAAACAGTCGGGCGCGCGCCGCCGCCCGCGCGGGTGGAGAGCCGGCCATTGCCGCAAGACGGTGGATAGAGCCGGTCACGGTTGCCCGGAAGCACCGGCGGGTTTCAAAGGGTCAGCGCTTTTCCGACTCCAGGAAACGGCGCACCGCGTCGACCGCCTTCCGGCATTCGGATTCCAACCCAATGGTAAAACGAAGATATTCCGGCAGGTGATAGCCGGAAACATCGCGCGCGATGACCCCGTTCCGTTCAAGAAAGCCATTCGCGCGTTTTGCCGTCTCGGCATCTGCAAATTTGACGATGACGAAGTTCCCGACGGAGGGCTCAACGGTTAGCCCCAACTCCTTCAAAGCCTCTGCGAACCAGGCGAGCCATTGGTCGTTATGGTCGCGGCTGCGGGCCACATGCCGTTCGTCGCGCATGGCCGCAACGCCGGCGGCTTGCGCGGCGGCTGTGACATTGAAGGGACCGCGCAGGCGGTTCAACGTGTCGATGATATGCTGCTGGGCATAGGCCCAGCCGAGGCGCACAGCGGCGAGGCCGTGGATTTTCGAAAAGGTGCGCAGCATGACGACGTTTTCGTATCGGGCGGCTAGGGACGCGCCGTCCGTATAGTCGTTGCGCGACACATATTCCGCATAGGCGGAATCCAGAACGACGACGACATGGGGCGGTAAGCCTTCGACAAGCTTGGCAACGTCCGCTTCGGAAATATAGCTGCCGGTCGGATTGTTCGGGTTCGCAATGAAGACCAGTTTGGTCTGCGGGCTGACCGTTTCCAGAATCGCGTCGACATCGGTCCGCAAGTCGGACTCCGGCACGGCGACCGGCGTGGCCCCCGCGGCAATCGCGGAAATCCTGTACATGGCGAAGCCGTGCTTGGAGTAGACGACTTCATCGCCGGCGCCCGCATAGGCGCGGATCAGGAAGGTGATCAATTCGTCCGACCCGGCGCCGCAAATCAACCGTTCCGGTTCCAGCCCGTGAGTATCGGCGATGGCTCGGCGCAGGGCGTTCGATCCGCCGTCCGGATAGCGGTGCAGATGGCCGGCGGCTTCGCGGTAGGCGGCGACGGCCTGTTCGCTCGGCCCCAACGGATTCTCGTTGGCGGACAGAATGGCCGGCTCAGCGATCCCGTCCAGCTTATGCTCGCCGGGAACGTATAGCGGGGCGTCCAGCACCCCGGGTTTGGGGATCGGCCGCGTCACGCCGGCTGCCCTCCCTTCACGGCAATCGGCTGCGCATAGGCCCCGATCACCTTGGCGGAGACGGCAATGCCCGAATCCACCAGTTTCATGACCCGGTCATCCGCCGTGCCGACAAAATCGTCGATCTGGGCAAGGTGCAGCCATTCGCCATTCTGCTCCAGGGAGGCCAACAGGACGCCTTTCAACCCGATAGCCTCCAGCTTGCCGACAAGGGTGCCGCGGCTGAGCGGCTCGGCCGTCGCGAAGACCAGATAACTGATATCCTTGCCGGTCGGTTCCAGATCCAGATTGGCGACCGCGACCGCCTCCGCGGGGACGCCGCGCACATTTCCGACGCCCGCGAACGGCATGCGCTGTACGATCACCGGCGCACCGGCGACCGCCAACTGCGTCCACCAGGGTTTGTCTTCGCTTTCTTCCGGCGGCGGCAGCACACCGACATCCGCGTTGCCGCTGAGGACTTGCTGGACGACCTCGCGCCGGGTTTCCATCGCCGACATCGGGGTTTGGGACCCGAACTGGTCGCGCGCCAGATCCCACAGAGTGTGATGGTCAGGGTCCGCGAAGACCGCGATTCTGTACGTCGCCTGGGTCATGGTGAAGGCGGCGATCATTTCGTGCCACATCCGGGCCAGCGCCGACAGCGGGAACGACCCGCCGTGCCGGCCGTGAAGGCGGCGCAGCATGGATGCTTCCCGGGCCGGCCGGATCGGCAGGGCGGAACCCTTCTTGGCGCCGGCGACATGTTTGACGATGTCTGCGCGCCGCTTGATCAGGTCGTGGATCGCATCGTCGATCTCGTCGATTTCACGGCGTAAATCGTCAAGGGAATGTGTCGTCATTTTGGCATGCCAATCCTGATACCGCCGGAACCCTCCCGTCCCTCCGGCCTGGGGCCGGCGCGCGGGCGCACAGTGGTACAGTTTGCCCGAGTGCTTGGCAATTGGGGAGTGGCGCGGATTCTCTTACCTGACATCAAAGCTGCTGTTCGGCGCACGCAACCGTGTACCCTTGGTGAGCCCGCGGGCCTTGCAATTCTGCGTATGGGTCAAATATCACGGCGGCTGACGCTGCTTCGGCGTTGTGGGAAATGCGCGCTAAGCGCTTGTGATAGGCTTTTAGCGGCGTATAGTCCCCGCTCATCAAGGTTACATGCTATGCCGATCAAGGTACCAGACGAATTGCCGGCCCGCCGCCTCCTGGAACAGGAAGGCGTGGATGTGCTGGGCGAGCGGGATGCGATCCGGCAGGATATACGCCCGTTGCGGATCGCCATCCTGAATCTGATGCCGCGCAAGGAAAACACCGAAATGCAGCTTACCCGGCTGATCGGTGCGACGCCGTTGCAGGTGGAAGTGACCCTGCTGACGACCGGTTCCTACGCGCCGACCAATGTGTCGCGCCGGCACCTGCTGGATTTCTACCGGACCTGGGACGATATCAAGGATCAGAAGTTCGACGGGCTGATGATCACCGGCGCTCCGATTGAGACGCTGGAATTCGAGGAAGTCATCTATTGGGAAGAGATGAAGAAGATCCTCGACTGGACCCAGACCAACGTCCACAGCACGTTCAACATCTGTTGGGGCGCACAGGCGGCCCTGAAGCATTTCCGCGATGTGCCGAAACATGAATTGCCGAACAAGATGTTCGGCGTCTTCGATCACGATGTACTGCTGCCGGAATCGCCTTTGCTGCGGGGCTTCACGAACCGGTTCGCGGTCCCTGTCTCGCGCCACACGGAAACCCGGCGGATGGATCTGCCGGACGATCCGATGCTGAAAGTGCTGGCGGAATCGCCGGAAAGCGGCTTGTGCCTGTTGCAGGACGACCGGTTCCGTCAGGTCTATATCTTCAATCATTTCGAGTATGACGCCCACACGCTGGCCGACGAATACAACCGCGACATCGGCGAAGGGCGCACCATTCAGGTTCCGAAGAACTATTTCCCTTCCAACGATCCCCAGTTTCCGCCGGATAACCGCTGGCGGACGCACGCGCATCTGCTGTTCGGAAACTGGATCAACGCCGTTTATCAGACCGCCCCTTACGAGGCGCGCGACATCGGAAGACTTGCCGCCGAATGATGGGACGCGGGCGGCAGTTGGGAAGAGTTGCGGCCGGCGTCGCCTTTTTCGGGCTGTTCTTTCAACTGTTTCTACCGGTGGCGCTCGCCGCGACCGCGGATGCCGGGGCGGACAACCGGGTCCTGGAAATCTGTAGTATCGACGGCAGCCGATTGGTGGATTTCGCCATCGACGGCGAAACGCCCGAGGACGGCGTTCAAACCGTTGAGCTTTGTACGCGGTGCATCGTCCACGCGGCCTTTGCGCCGGTTCGTCCGGCGGGGCTGATCCCTGCTCCGGTTTCCGGGTATGCGGATGTCGGCTATGCGCCGCGCCCGACGCCCTATCACGCCATGGCCTTCATCTCTTCGGATCTTGCGGCGCGGGGGCCGCCTGTGGGGTGAATTTCATCCCTGCAAGAACAGATCGAAGAGAATGGAGAGTTACGATGAGTTTCCTGAAGAAGGCCGCAGTTGCGGCCATGGCGTGTTTCCTTTTTTCCACGGCGTCCCAGGCGGACGGCGTTAAGGCCGGCGACTTGGCGGTGGGCGAGGCGTGGGCCCGGGCCAGCGCGACGCCCGCGGCGAAGGCCGGTGCGGCCTATGTGAACATCGCGAATACGGGCGCACGGGACGATGTGCTGATCGGCGGCGCCAGCGCGGTATCGAAGCGTGTGGAGATCCATGTCCACAAACATGAAAACGGCGTGATGAAAATGCGCCCGGCTGGCGACGTGACCATCCCCGCGGGCGGGGAAGTGGCGATGGGCCCCGGCGGGTTGCACGTCATGCTGATGGGGTTGAACCAACCCCTGAAGAAAGGGGAGGTGTTCGAGGTGACCCTGACCTTCAAAAATGCCGGTGACGTCACGATTCCCGTGACGACGATGGGCGTCGCCGCCAAAGGGGCCGGTCATGGACACGGTCACGGACATGGTCAGGGTGACGGTGACGGGCATGGTCACGGCAAGCACAAGCACGGAACCACCGACTGACGCCATCATGGCTCTGGCGCGCCGGCGGGCCTTGACGGGCCCGCCGCACCGTGCAGGTTGCGCGCATGCAGCGGTGGAAGATCATAATCGAGTATGACGGCGGCCCATTCGTGGGCTGGCAGCGTCAGGATAACGGGGCAAGCGTTCAACAGCGTCTGGAAGAGGCCGCTCAGGTGCTGGCCGGATGTCCGACCCCCGTTCAGGGTGCGGGACGGACGGACTCCGGCGTGCACGCGCTGGGGCAGATCGCCCATCTGGATATCGAGAAGCCGCTCCGCGCGGACCAGGTGCGGGATGCCTTGAATTACCATCTCCGTCCGGACCCGATCACGGTTCTGGAAGCCGAACCCGTGCCGGAGGATTTTCACGCGCGGTTTTCCGCCACGGGGCGGGTCTATCTGTACCGTATCCTCAACCGCCGTCCGCCGCCCGCCCTGGATACGGGAAAGGTCTGGCACAATCAGCGCCCGCTGGACGCGGATCTGATGCACGAGGCGGCCCAATCCCTGGTCGGCCATCACGACTTTACCAGTTTCCGGTCCAGCGAGTGCCAGGCGGACAGCGCGGTGAAGACCCTGGACAAGGTCCGGGTGCGCCGCGCTGGAGAAGAGATTCATGTCGATGTCGCGGCCCGGTCCTTCCTGCACAACCAGGTGCGCATCATTGTTGGCACCTTGGAACTGGTCGGCCGCGGCAAGTGGTCACGCAGACAGCTTGAGAAGGCTTTGCAGGCGAAGGACCGCAGCGCGGCGGGACCGACCGCGCCGCCGGAAGGTCTGTATCTGGTCTCGGTTCAATACGCTTGAAGCGCGGAGACATGATTTAAAGCACTTTAAGCCGGGGTGACGCCGCCCAGCAGCACGACGTCGCGCGCCCAGATGATCACCGTTCCGAGGACCGCTTCGAGAAACACCATCAGGAAAACCGTGCCGCCGCCGACGCCCGTCATGACGCGGAGGATGTAGCCGTGGTAGATCAACAGCCAGAAGACCGCCACCAAGCTTAGCACCCCCAGCAGTTCGGCCGGCGCGTTCAGCATCGCACCCAACGTGGAAACCGCCAGCAGGACGACTATCTGGGGGCCTGAGGACCAGTTGTAGGCGACGATGTATGGAATATAGCGGTCGCGGAAATTCAAGACGCCGCTCAACCAGTGCGCCACGATAGGCCAAGCGGTCCACCCTATGCTGTAGGCGATGGCTTCCACGACGGCTGTGCGGTGAAAGGAAGCGTCGATCCGCAAGTCGTCCGGCACCAGGACGAGGAGTAGGATGAAGGGGGGCGCGATGATGGCGGCGCACCAGAAACTCTTCCAGAACGACGTTTCGTCCGTTCCGAAATGCGTGGATCCCGACGGGTCGCGGCGAAAGAGTTTCCAGGCCCCGGCTAGATTGTTCTGTATTTCGCCGATTGAAGGGGGCGGCTGCATCAGGCGGGCCCGGAAGACCTGCTGAAATAGCCTTCCAGGACCGCCCGGTATATCCCCGCCAGGGCATTCACATCGCTGACTTCGACGCGCTCGTCCACTTTGTGCATCGTCTGACCCACCAGGCCGAAATCGACGACAGGGCAGTAATCCTTGATGAAGCGCGAATCCGAGGTGCCGCCCGTGGTGCTGAGTTCCGGCCGCCGTCCGATCACCGCTTCGCAGGCATCGGAGAGAAGGCTCGACAGGGGGCCCGGCGGCGTCAGGAAAGATTCGCCGGAACAGACGACATCCAGGTTGTAGAAGTCCGGTCCGCCGGCCGCGGCGTCCAGCAGCGCGCGGATCTCCGTTTCCAGTTTCGCGCTGCTATGCAGATCGTTGAAGCGGATGTTGAAAACCGCCTTGGCTTCCGCCGGGATCACATTGGTCGCCGGATTGCCGATATCGATGGTTGAAACGGCCAGGGTGGAAGCTTGGAAATGCTCGCTGCCGCGGTCGATCTCCCAACCGGTGAGCGCGTGCAGCATGTTCACCATGCGGTGTGCGGCGTTGTCGGCAAGATGCGGATAGCCGGTATGGCCTTGCGTACCCTTGGCGGTCAGTGTGCCGTTCAGGCTGCCGCGCCGTCCGATCTTGACCATTTCGCCAAGCGCGTTGGGATTGGTCGGCTCCCCGGTGATGCAGGCGTCGAACCGTTCGCCGCGCGCCGCCAGCGCTTCCAGCATTTTCTTGGTGCCGTTTACCGCGGGGCCTTCTTCATCGCCCGTGATCAGCAGACTGATCGAGCCCGCCGGACGTCCATGCGCGGACAGATAATCCGAAACGGCGGCGACAAAGGCGGCGATGGCCCCTTTCATGTCGGCGGCCCCGCGCCCGTGCAGGACGCCGTCGGCAATCTCTCCGGCGAACGGGTCGCGGCCCCAGGCGGCGCTGTCGCCGACCGGCACCACATCGGTGTGGCCCGCAAAGACGAAATTCGGCTGCTCCGCGCCCAGGCGGGCGTAGAGATTATCGACCGGTTCGGTTCCCGGTTCTTCGAACGGCAGACGTGTACAGACGAAGCCCAATGCTTCCAATTGCCGCTGCAAGGTGTCCAGCGCTCCACCCTCGGCGGGGGTAACGCTGGGGCAGCGGATCAGGTCGGCGGCGAAGGCGACGGCATCGACGGTCTGCATTTCGGTGTCCGGACTAGTCGCGCAACAGGTCGTTGATCGAGGTTTTCGAGCGGGTGCGCTCGTCCACGCGCTTGATGATCACGGCGCAATAGAGGCTCGGGCCTTGCGATCCGTCGGGCAAAGGCTTGCCCGGCAAGCTGCCGGGAACGACGACCGAGAAGGCGGGAACGCGGCCCATGTGAACCTCGCCGGTGTTGCGGTCGACGATCTTGGTGCTGGCGCCGATGAAAACGCCCATCGAGAGGACGGAGCCTTCCTCGACCACCACACCTTCGACGACTTCCGAACGCGCGCCGATAAAGCAGTTGTCCTCGATGATGACCGGTCCGGCTTGTAGCGGTTCCAGCACGCCGCCTATGCCCGCGCCGCCGGAGAGATGCACATTCTTGCCGATCTGCGCGCAGGAGCCGACGGTCGCCCAGGTATCCACCATGGTGCCGCTGTCGACATAGGCGCCGAGGTTTACGAAGCTCGGCATCAGTACGACGCCCGGCGCGATATGGGCGGAGCGGCGCACGATGCAGTTCGGGACCGCGCGGAAGCCCGCTTCCCGGAAACGGTTTTCGCCCCAACCTTCGAACTTGCTGGGAACCTTATCCCACCAGCTGGTATTTTCCCCGGGGCCGCCGGCGATCGGGCCCATGTCGTTCAGCCGGAAGGACAGAAGCACCGCCTTTTTCAGCCATTGATTGACGGTCCAGCCTTCGGCGGTTTTTTCAGCGACCCGCGCCTCGCCGGAATCGAGCATGTTGAGGGCCTGTTCCACGGCCTCGCGCACCGGGCCGGTGGTCGTTGTGCTGATCCCGTCACGGGCGTCGAAGGCATCGTCGATGGTCTTCTGCAGGTCGGCGTGGCTCATGGCGTGCGTCTCTTTCCTGTCGTATTCTGGCGGTCTTGGCCTTTCGGCGCGCCGTTGTGCCCTAACGGCGGCGGGACTTCAACCGGTGTGGTTTCCGCAGTTGCGCGTCAGGCCGCGCGCTGCTTGACGTAATCCGAAAGCCAGGTCGCCAGATCGTCGGTGACGTGGTGGACGTGATCGCCGGTGCCGACACCGTCGGCGGACCAGCGATGGTCGGTGCGGACCCACACCGTTTGCATCCCGATGGCCGCTGGATGTTCCAGATTCCGGGCCATATCCTCCAACATCACCGAGACGCCCGGGTTTATGCCGTGTTCTTCCAGCATCTTGTCGTAAGGCTGCGGGTTGGGTTTCGGCACATAGTCCGAGGCGACGATGTCATAGATCACGTCGAAAACGTGGGCGATCCCAAGCCGGTCCAACACCGCTTCCGCATGGGGCACCGTACCGTTGGTGAAGATCACCTTGCGGCCGTGCAGCCGGTCCAGGGCGTCGATCAGATCCGGATTGCGTTCGACCGGGCTGTAGTCGATGTCGTGAACGTAATCCAGAAAGTCACCGGGCTCGATCCCGTGATTGAGCATCAACCCATTCAGCGTGGTGCCGTGTTCTTTGAAGTATTTTTTCTGCACGACACGGGCGTCGGTTAAATCGACATTAAGATACTTGCTTATATACGCACCCATCTTAACATCGATTTGCGCAAACAGATTGCAGTCCGCAGGGTATAGTGTGTTGTCCAGATCGAAGATCCAGGTTTCCGCCGCGTCCAGTCGAGGGTCGAAGTGATCGGTATTTTGCATAGCGCGAAAATGGGCCGCAGTCGGGCATCCGGCAAGTCCTTTGCTGTTGCGGCGCGCAGTGACGCCGGGTTCGCATGTCGGTAGGGGGCGATCCGGACCAGTTCGCCCGCTTTCCGGGGCCGGTCTTCCGTCTCTTTGCAGAGGGTGAACCGCTGACGCCATTGAACGAAGCGGCGCAATCCCTGGCTCTTGAAGAAAGCGACCGGGAACGCCTGGCCGTCGCCGCATCTTCCGCCCTGCGGGATAGTGCCGCCGACGTCTCAACCGTGCGTCTTATGGAGAATGCAGGTTCGGCGTCGCCGGTCGCCCGCCGGTTGGATTTTACAATTCTGCCGGAGCCGCATGGGTCGGCGCTTCTCGCTGGCCTGGACCTGAGCGAGGAGGAGGCGCTGCGGTACGCCCTGACGGAATCGCGCCGCCTGTACAAGGATATCGCCGATCTTGTGGCCGATTTCGCCTGGGAAACCGACGTTGAAGGCCGGTTCAGCTTCATCTCCAAGCGCGGGGCGTTCGGATATGCGTCCCAGGATCTGGTCGGACGGGACCCGGCTGAATTCCTGATGCTGCCGCAGGCCGTTTCCCTGCGTCTACCGTTCGGGACGTTGAAGCCGGTCCGCAATGTGGATGTCTGGCTGCGCGATCCGGCGGGCCGTGCGCGCTGTATCGCTGTCTCGGCGTTGCCGGTGACGGATGATGCGGGAGAGGTTGTCGGTGCGCGCGGCCTCGGCCTCGACGTGACCCAGGAACGTACGCGGCAGGCGGACCTGGCGCAGGCGACCAATCGAGAGGATCTGGTGCGCTATGTCCTGGATCTGGCGCGCAGCGAGGAAACCCACGAGGAAATGCTGGCGACGGCGGCGAAGACCCTGGCGCGAGGCTGTGGGGCCGATGCCTGTCAGCTTCTTGCGGTGGAGGAGGAGACCTGGAGTCCCGTCGCGGTTTACGGCGAACCGCCCGGTGCGGAAGCGGGTGTCTCCGCCGCGCTTTCCCTTCCCGGCGATGGGGCGGTATCGGCGGTCGACGGCGGGGCGCTCGGCGCGGTGACGGTCTATCGCGGCATGCCCAACGGTGCGATTGTTCTTTGGCGGCACGCGCTGGAGCCGGATTGGAGCGAAGATGCGGTTTCGCTGCTGGAAGCGGTCGAAGCTCCACTCGGTCTGACCTTGCGCCAGATTGCCGATCAACGGGCGCTCCATCGCATGGCGCGCACGGATGACTTGACCCAGTTGCTGAACCGGCGCGCCTTCATGGCGGAATTGGACCGCGCATTGATGCGGGCCGAACGGACGGCGGCGCGCGGCGCTCTGATGTATGTCGATCTTGATAACTTCAAGCCGATCAATGACACCTTCGGTCACGAGGCGGGAGACAAGATCCTGAAGCGGGTGGCGGAGTTGCTGCGGGGGCATAGCAGGGAATACGATCTTGTGGCCCGGTTGGGCGGTGACGAGTTCGGCCTGTGGCTGGATGGGGCCGATGCGGAAGCGGCGCAGCGGCGCGCGCGCGACCTGTTGTCGGCGTTCGAGGGGTTGAAGGAACATGGCGCCGATCCCGCGCGCCCCTTCGGCGTGTCGATCGGTATTGCCATCCATCGTTCCGATGGGCATGAGAGTCTGCATTGCCTTCTCAATGCTGCGGATGCAGCGATGTACCGGGCGAAGAAAGCCGGCAAGAACACGTTCCAGGTCGAGGAGGCGGCGGGCGCGTAGCGATGGACGACCGAATCCCTGACAAGCTGACCTATGAGGACTCAAAGAGTCTGGCGCGTGCCGGCGATCCGGCGGTCCGCAAGGCATTGGCGCGCCACCCGGATACCAAACCGGAAGTCCTGTATTTCCTGGCCGAGGACGAAGATGCGGGCGTACGGCGCGAAATTGCGGCCAACAACCATACGCCGCTGCAGGCGGATCTGTTGCTGGCCGGGGATGCGGAGGAAGAGATCCGCGCCGTGCTGGCGGAGAAGATCGGCCGTCTGACGCCGGGCCTGCCGGAATCCGACCGCGCGCCGGTCGCCGATTACATGCTCCAGGTGCTGGAAACACTGGCCAAGGATCAGGTTGTGCGGGTCCGGGCGATCCTGGCGGAAGCATTGAAGGATGTGGCCGATGCGCCGTTGTCGGTTATCCGGGATTTGGCGGCGGACGCCGAACTCGTCGTCAGCGGGCCGGTGCTTCGGTTTTCCCCGGTTCTGACGGATGCGGATCTGTTATCGATCATTCAGGCAGGCGCGGCGCAGGGACAACTCTCGGCCATCGCCAGACGCGCCGGCCTGCACCCCCCGGTGTCCGACGCCATCGTGGCTCGGGGGGACGATGGCGCGATCGCCGCTTTGCTGGCGAACAAATCGGCGCAGATTCGCGAGGAAACGCTGGACGCGGTGGTCGACCGGGCCCCGGATACGCCGGGATGGCACGCGCCTTTGGTCGACAGGCCGTTGCTGTCGTTGCGGGCGGCGCGGCGTCTGGCCGGGTTCGTGGCGGCGGATCTGCTGGCGCGTCTGCAGGCGCGGACCGACTTGCCGCCGGACGTGCTGAGCGCCGTGACGCAGGCCGTTGCAGAGCGTATCGAAGAGGAAGACCGCGACGCGGAAGCCGCCGGGCCGGACCTGGTTGAGCCAGATTGGGCGCAAGAAGATGTTTCCGACGAAGATATGGCGGCGTTGCTGGCGAACGGGAAACTCACTGAGGCTTCCCTTGCCGAGGCGCTCGATCATGGGCGGAAACGGTTCGTGGAGGCGGCCTTGTCGGCCATGACGACGATCCCCCGCCCGGCGGTGGCCAAGATCGTCGCGCGGCGCAGTCCGAAGGCGATTGTCGCCCTGGCCTGGAAGGCGGGTTTGTCGCCCGCGCTTTCGGGTGGCCTGCAGGTTCAGTTGGCCGGAGTTCCGCCCGATAAGGTGCTTCTTGCAGCCGATGCCGAGACCTGGCCGATGACCGAAGAGGATATGGACTGGCAGTTGGAGTTCTTTCTGGCGGGATAAGGCCGGGCCGCCCCGCGCCGGCAAATCCGCGGCCTGACGGGTATGCGTCACTTCATGAGTGCTGAAACAGAGATACGGGCCGCCGGTCCGCGGGATGTACCGGGGCTGTTGCGGCTTTACCGCCAACTCCACCCGCACGACCCCAAGCTATCGCCGGACGAGGCCGTGGACCTCCTGGAGCGGTTCACGGGACTCCACGGCAGTGCGGTTTATCTGGCGCTTCGGGCCGGAACCATCGTCTCCACCTGCGCCCTGGCCGTTATTCCAAACCTGACGCGCGGCGGCATGCCTTACGCCGTGATCGAAAATGTCGTGACGGATCGGGACAGCCGCCGGCGCGGTTATGCCGCCAAGGTCCTGACCCACGCCATAGAAGCGGCGTGGTCATGCGGCTGTTACAAAGTCATGCTGCTGACCGGGACCAGGGAACCGGCGACGCTCCGCTTTTACGAAGCCGTCGGGTTCGAACAATCCAAGACGGGTTTTCAGATCCGCCGGACGCCGTCGCGGGACGGCTGACCGGGCGCACGCCCGACGAACATTACATCGGCGGTTCGGGGAGGCCGTTCTGCTGACAGCAGGCGGTCACCGTGTTGCGCAGCAGGCAGGCGATGGTCATCGGCCCGACGCCGCCGGGGACCGGGGTGATCGCGCCGGCGACCTGGGAAGCCGCTTGAAAGTCGACATCGCCGACCAGCCGTGTGCCGCCGTCCGGCTTTTCGATCCGGTTGATGCCGACATCGATGACGACCGCACCCGGCTTGATCCAATCGCCCTGGATCATCTCCGGCCGGCCCACCGCGGCGACCAGGATATCCGCCTCCCGGCATTCGGCCGGCAGATCAGCGGTGCGCGAATGGGCGACCATGACCGTGCAGCTTTCCTGAAGCAGCAGGTTGAACATCGGTTTGCCGACGATATTGGAGCGGCCGACCACAATCGCTTTCTTGCCGGAGAGGTCGCCGCCGAAGTGATCCTTCAGCATCAGCAGGCAGCCAAGCGGGGTGCAGGGGATCAAACCGTCCTTCGAGCCTGTGGCGAGCCGTCCGACATTAACCAGATGAAAGCCGTCGACATCCTTGTCCGGATCAATGGCCGTTATCACGGCCTGATCGTCCATATGCGGGGGCAGGGGAAGCTGGACCAGAATACCGTTCACCGCCGGGTCGGCGTTCAATTCTTCGACCTTGGCCAGCAGCGTCTCCTGGCTGGTGTCCGCCGGCATCTTGTATTCGAAGCTCTGCATACCGGCTTCGACGGTCTGTTTGCCTTTGTTGCGCACATAGACCTGGCTTGCGGGGTCTTCGCCCACCAGCACCACGGCGAGGCCGGGCGTAACGCCGTGCTCGGCCTTTAACGTATCCACGGCCGTCTTGACCCTGGCGCGCACGCCGGCCGCGAAAGCCTTGCCGTCGATGATCTGCGCCTGCGCGCTCTGTCCGCCGTCCATGATTCCCCACCCTTCGCGTTCTGGAAGTATGTTGTCTGATGCCGTCAGCCCGTCCGGCAGCAATGACGGGCGGCCTGTGGCGTGACCGAACCTTATTGCGGTCGGGCGGCCGGGAAATGACCGTAAGCGACGTTTTCCGCAGCGACCACGCCCTGCCGGACGCCCGGTGCGCGGTCGATGCAGGGCATCGGCAAGGATCGGCAACGCCCCCAGCAAGCTGACGAAGCGACCATCGGCGCCGTCTCAGTGGGTCAGAATGAAAGAAAACCGCTTTAAAGGCTGCGGGCGAGGTTTCCGATCACGCTTTGAAGGAAAATGATGATGAAAATCAGGATCACCGGCGAGATATCGATGCCGCCCAGATTGGGCAGAAACCGGCGGATCGGCGCCAGGGCCGGCTCGGTAATCCGATAGAGGAAACTTCCGATCGTATAGACGATCTGGTTGGAGGTGTTGACCACGTTGAAAGCCACCAGCCAGCTCAACACCGCCGAAATGACGATGCACCACAGATAAAGGTTCAGGGCCAAGCTAACGACGTGAAAAAGCGGCCCCAGAATAATGTCCATGAAGCGGGAATCCTTACCGGTTTCAACACAGGTATAGATAAAGGCCCGCCGGTCCCGCCGCAAGCGGCGAGACGTCCGGACGCGCCGGGGCGAAATGGCGCGCGTACCGGCGTTTCGGCGCTTGACAAGATCCGGGACCGTCAACATATTCCCGCGCGGTTCGGACGCATGGCCGGGCCGTACCTGGTGAGGGGCCGTAGCTCAGTTGGGAGAGCGCGTCGTTCGCAATGACGAGGTCAGGGGTTCGATTCCCCTCGGCTCCACCATGACTTTCCATAATATGGACGTTCCAGACCCGTCGTCGGGTCGTATCCAACACCGGGCTGTCCAAACTATGCGCCGGAAGCCAATTCAGTTTGGGTGAAAGTGCCGGCTCAAACTAGGCGGAACCAACTTGATCCGCTTCACCCAAAGCGGCTATTCGCCTGCGAATTTGCCGCCTTTGATGATCAGTTCCTCAATGAAGCCGCATTCATCGTACTTAAGGTACTCTTTCTTCTCGG
>JANQIT010000342.1 GCA_028282025.1 Hwanghaeella sp. | reverse complement strand
CGCTGCATCAACTGGTCCACATGACGCCCCTGAAACAGGGTCACGCCCAGCGTCTTTCCGTTGCGGATCATCGCCTCGTTATCGACACGGGACAGGATCACCCGGCCCTTGCCGACGCGGGCGATTTCGTCGCCGATTTCCTGCAGCCGGATATCGTTCTCGTCATCCGCGCCCATGACCGGCGAACTGGCCAGCTTGATCAGGTCGATGCCAAGCTTGTGCCGGTCGACGAAGGCGATGGTGTCCGGCGTGACCCCGTCCAGGCAGACGCGGTAGCCTTTTTCCCGAACAAAGTCGCGGGCGAACAAGAAGTTCGAATAGTCCGCCAGAACGTCGATCAGTTGAAGTTCCACCACCAGGGTGCCCCGGCTGCCCATCCGCAGACTGGAATCGAATTCGATAAACTCCTGCGACAGAAGCGTGGGCACATTCAGATTGATCGAGATCGACGAATGCAGGGCCGTATCGTCGGCGCGGGCCAGCATCCGTAGAACCCGCCGGTCCAGGGTCTGGGTCAGATGCTGGAACAGCCACCGGTTGGCGGCCAAATCCACATCCGGCAGCACCGTCGTGGCGAGATCCATGACCGAGACGAAAAGTTCGCGGAACATCGGTTTCGGCGGATCGCTTTCATCCTTGCCGAAGGCGCAAATGGCCTGCCGCCGCAGGACCGAGGAAAGGTCCGTCCGTTCCAGGGTTTCCTCCAGCCGGCCCAACTGCTGCGGCGACAAAGGCCGCCGTGTGTCGACGGGGGCCCCTTCGCCCGACTGATTGGCGATCTGCTGCAGGCGTTTCTGCCGGTCGTTTTCCTGCTTGAAGAGCCCTTTGGCGACTTCCAGGAACTGCGTGTACTGGCTCTCCACATTGTACAATGTGGCGAACCGGCCGTGACCTTCCTCGTCCGGCTCGGCGGAGGCCAGCGGATCCTCGCTGAACATATAGCGCATGCGCATGACGATGTCGTCGAGCTGCGCCAGGCGAACGCCCTTGCAGACGAAAATGATGTCCCCGCTGCCGAGCGTGAAGATCTGGCCCTCGAAGGCGCGGGTGAAATCCTCCAGCGTGTTCACGGCGATGCGGAGGTGATGATCGCGCCGGTTTTGCGGTTTCAGCCGGGACAGATGCATGTGCACCGCGCGCCGGTCGTCGCGATGCCGATCCAGGCGCTGGGCGAAATCGAGAAGTAGGTTTTCCTGTCCGGCGGACATCGTCATGCGATCATACTGCGCTTATCACTACCATTGCGGGCTGGCGCAGCCCGGCAAGCACTCGTGTATACCGTGATTTTCCGGGCCAGAGCCAAGGATTTCTGGATGAACCGCCGCGAAACCTGTGCGCGCGGTGCGGGGTTACCCGCGGTGCAGCCACCAGGCTTCTTCGTTGATCGAGTAAATCGGCTTGTAGTGTTTCACCCGGTCGGCGGCGATCACCTTGCTGATCTGATTGTCCAGCATCAGGATTTCTCCCTCATGCTCGACCAACAGGACGGCGTGCGGCGTTTGCAGGTTCAAATCCTGAAGCACCAGAACGCGCATCTTGTCTTTGGGAAATCCGAGATGGGCGAGCGACATGTATTTGGCGATGGCGTAATCCTCGCAATCGCCGCTGCGCATCATGAATTGCTTCGGCGTTGCCCAATAATCCTTCACGCCGTAATTCACCGGGTCCAGCAAATACAGCCACTTGTTCAGATAGGCGTTAACCAGTTCCATCTGCTCGCGCGGCGGCCGTTGCGCGATCTTGGCCAGGAAGATGCGCCACCGGGCCAGGTGGCATTTATTGGTCGGCGTCGGTTTGCATTTCTGCAGTTCTTCGGGCTCTTCGCCCTGGTAACGCTCCAGCGTGCCCGTCCATTTCTTGAACTTCACCATCTTCGTGGAGCGGATTTCGGCGGTTCCGAAGACTTTCCACTTAAGGCCGGCGGCGGAAGCGTCGGCAGGGCCGCTTGGGACCGCCAGCAAGCCGACGGCGACCAAGATGGCGGCGAACGTGGAAACGGGGTTAAGCGGCATCAGCCAAAAATCCTGTTCAAAAGTACAATACGGCACTCTTTTTGACGCCGGACAGGTCCGGCGTTGCTGCGGTCATAGATAGTCGCTGTCTTCGACAATTGCCTGTAAATGACGTTCTTCTGCGACACTGTGGGTCGGCCCGCAGTGATAGTTGACACACCAAATGGTTAACAATGCATAAAGGCGTGTGTGGCCTAATGCTGCATCGGGTGCGATAAATCCGGTCCAGGACATTAGCTGGGGAGGTTTCAGGGTGAGCGATCAACAAAACGTGGGAAGCGGTGGGACAGGCATGCTGGAAGGTGTGCCGGACGCGGCGGAAGGCGGGTCGTCCGGCGCCCTGATCAAGATGCTTGGTACGGGCCTGGCGATCCTGACGGCCGCGATTGTCGGCGGCGTCCTGGTGTTTCAGTTCATCGGCGCGGAACGCGAGCGTGAGATGCAGCGCTGGCAGGTTCGGCTAGGGATCATCGCGGACAGCCGGTTCGCCGAAATTGATCAGTGGATGGATTCCCAGATAGACGAATTACGCGGTCTGGCGGCGAACGAATCGCTGCAGCTTTATATGACGATCCTCTACGATGTGGACGGGGGCGCGGACAGCGAAGCCTCGGCGGAGCTGGAATATCTCGGCAATCTGCTAACCGTGGTGGCCGACCGCACCGGCTTCACCGCCGCCGTCAGCGGACCGAACGTCGCGGCCAATGTGAATCGCGTCGGCAGCGCCGGGATCGCGATTGTGGATGAGGAAGGCAATATCGTGGTGGCCAGCCCCGGCTCGCCCCCCATTCAGGGACAATTGCGCGATTTTCTGAACGACACGCCGAAGGGCGAAGCCGCCGTCTCCGACATGTTCATCGGGCCGGGCGGCAATCCCAGCATGGCCTTTCTGGCGCCGGTCTTCGCCCTGCAGTCCGACGAAAGCGCTAGTTCCCAGATCGCCACCGTGATCGGCATCAAGGAAATCGACCAGGAGCTGTTCCCGCTGTTGCAGCAGCCAGGGAACGTGGACGAGACGGCGGAAGCCGTGCTGGTCCATATGGCCGGGCAGACGGTGGAATATCTCTCCCCTCTGCGGGACGGGAAGGAGGCGATGAAGATCAAGCTCGCCCTCGACACGCCGGAACTCGCCGCGGCCTGGGCGCTGCGTACGCCGGGCGGGTTTTCGACCAAGACGGATTACGCGGGCAACGAGGTGTTGGCGATTTCCCGCGGCTTTACACAAGTTCCGTGGAGCCTGATCTATAAGATCGATACCGACGAGGCGCTGGCCGAGTCGGAAGAGCGTTTGCAGCAGTTGGTTTTCGCCTTCTCGGGCATCATCGTGCTGGTGCTGATCGGCGGTGTCGCGCTTTGGTACTACGGCACGTCTCAGCGCGCACAGCAGGCCGCGACTCGTTTCGAGCGGCTGGCCAGCCGGTTCGAGGCGCAAAGCAACTTCATGCATGTGGTGACCGACAGTCAGCCCAACTCTATCGCGATCTACGATGACGGCGGCCATTACCGCTGGTTCAACCGTGTGGCGGCGGAACAGGCGCGGATGGAGCGTCAGGATCTTTTCGACAAGCACGTCTCCGCCGTCTTCGGCCCGATTGAGGGCAAGCGCATCGCGGGTTGGGTGAAGGATTGCATCGAAAACGCGGAACCTCAGTCGCATACGCATGAAATGGATATCGGCGACGGGAACCGGGTTTTCCGGTCCGACCTGATCCATCTGCCGCCGCAGGAGGATATGCCGGCGGGCGCGCTGGTTGTCAGCCAGGACATCACCGAAAGCGTGCGCGAGCGGGAAAAACGCGAACAGGTGATGCAGCAGCTGGTGAATACGCTGGTCTCTGTCGTCGATCAGCGCGACCCGTTCTCCGCCAACCATTCGGTGCGTGTCGGCGTCGTCGCCCGCGCCGTGGCCAAGGAGATGGAGCAGGACCCCCTGCTGATCGAGACTGCCGGGGTCGCCGGCAGCCTGATGAACCTGGGTAAGATCACCGTGCCGAGCGATGTACTGACCAAGGAGGGCAAGCTGACGGATGAGGAATTCCGGATGATCCGCGACAGCGTCATGGTCAGCGCGAATCTTGTGCGCAACGTCGATTTCGCAGGGCCGGTCGCGGACACGTTGGCCCAAATGCTCGAAAATTACGACGGCAGCGGCACGCCGGTGGGATTGGCGGGCAACGACATTATGGTGACGTCGCGCATCGTCGCCGTGGCCAACGCCTTCGTCGGCATGGTGTCCGCGCGCGCCTGGCGGGACGGCATGCCGTTCGACGCGGCGGTCGATCAACTGCTGCAGGACGGGAACAAGAAATTCGACCGCCGGGTCGTCGTCGCCTTGGCGAACCATCTGGACAATCACGGCGGGCGGGAGGCCTGGGCCGAGTTCGGGGAAAGACCGCCGAAGCACGACCCTGTCGACTAAGCATCACGGGGTCCGCTTGGGCGTCGCTTGAACCTGCGGTGGGCATGGAGTAGGCAGCCTCTATGACAGATACCGACACCAGTCCGGCGCAAAGCGCCGACGAAGAAGATCTCGCCGCATCGATCCAGGCCCTTGCCGGGACGTCGGTCTTGGTCATCGGCGATTTGATGCTGGATCGATATGTGCACGGCTCCGTAGACCGCATTTCGCCGGAAGCGCCGATCCCCGTCCTTTCCGTCAGCAGCCACGCATCGGCCTTGGGGGGCGCGGGCAATGTGGTCTGCAACCTGGCGGGGCTTGGCGTGCGGACCCATTTCGTCGCCGTCCGCGGCGATGACGCCGCCGGTGCGGAAATTCAGTCCCAACTGGACGCCGTGCCGGGCCTGACACCGCATCTATACGTCTCGCCCGACCGCCCGACGACCCTGAAGACACGCTTTCTTGCGGCGGGGCAGCAGTTGCTCCGGGCCGATGAGGAATCCGTGTCGCCGCTTCCCGACGACGCTACCGCGGATTTGCTGGCGTCGGTGAAAAAGGCCGTTTCCGACTGCGGCGCGGTCATCCTGTCCGACTATGGGAAAGGCTGTATTTCGGACGCCATGATCGCGGGCGTTGTCGATTTGTGCGGGCCGCTGGGCGTTCCGGTTCTGGTGGATCCCAAAGGCCGTGACTTCAGCCGCTATGACGGCGTGGATTTCGTAACCCCCAACCGCGCGGAACTGGCGTTGGCGACCGGCCTTCCGACGGCCTATGACGAACAGGTCGTCAGCGCCGGGCAGGCGATAATCCGCGATTGCGGCATCCAGGCGGTGCTTGCGACGCGCAGCGAGCAGGGAATGACCTTGATCGACCGGGACAGCGCGCTGCATGTGCCGGCCCGGGCGCAGGAAGTCTATGATGTGGTCGGGGCGGGCGATACGGTTATCGCCATCCTTGCGGCGGGCCTTGCCGCCGGGGCAAACCGCGCGACCGCTGTCCGTCTGGCGAATCTGGGCGGCGGGATTGTGGTGTCGAAAACCGGAACGGCGACCGTGCATCCGGAAGAACTGCTGGCGGCCGCGCACAGCGCGTCCTGGCGGGAAAGCGAGCGCAAGGTCCTGACGCCGGCGGCGGCGGAAGGCATCGTGAAGCGTTGGCAGCAGGAGGGGTTCAGCGTCGGTTTCACCAACGGCTGCTTCGACCTGCTGCATCCGGGCCATATCCATCTTTTGCGCCAGGCCCGCGCGCAGTGCGACCGTTTGGTCGTGGGGCTGAACAGCGACGATTCCGTCTCCCGCCTGAAAGGACCGGAGCGCCCGGTGCAGAATGAAGCGGGGCGGTCGACGGTGCTGGCCTCGCTGGAACATGTCGATGCGGTGGTGGTGTTCGGCGAAGATACGCCCCTCGACCTGATCCGCATGGTCCGGCCCGATGTGCTGGTTAAGGGCAGTGACTACACGCGCGATACCGTTGTCGGCGCACAAGAGGTCGAGTCCTGGGGGGGGCGAGTCCATCTGGCGGACCTATTGGATGGCCATTCGACGACCAGGACGGTCGGCAAGCTGAAGGCGTCGTGACGCCGCTGGATCACATGATCTATGCCCTTCTTTGGGCCTTGTTCGGGACAGTTCATTCCATTCTCGCTTCCAAGACGGTCAAATCCTCCCTGCCGGGTTTGGGGCGGGCCTATCGGCTGGCTTATAACCTGCTTGCCGGGCTGCATATCGCCGTGACGGTTCTGATCGGCGAACGGGTGTTGGGGGCGGGCGGGGCCAACCTGATCCCCGAGCCGTGGGTCTGGTTTCTCTACGCAATGGCGGGGGGCGGGGTCCTCCTTTTGCTGGCGGCGATGCGGCAGTATGACGGGGGCCGTTTTCTGGGGATCACGCAATTGCGCCGCCCGGACCTGCCGGAGGATGAGCCTCTGCGGGCGGAAGGGCTGCACCGTTACATCCGCCATCCGCTCTATAGCGGGGCGATTCTGATTCTTTGGGGGCGGGCCGGTACGGAGGCGGAACTGGCGACGGCCCTTTGGGCGACCCTGTATTTCGCGATCGGCGCGCGGTTCGAGGAAGTCCGTCTGATCGGCCGGTATGGCGATGCCTACCGGGCCTACCGGAGCAAGGTGCCGAGCTTCGTTCCGTGGAAGGGGCGCTGCTTATAGAGGGGGTGTCATTTAAGAAAAAGCCCCGCCGAATGGCGAGGCTTGTTCTCGAAGAAACTCTATCGTGGACCGCTTTAGAAGGCGATGTTGATCCCGACCCGCCCGTTGTGGATGAGAAGATAGTCGTCGTCGTTTCCTTCGTCGGAATAGACGCTCATGAATCCGTATCCGGCGATGAGGTCGACACTTTCGCTGAGGCCAAAGG
>JANQIT010000185.1 GCA_028282025.1 Hwanghaeella sp. | reverse complement strand
CGGGATGCGGAACGTCATGTCGGACGGGCCGCGACCCTGTTGCATCGATCAAGGCGTATCGCGCTGGATCGGGGCGGCGGCGGGTCGCGGTCTGCGGTGCGTTCGTCCTGCTTCCAATCCGGCTCCGATCCGTCGCGTCGATGAAGGTATTGCGGCTCTTCCGGTCGACTTATGCCGATTGGAGGGAGTGTAATGAAAACAGTTGGCGAATTTTGGCCCGCAGCACGGGCTTTGAAATGGGGTGGGGCGTTAACGGCGATGTCCCTGTTCGGAACGACCGCTTCCAGCACAGTCTGGAGCCAGGACAGCGTGGCGGCTTTGCAACTGCCCGAGGTGGTTGTTTCCGCAAGCCGGATCGAACTGCCTGCGGAGCGCGTCGGGAGTGCGGTCACCGTTATCACCGCCGAGGATCTGGAACGGAACGGGCAGCAATTCGTATCGGATGTGTTGCGGGACGTTCCGGGTGTAGCGGTCAATCGGTCGGGCGCGGCCGGTGCGTTGACACAAGTTCGCATTCGAGGATCCGAAGGCAACCATACACTGGTGATCATCGACGGTATTGAGGTGAATGACCAAAGCGCCGGCTCGGAGTACGATTTTTCCCGCCTGCTGACGGAAGATATCGAGAGGATTGAGGTTCTTCGTGGCTCTCAATCTGCCCTATTCGGCAGCGATGCCATCGGTGGGGTTATCTCGATTACCACGAAGCGCGGCAGCGAAGGGTTTTCCGGATCGGTCTCTGCGGAAGGCGGTAGTTTTCGAACCGGAAAGGGAAGCGCGTCGCTGCGCTATGGCGGTGAGCATTTCAATATTTCGGGCAGTGCGACGCGGTTTCGGACCGACGGTATTTCCAATGCCTCCGAAGCGCGGGGCGCAACGGAAAACGACGGTTATGAGAACGATACCCTGTCTTTTAACGGCGCGGTCTTTCCCATGGAATGGCTAACGGTAGACGGTTCTCTTCGCGCAACCAAAGCCTTCTTCGAGACAGATGGCTTTGCCGGCGGCGTAGGGGCGTTCGACAGATTTTCCGATACGACGACGCGGCAACGCTACGGTCGTATCGGGATCGAACTCGATCCGTTCGCGGGGACTTGGACCCATCGGTTCGATGCGGCCTATTCCAGCGACGAGGATGACAACCGGAACAACGGGGCGCTGACAAGTTTCTCAGACGGTACAAAGCGCAAGTACGCATACCAGACCACGGTTTCCTTCGACACGCCGTCTGTTGCCTTGGCGGAGCATGATGTCACCCTGCTGGCGGAGTCTGAGAAGGACACAATGCAGGCGAGCTTTCTCGCCCAAGGCACCATTGATACAACCAACAATGCCTTGGCCGGGGAATACAATCTTGGCCTTTTCGAGCAACTCTTTCTGTCTGGGAGTCTGCGCTACGACCAAAACGACCGATTTGAGAATGAGAAGACGTATCGCCTCTCCGCTGCTTACCTGATCGAAGGTTGGGGAACACGGTTTCACGCCAGCTTCGGTACCGGCGTAAAAAATCCGACGCTGACGGAGCTTTTCGGCTTTGCCAACAACTTCGTGGGTAACCCGAATCTCACGCCGGAGCGTGCGAAGTCCTGGGATGCGGGCGTCGAGCAAAAGTTCTGGGGTGATCGCGCCGTCCTGGACGTCACGGTGTTTCGCAGCGATGTGGAAGATCTGATTACAGGATCTGGGAATACAGCGGTCAACCTGGATGGCGTCTCCGAGGCGCGTGGCGTCGAAGTGTCCGCCAAACTGGCCCTCGCGGATAACCTCGACCTTCTCGCCAGCTATACGTGGACTCATGCGGAAACCGCGGACGGCACGGAACAGGTTCGCAGACCAACGAACCTTGCAAGCGTCAACCTGAACTATCGATTTTTGCAGGACAAGGCGAACCTGAATCTTGGGGTCGACTACAACGGTTCGTTTACGGACTTTGCGTTCGACGCCAACTTCAATCGCTCGATTGTGGAGATGAGCTCTTTTGCGCTCGTCAATCTGAACGGTTCGTACCGGATCGCCGATGGAGTGCATCTTTTTGCACGGGGCGAGAACCTTCTCGATCAGGATTATGAGGAAGTCTTTACGTTCGGGACGCCGGGCATTTCCGGATTCGCGGGCATGAGATGGACGTTCTAAAGAACTGTGGGGCGGCTAAGGCGCCGTCCCACCCCCATTGTGAGGACTAGGGAAGTGCAATGCAGGAAGCTATTACCAGTAGACGGGAGAAAATTGAAACGAGCCGTGAAGCCGAAGTCTGGAGCTTGCCAACAGAAGAGGCCTACCTACATCGTCTTTTGGAAGATATCTTCGCGAACCATTGGCGCAGCATCGTATTCGGGCCGGTTATCGAAGGCGGCGCTTTTGAGTTTCGATGCCCGTGCGAACCGAAAGCCATTACCCTGTTCGATGGCTATCTGACGGTTCACTTCGGCGGTACGCATTTTCATTTGTGCATTGGAGAGAACGAAGGGTCGCCCAAGAACCCGACGCCCGCTGCCCTGAAGCGTCAGCGCCGGACCAGCCGGGCCGAGATGTTCCGAAATTTCGACCAGGAAGGATGTGCTCTTTCCTGGGGTCTTCGGTTGTTCAACGGGCATGAAGAGCAACTGCTGACGATCTTCTTTCCCAATCCCTTCCTGACCGACAGTGACGGGCTGGCCGAAGAGCCGGATTGGGAAAGGCTTCGCACCTGGGAAGCCGTTGGGCGAACTTATCTTGGTCGAGAACTGGATGAGGCCGACAGATCCGGCAAAGGGTTCAAAGGCTAGGTCTATGGCTGGGTTTACGCGGCGTCTCACTCATCTGTTCGTTCTGATCGGTCTGAGTTTTGCTTCCGCCGGCGCCGTGGCGGGCGATCGGCCACAGCGGGTCGTCTCGATGAATTTGTGCACGGACCAATTGGTTCTGCTCCTGGCCGATCCGGACCAGGTCGTCTCCGTCACCTATCTATCGGCGCGCCCCCAAGATTCCGTGTTGGCGGACAGGACGGAAGGGCTGGTTCTGAATCACGGTCAGACCGAGGAAGTGCTGCCTTTGCGTCCCGACCTGGTCGTTGCCGGAATCTATACGACGCGGTTCACGGTCCAAGTCTTGAAACGCCGGGGTGTACCGGTTCTCGACCTGCCGCCGGCCAAAGGATTTTCCGATGTTCGGAAGAATATCAGGACCGTGGCCGAAGCGCTTGGGACCGTTGCCCGTGGGGAAGCGTTGATCGAGCGGATGGACAGCCGTATCGCGGCCTTGGCCGCGCGCTCCGCGGAACGGCCGCGGCCCCGCGCCTTAATCTACCGCGCCGGAGGGTTCACGCTGGGGCGGGATACGTTCGCGGGCGAACTGCTGTGGCTTGCCGGATATGCCAACGCGGCGTCGGATTACGGCGTGCGCGAATGGGGTGCGGTGCCGGTTGAGGCGGTCCTGCAGTTGAAGCCGGACCTGCTGGCCATTGGCGTTTACCGGCCGGACGCGCCGTCCTTGGCGCGGGACGTCACCTCTCACCCGGTCTTGCGGCAACAAATGCCGAAGATCGTCGAGGTGGCGACACGCCATTGGGCCTGTGGGGTGCCGTCCGCCCTGAACGTTGCTGAAGAGCTTGCCGAAAAGCGTACCGAGGAACGCCGTCGTCCGGGGCCGGCGTCATGACCGGCGCGAGCCGCGCCATTCCTGAAACCAGGAGCCGGGAAATGCCCATGCCTCTGCTTCTGGTCGGACTGATGATCGCCATTTTTCTCGCCGCTGTGCTTGGCCTTGTGGCCGAGCGGATCTCCGCCACGGCAGTCTCGGGATTCCTGACCCTTTGGAGCGAGGATCCGGATATCGCTTTGGCCATCTTGACGGAAGTCCGACTGCCCCGTGTGGTATTGGGAATCATGGTCGGGGCCACACTGGGATTGTCGGGCGCCGCCCTGCAGGGATGGCTGCGAAATCCTCTGGCCGAGCCGGGCCTCATCGGCGCCAGCGCAGCCGGCGCGTTAGGTGCTGTCGTCGCCTTTTATTTCGGGCTCGGCGCACTCTCGCAATATGCCGTGCCGGTCGGTGGCGTGGTCGGTGCGCTGGCGGGGTTGGGCGTGCTCATGGTTATGATCGGGCGCGACCCCAGCATTCTGACCGTCATCCTGGCCGGCGTGGCCGTCACCGCCTTCGCCGGCGCCCTGACACAGCTTGCGCTTAATCTGGCGCCATCGCCCTACGCAACCCTGGAAGTCATTACCTGGCTTATGGGATCGCTGGCGAATCGAAGCTTTGAGCATGTCTGGCTCGCCCTGCCTTTGACGCTTATCGGATGGGGGCTCCTGGCCGGGACCGGACGGGCGCTCGATGCGCTGACGTTGGGGGAAGATGCGGCGCGAAGTATGGGGATCAATCTGGTTTCTCTACGATGGAGGATCGTCTTCGGTGTTGGCTTTTGCGTCGGCGCGGCGGTGTCGGTTTCGGGAATCATCGGGTTCGTGGGTTTGGTTGTGCCGCACCTTCTTCGGCCTCTGGTCGGATATGTGCCGAGCCGGATGCTGCCCGTGAGCATGCTGGGGGGCGCCGCACTCGTGCTCTTCTCGGACGTTGCTGTACGTTATCTCTCACCGGGTCAGGAGTTGAAGCTGGGTGTTGTGACGGCTCTGATCGGCGCGCCCTTTTTCCTCTTTCTGTTGATTGAAGTGCGGAGGCGTGGGCAATGACGGATCCGGTTCTGTCCGTCGAGGCGGTCGCGGTTCGGCGCGGAGACCGCCCGGTGCTGCAAGACGTGTCGATGCTGGTACGGCCGGGCGAACTGCTTGGCCTGATCGGGCCGAACGGGAGCGGTAAGACAACATTGTTGAGGGCCGCTTTGGGATTTCAGGCTCTGGAGTCCGGCCGTGTGTCAGTCATGGACCGTGCCCTTGCCGACTGGCCCGTCCGCGATCTGGGGCGACAGATCGCGTACTTTCCGCAGGATGGTGGAGAAGCCTGGCCGATCCGCGTGGACCGTTTCGTTGCGCTGGGCCGTTTGCCGCACCTGGAACCGTGGCGGCGGCCTGGCGCTTCCGACGCCAAGGCGGTTGAAGACGCCATGGCGGCGGCTGATGTTGCAGCCCTTGCAAGTCGCGCCGTCACCGACCTTTCCGGGGGTGAACGGGCGAGGGTTCACCTGGCGCGCGCCTTGGCTGTGCAAGCACCGATCCTGCTTGCGGACGAACCCATCGCGGGGCTCGACCCGTTTCACCAACTTCAGGTCATCGAGATGCTGCGCCGACATGCGCATCGGGAGAGCCGGGCTGTTGTCGTCGTTCTGCACGACCTGACGCTCGCGCATCGGTTTTGCGACCGGTTGGTGCTGCTGCACAACGGCAGGCTCTATGCCGAAGGAACGCCGGAAAGCGTCTTAACCGAATCCGCGCTGGTCGAAGCCTACGGGGTGCGCCCCGCTCACCCGTCCAAACTATCGGACTTGATGGTGCCGTGGGAGCGGGAACCGCCGCCACCATAAACAGGGTCGGCATTGCCAACGACTCGAACGATCTCGGGGAGCCCGGCGGAGACGGTCTCAATCCCGATATACAGGTCTTTATGACTCTTTAGTTGGTATATTTTCTTTCCAAAATTTTAACTTTTGTTCATTTCTACTACTTGCGGACGTATCATGGCCGCAAGAGGCCCTGCGTCGTTGTCGGACCCGTGGAAAGCGATATGAAGCAAGTGCTCGATAACAGTCCCATCGGGATTGCCGTTTTGGAAAAAGGCAGCGGCGACCGGCTGTTTGCGAACAGGATGCTCGCAAACATGCTCGGCGCCGAAACAAGCGACGAGCTGTTCGATCGCGATATCAGGGAGACCTGGGTGCTCTCCGAGGATTTCGACTATGCGTTCACGGCAATTCAGAACCGCCGGCAGGTCGTCAATTTCGAGGCGGAACGGAAGAGGTTGGACGGTTCGCGATGGTGGGTGCTGATGAACTCGCAGCCCTGTGTTTTCGAAGGCAAGGACGCCGACATAATCTGGCACATAGACATTACCGAGTGGAAAAACTACGAACGCACCGCAAACAACCTTTTCCTGGCAATCGAATCCCTAAGCCAAGGCGTCTCGCTGTTCGATGCGGAGGACAAGCTCGTCTTCATCAACGAATCCTGGCGGGCCATGAACCGCTTGGTGCCGGAGAATCACGTCCCGGGAACGCATTTTGAAGACCATCTTCGGGTCTTGGTCGACAAAGGGTTGGCGCCGGACGCCCGCGGCCGGGAAGAAGAATGGATTTCGGAACGCCTCGACCGTCATCGAAACCCAAAGGGCGCTTTCGAAATCCAGCGTGACGACGTCCATCTGCTTGTGCACGAGCAGCGTCTGCCGGACGGTGGATTGGCCACGCTGTATACGGACATTACGGAACTTAAGTTGGTGCAAAGGGATCTTGAGGACGCATTGATCGGCGTCGAACAGGCGAATCAGGCGAAGTCTGAGTTCCTGGCCTGTATGAGCCATGAACTGCGGACGCCGTTGAACGCCATTATCGGGTTCTCGGAAATAATCGCCAAGGAGACATTTGGGCCAGTCGAAAATACCAAATACCAGGATTACATGTGGGATATCCACAGTTCCGGCCATCACCTCCTGCATCTTGTGAATGACGTGCTCGATCTGGAAAAGATCGAATGCGGTCAACTGACCCTTAAAGAGAGTAACATCAACCTGGACGATCTTCTAAGCTACTGTCTGAGAATGATTAAAGGGAGACCGGAATCGGCCTCGCTGTCATTTCGCTATGGCGCGCCCGGCGACCTGCCTTTGGTTCGCGCCGACGAGCAGAGGCTCAAGCAGATTGTGCTCAACCTTCTTCTGAACGCGGTGAAGTACAACAAGGTTGGCGGCGCCGTTGCACTCTCGGTCCGTCTGAATCCGAAAAACGACGTTTCGATTATTGTCGAAGATACGGGGATTGGGATCGCGGAGAAGGACCTGCCCTTGGTTTTACAGCCTTTCGGTCAGGTTCGCGCGAACGCGCATGTGTCGCATGACGGCACCGGATTGGGATTGTCGCTGAGCAAACAACTCGTCGAATTGCATGGCGGCGCGCTTGAAATCGAAAGTGAGCTCCAAGAAGGAACGGCCGTTACGATCCGTCTGCCTGTTGAACGAACGATTCTCGGGTAACAGGCTCTACCGGTCAGTTCTGCCCGTTCGGCGGCGGGTGGTCGGCGATCCAGGCGTTGTAGCGGGCGTCCCCGTCCTGAATCTGCGGGCCGGTCATGCGCTCGTGCAGGGCCGTGATCGTGTCTACGGCCACCGCCCTGTCCGCACCGGTCAGGTAGGTTGCGGCGGCGGAATACCATTTCAGGGCTTCGGCCAGATCAGGCTCTCCCAGCCCGTCGCTTTCATGGATCCGGCCGAGATTGTGCATGGCGCGGCCATGGCCCTTTTCCGCGGCGAGGGTCAGATAGCGCACCGCTTCGGCCATGTTCCTCTCCACGCCCTCCCCGTTCTGATAGAAGCGGGACAGGTTATAGGCGGCTGATCCCATGCCCCGGTCCGCGGCGCGGCGGTACCATTCGATGGCTTCTTCGACGTTCTTGTCGATGCCGAAACCCTGTTCGTTCATCACACCCAGCATGAATTCGCCGACGGCGTTTCCCTTCTCGGCCTCCGCCTCGAAGATCAGTTTCGCATCGCTGAACTTACCCTGCTGCATGGCCGCGATACCCTCGTCGATGCCGGCATGGGCGGCGACGCTGGTCAACAGGGTGGCGGCGACAAGAAGGGCGGCGGAAAATCGTGCGATCATGTGAATGGCGGTCCCTAATTCCGTAATCGTTACTGAAGTCTGTCCATGAAGGCGGCCAGTTTTATGTCCAACGCCGACAGGCCGCCCACGTCATGGGTGGCGAGCGTCACCTCCACCTTGCCATAGACGTTAAACCACTCCGGATGATGATCCATCTTCTCCGCTTTCAGGGCGACGCGGCTCATGAAACCGAAGGCGTCGATGAAGTTCTTGAACTGAAAGGTCTTGGCGATGGCGTCCCGCGCGGGGGCGAGGTCGGTCCACCCGTCCAGGTCGGCGATCAGACGGGCGCGGTCCTCGGGGGCGATCTTTTCTACTGCGGGCATGGCCGGGTCCTCGATTTCAATTCCGTGCGGCGGCCACTATAACCGGACCATGCAGAACGCCAACCGCCGATACGGTTCCGCGCCGAACGCCGAAGAGATCGAAGCCATCGCCGCCGAAGCTTTCGAGAGTATTCCCGCCGTCCTGCGGGACCGGACGGACGGCATTCTGTTCCGTGTCGAGGAGTTTCCCGACGAGGAGATCTGCCGCGACATGGAGTTGGAAAGCCCGTTCGAACTTATGGGGCTTTACCAGGGGGTCGATCTGACGCGGAAAAGCCTGTCCGATCCGTCGCCCGACCCGGACATGGTGTTTCTCTTCCGGCGTCCCATCCTGGACTACTGGTGCGAAACCGGAGAAGACCTGGACCATCTGGTGCGCCATGTCCTGATTCACGAAATCGGCCATCATTTCGGCCTGTCCGACGACGATATGGAAGCGCTGGAGGCGTCGGTAAAGGAAAGCTGACCGTCATCCTTATCCGGCGGCGCGCCGTATACAGCCATAACCGTGCCGAACCTGGGAGACGCGCAGTATGGCCACCGCTCTCTATGCCGCCTTGTGCGGCCCGATCCTGATGTTCCTGAGCATCCGCGTGATCCAGGCGCGGCGGGCCGGCCGCGTCTCCATCGGGGGCGGGACGCCGGCCCTGGACCGGGCACGGTCGGTTCAGGGTAATTTCATTGAATATGCGCCGCTGACCCTGATTCTGATGGGGGTCGCCGAACTCCAGGGCCTCTCTGTCTGGTTCATTCACGCCGCGGGCATCGTCCTGATCGGGAGCCGTCTGCTGCATGCGTTCGGCGTCTCGCAGACACAGGAGAACTTTCGTCTCCGCGTCCTCGCCATGCAGGGCACCTTCTTCAACCTGATCTATTGCAGCGGCCTCAGCCTCTACGGTTTCGTCCTGTCTGTCTGGGGGTAGCCACTGCCAAACCGTCCCTGACCCGCGCCGTGAAGTCAGATGCATTGACCTGTGGAAATGTGTTCTGTATACAGAATACAAATAGGAAGCACTCATGAAACCTCTGGCCCTCAGCCCGAACCTGGTGGACCGGGTCTACGACTCGGTTCTGGATGCAATTTGCAGCGGCGCTTTGCAGCCGGGCGAACCGATCGTTCAGGAACAGGTCGCCGAGACCCTTAATGTCTCTCGTCAACCCGTGGTGCAGGCACTGGTTCTCCTGAAAAAGCAGGGGTTCGTGGAGCAGGCCGGCCGGAAGGGCCACCGGGTGACGCGCTTGGATCCGGAGCTTGCCGCCCGTGTTTTCGCCGTCCGGGGTGCACTGGACCGGCTCGCAGCGCGGGAAGCGGCCGGCAATGCGCAGGCCGCCCTTCCCTTGGGCGACGCCCTCGCCCGCGGCAGAGCCCTGATCGGCACCGGCAGCGTGGCTGACCTTATTGAGGCAGACGCCGTCTTCCATCAGACCGTCTACGCGCTGGCGGACAATCCCCTCATCGCCCAGACCGCGGAAGTGCACTGGCGTCACATTCGCCGAATCATGGGCGCGGTGCTGCGTACAGGCGCCCGGCGCGATACAGTGTGGGACGAGCACGGCCGTATTGTCGAGGCCATTCTCTCCGGGGATCCCGACCGTGCCGGAGAGTTGGCCGAGCGCCATGTCAACGAAGCTGCGCGTCGGTTGGTCGCGCTGCTGGAAGAGGATCTGGCGCTGACGGCCTGATGCAACTTGGAACGAAGAACGACGCCGTGGAACGGCGCTTAAATACACAGGAGGACATAATGAAACTTACCGATGCTCAAATCGCGGAATTCGACCGCGAGGGGTATCTCTTCATGCCGGATCTGTTCACGGCGGAGGAGGTTGCGGTCCTACGGCGCGAGGCCGATGCGATCTATGCGACCGAGCGGGAAGAGGTTTGGCGGGAAGCGAGCGGCGCGCCACGCACCGCCTTCGCCGCGCATACCTATAACGAAGCATACGGCTGTCTGGGCCGGCACCCAAGGTTGGTGGAGCCGGTGAAGCAGTTGCTGCGCGGCGATGTCTATATGCATCAGTTCAAGGTGAATGCGAAGGCGGCCTTCGACGGAGAGGTCTGGCAATGGCACCAGGACTACGGCACCTGGCAGCGCGACGACGGCATGCCGGAACCGCGGGCGATGAACATCGCCCTGTTTCTGGACGACGTGACCGCGGCGAATGGCCCGTTGCTGTTCATTCCGCGCAGCCACACCGCCGGCGTCTATCAGGCGGGCCACGATCTGGAAACGACATCCTACCCGCTCTGGACGCTCGACCGGGAGACCGTGACGAAGCTGGCGGAAGACGGCGGCTGTATCGCGCCGACGGGCAATGCCGGTTCGATGCTGATGTTCCATGGCAACCTGGTGCATGCCAGCCCGCCGAACATCAGTCCCTTCCCGCGCACAATCGTCTATCTCAGTCTGTGCGAGGTATCGAACCACATCACCAAATTCACCCGCAAGGAGTGGATCGCCCACCGCAATTTCGATCCGATCGAAAGCCTGCCGGATACCTGTCTTATGGATCTGGCCGCCGGTCCGGTCGCGGCGGAATAAGTAGCTTTTCACATATATTGGGAAATTAGACGATGAATCTCAGCAGCTTGCTGCACGCGCGTGCGGCGGAGGACAATCCGGTGCGCGTGGTCCTTATCGGCGCCGGTAAATTCGGCTCCATGTTTTTGTCGCAAGTGCCGACCACGCCGGGCCTGCATGTCGCGGGGCTGGCGGATCTGTCTGTGGACCGCGCCAAGGCGGCCTGCATCAATGTCGGCTGGCCGGCGGGCAAGGCCGACGCCGCCTCTATGGACGAGGCGGTGAAGACCGGCGGAACATTCGTCAGCGATGACGCCCTGTCCCTGATCCAGGACCCCCGGATCGATGTCGTGATCGACGCCACCGGCCATCCGCCGGCGGGTATCCTGCACGCGCTTACCGCCATTGAAAACGGCAAGCATGTGGTCATGGTGAACGTGGAAGCAGACGTGCTGGCGGGGCCCTTGCTGGCCCAGAAGGCGCGGGACGCGGGCGTCGTCTACACGATGGCCTATGGCGACCAGCCGGCCCTTATCGCCGAGATGGTGGATTGGGCGCGGGCGTCCGGTTTCGGCATCGTCTGCGCGGGCAAGGGCACCAAGTACCGGCCCGGATTTCACGGCATCAATCCGGATACTGTCTGGGAGCAGTTCGGCTTCAGCGCCGAACATGCCGCCGAAAGCGGCATGAACAGCCAGATGTTCGCCAGCTTCATGGACGGCACCAAGTCGGCGATTGAAATGGCGGCGGTGTCGAACGCCTGCGATTTGTCGCCTCCATCCGACGGGTTGAGTTTCTTTCCCTGTGGAGTCGACGATCTGTCGAACGTCCTGCGCCCGGTTTCGGACGGCGGGCAGATCAAGCAGAAAGGCACGGTGGAAGTGGTCGCTTGCGACGAGCGTGACGGACGCCCGGTCTTCCGCGATCTGCGCTGGGGCGTCTATGTCACTTTCGAAGCGCCGAACGATTATGCCAAGCGCTGCCTGTTGGATTACGGCCTTAAGGTCGACAGTACGGGCAAATACGCCGCGATGTACAAACCTTATCATCTGATTGGGCTGGAACTGGGCATCACGGTGGCCAGCGCCGCGCTGCGGGGCGAATCGACCGGGCATTCGCGGCATTGGCGGGGCGATGCGGTGGCAACGGCGAAGCGCGACCTGAAACCCGGCGACGTCCTGGACGGCGAGGGCGGGTTCTGCGCCTATGGAAAATTGATGCCGGCGCAGGCGTCGTTGGCCATGGGCGGCTTGCCGATCGGTCTGGCGCATGGGTTCCGCATCAAGAATTCTGTGCCGACCGGCAAACCGCTCACCTGGGACGATGTCGATGTCGACGAGAGCCAGCAGGCAGTCCAGGTGCGCCGCGAAATGGAGAGGACTTTCGCCAACCGCTGACCGGGGCCTTGGCGTCCCGGCCTTCCGGCACTTTATCCTTTTGGTTTCCCGGATCGTTCCCGCGGACGGTCCGGGGTCCGCCAACTCTCATATCCGCCTTGATCCGCTTCAGGAAAGCCTTGCGCCGTTTTGCGTTTTCGCAAGGGACGGCGATTTTTTTCTATTTTTTGTATCGCGTCCTTGCGTCATCCAGGAAAGCTATGTTTACTGGAATTGCGAATGAGTTGCAGTTGCATAATAGAGCGGACGGTGAAGGAATGCGGCAGAGTAAAGGTCGGAGAATGCGGTTTGTGATGGGGGCTGACGCGGATTATGGCGGGCGTCCGCCACCTGAGCCGGTCCGGCAGACTCAAATCGACCCGACGCCGGAAGCCCGCCCGGTCCGTTTACGCCAAGCCGCGCAGAAACCCCAATGCCTGCACAGGCAATCCGGTTTGGAACACGCCACGACTTCCCGTACGCCGGCCCTGCCGGTCACCTTGGATCAGCTTATGTTCAGCGAACGGTTCATGGTGTGGTCGGCGCGGTTTTGGACGACCCTGAACAGCCACGAACACAAAAGCCTGAACCCGCTGGCGGATGCGTTCCGCATCGCCAAAATCCCGGGGGCGCTGGGCCCCTTCGACGCGGTTATGACGGTGCTGACCATGAAGTCTGCGCGGACGCTTGAATTTCAGGCCCAGCGCTGCGGATGCCTGTCCACCGACGAAAAACGGTTGCTGTTCCTGACCGGGGCCAAGCCGGGCCCGATGCGCGACGCGGTTTCCTCGCACCTGCTGCGGTGTCAGGGAACGGTACTTCTGCGCCCGCTTCTCGCGCAGCTCGGCGATGAACTGGACGGCGCCGGTCTCCGCCCATTGCGCCGGCTCTGGGATTTTCCGGAGGTTATGGCCTGCGCCGAGCTATTCCCGGCGTTGGACCTGTAGCGGCGGGTGCATTGGCGCTGTCCATCGGCGGCCGGGCCCGGTAGCCTCCGGGTTTGTCTCGTCCGGCGCCCGGAGAAAATCGCCATGCCCAGTTGGGAAACCCTGTTGCCGTTCTTCGCCGCGACGGCGGTCTTCGCCCTGCTGCCGGGCCCGGCGATCCTGTATACCGCGGCGCAGACCCTGGCGCATGGGCGGCGTGGCGGATATCTCGCGGCGCTGGGCATTCATCTGGGTGGTTTTGCGCATGTGATCGCAGCGGCGGCCGGTCTGTCCGCGGTCTTCACCCATGTCCCCATCGCCTACACGGTCCTGAAGACGGTCGGCGCGGTCTATCTTATCTGGCTGGGCGTCGGCATTATCCGCAGCAAGCTGGACTCTTCTCAGATCCGTGCGGTGGAGACTGTTTCGGCCCGCTCCAGCGCCTCCCGCAACCGCACCTTTCTGAACAGTATTCTGGTCGAGGTGCTGAATCCCAAGACCGCCCTGTTCTTCATCGCCTTCCTGCCGCAATTCGCCGATCCGCAGGCCGCCCTGCCGGTCTGGCTGCAGTTCATGGTTCTGGGAACCATCGTCAATCTGGCCTTTTCCGCCGCCGACATCGTGACGGTCTCCGTAACCGACCGGGTGCTTGCCGGGCTGAAGAAAACGGCGGCGGCCCGGAAGATCGCGAAATGGGCGGGCGGCTCAATTCTGGTGGGGCTTGGGGCGCATCTGGCGATCTCGAAATAGGCTTTCCTTCCCGGCCGCGCCGGGGTGGCTTGCCTTTAGGCAGGGGCGGCCTTAGAACGCCCGCCATCCGACTGATTTTTCGAACTTTGGGGCAAGATGATGAGCGACGCGGCGAAACAATCCGTCAAGAAAGTGGTGCTGGCCTATTCCGGCGGTTTGGACACGTCGATCATCCTGCGCTGGCTGCAGGATACCTATCAGTGCGAGGTGGTCACCTTTACCGCCGATCTCGGCCAGGGCGAGGAGTTGGAGCCCGCCCGGAAGAAAGCCGAAATGATGGGTGTGAGCGAGATTTTCATCGAAGATCTGCGTGAGGAATTCGTCCGCGACTATGTCTTCCCGATGTTCCGCGCCAATGCGCTCTACGAAGGCGTCTATCTGCTCGGCACTTCCATCGCCCGCCCGCTGATCGCCAAGCGCCAGATTGAAATCGCGCGCCAGACCGGCGCGGATGCGGTCTGCCACGGCGCAACCGGCAAGGGGAACGACCAGGTCCGGTTCGAGCTTGGCTACTACGCCCTGCAGCCCGACATCAAAATCATCAGCCCCTGGCGGGAATGGGACCTGACCTCCCGGACCAAGCTGATCGAATTCGCGGAAAATCATCAGATTCCGATCGCCAAGGACAAGCGCGGCGAAGCGCCCTTCTCGGTCGACGCCAACCTGCTGCATATTTCCGCCGAAGGGAAAGTGCTGGAGGATCCGGCCGACGAAGCGCCGGACTATGTCTATTCCCGCACCGTCGATCCGCTCGACGCGCCGGACACGCCGACCGTCGTGGAAATCGCCTTCGAAAAAGGCGATGCAGTGGCGGTCGACGGGGTCGCGCTGTCGCCGGCGTCCCTGCTGACCAAGCTGAACGAACTGGCGGGCGCGAACGGGGTCGGACGGCTCGACATGGTGGAAAACCGTTTTGTCGGCATGAAGTCCCGCGGCATCTATGAAACCCCCGGCGGAACGATCCTGCTGGCGGCGCACCGGGCGATGGAATCCATCACGCTCGACCGGGAGGCGATGCACCTCAAGGACGAGCTGATGCCGCGCTATGCGAAGGTGATCTATAACGGCTTCTGGTTCTCGCCGGAACGCGAGATGCTCCAGGCCCTGATCGACAAGAGCCAGGAGCGGGTGAACGGCGCCGTCCGCCTGAAGCTCTATAAGGGATCGGTCAGCGTTATCGGGCGCGAATCGGACGACAGCCTCTACTCCATGGAACATGTCACCTTCGAAGACGACGATGTCTACGACCAGGAAGATGCCGAAGGCTTCATCAAACTGAACGCCCTGCGGCTGCGTTTGGGGACGATAAGGGACCGTCGCGAGGAAGAATAAGCGATATGTTTGCCGAACCACGCATTGTTCATGTCTGCGATTGGCTAGTGGAGTGGGCGCTTCTGAGTTTCGCTAAGGGAGAAAGCGTGTATCTACGTGATATTTGATTACTTCGTGGGTTTTGTTGGGAATGCTAGAATCTCCGGTCTCTTTGTGGGCGATGAGTGATTTGATTGCGGAACCGAGTTCATCAGGAAGGTTGGGACTAGCATTACCAATGCCAGCTAAGGCGACGTATGAGGAAATCTCGAAGACTGTCCTCGCATTGGGTTTAGTACTCAAGGTATCTAGTACGACTTTTGGCTCTTGGAGAGCAAAGTCAAAACACGTTGCTAAGTCCGCATATCGCAGTGCCGCTTCCATGATTTTGGTATCATCATTGTTTATCAACGACACTAGAGTCTGAAAAACACCGTGATCGAGACTTTGGTTTGCCAAATAGGTCAAGTTTATCAATAGCTGGCTATATTCCATCTCACTTTTGATCGTCCAGTTTTTAGGAAGTGATTGGAATGAAATATTTTTTGAGATCCAGTCACAGCGCCGGAACAAAAACTCCTTGTCGTTTACATCTGCCCTAATGTTATCGACATTCAAATCGACAGTGTCTAATATTAGCTCTGGCGTTATCTCTAGTTGTGCCCAGTTTTTCTCCAAGTAATCGATCACTCGTTCTCGCTTGGACTTCGTTTGATTGTGTTTGTTCCGCTTTATCTCCAAATCGATCAAAGATTGTATTGATTGATCGTCTGGCGACACGTCGATTGTGGCTTGTATTAATGCCTCGATACGCTCCTGAACCCAGTCTTCACAATAATAGGGGCGCAGTTCGTTATCTGGATTCGACAATGCTCGTGAAATGAAACGAAAGAATTCTGGTGCGTACCCATCGTTGTTGCAAATCAGATCAATACTAGATTCGATAGCGCACAAGTATTTTTCTACTATATTTTTGTATTTATTTTTATTGCTGGGCTTCACCCGAGATAGCTGTGTTAGGTATGCGAATAGAACGGCTATATGTGACAATTGCTGTATGTGCAGTGTAGCCAGCCCAGATTCTAGCAAACCTTCAAAAGGCTCAATGATGCTGTCTAGTTCGCTGTTTGCGAATTCGTGCCCAAGTTCCACTAAAGCATAGCTTCTTGCCCAGAGTTCCGCTGAGACAACATTTGCATCTGTTGTCCTCATTGCCGCTAACGTAGCGAGCGAAGACATTGCCGACTTGCAGTCCTGTTTTTGGAGGAATTCGTTCAGCCTGCGGAGGACTGAATTGATTATCTGTCTGGTTTCGGCACTGTTGGTGACGCTCTCAATCGTTCGTTGAAGATCGGCGGCGTTCCGCTGGAGTTGTTTGTCCACCAGGATGTCGAGTTGCATCTGGAGCTTTGGTTCCGCTGCTTCGGCGATCAGAGCTTTGAGCGTTGTTTGAAACATTTCAACCAAACTGTCCGGTCCAAACAACAGTTCCAGCAGATCGACGATTTTCCGAAGTCTGTTCTTCTCGTCCGTTGTAAACCTGAAGAGATAGTAGATGTTGTAGAAACGTTCCTGGACGGAGTAGCGGTCGCGTTTTTCGCCCTTTTTGCGCGTCTTTTCGATGTAACCTCGATCGAGTAGCTGCTTTAGCTGTGCGCTAACGTGCGATGAGGTTAGTCGTGTCGCTTCGGCAATTTCCTTGGCAAGGGCGGGCGCCCAGAGTTTGGCGAGAGCGTGAAAAACCTTGCGCTGTTGCGAGGAGAGCGCCTCGATGCGGGACTGGAAATAGGGTGTTTGATCGTCAATCAAGCGGGAAAGGTCTTCCCAAGCCCGTCCCGCCGGCGACTCCTTGAGCATTCTGTAGAGCAGAGCGATCAGGCGCGGGCTGCCGCCGGTCAGTTCGCGTACCACGGCGATCCGGCCAGTGTTTTCAGAGATCTTGCCTGTTTGCTTGTCCGGGTCTGCGGCCTCTATTGCTTCCAGAAGCGCGATGCATTCTGCCTGATCCAAAGGGTTCAAACGAATGGTGTTGAAGAACTCGAAAAAGGGTTGCTTATCGTCGGTGAAGTGTTGGTCGAATTTGGTGCTGGTCGCGATCAGCAAGATGCTCTTGGAATCCATAAGTCGGCTACGCAGTCGGTGGGCGTCGTCTTTGCTTTCCAACTGATCGAGAATTAGATCGAGGTTCTCCAACAGGATGACAAGAACCTTGCCTGTCTCCTTGTGGTACTCCATCAGAATATCGAAGGTGGCCGCTTCCAACCGGGCGTCGTCCTTCTCATGATGAAGGAGATGTTCCGCTCTATCGGACCAACTTGTGTTGCCTGTGACGCGCGTTAGAAGGGACAGGGCCTCTACCCACAACTCTCCCACGGATGTTACGCCGTAACTTTCCTCAGGAAAGGCAATGGGCTGCCAGTGCTTTGCGGTTTCATCGGTCTCGACGATCCAATCCATGAATCGAAGGGTCAGGGTAGATTTGCCCATGCCCCGCGGCGCGACAACCAATGTGTGTTGAAGTGGCGTGTCGGTCTTGTGTTTCAGGACCAGTTTCTGAAGCAGCCCCAATTCCTTGTGGCGGACAGCGAAAAGCGCTTTGCGTTCTTCCGGTGTGAGCTGGGCGGGATTGTAAACTCTCTGCCTGGCTTTCATGAGAAGCGTCTCCGCGCTTTCTGCGCCCAATAGAGCTTGAGGAGGGATGAGGGAATTGAAAGCGCTCCATTTTTCTCCTTCAGGTATCCGTCCTTGATCAGGAAATCCAACATGTCTTCGGCTGTGCTCCTGTTCTCCGAGGCGATCTTGATGTCCGCAATGGGGATCGCGTCGCCCGCTTGGGCCACCGTTCGCATGAGCATCCTTGCAATCGCCGCTTCCGGTTCCGTCAAGGCGTCGTCCATGCGCGTATCGTAGTGCGACAGCAAAGAACTCTCGATCCTTGGGAAGAGTGCGTTGGTAAAACAGTCCTTGGCGTGGTCCTGTGTTGGGTTGCCGTCGGGAACCAAGGTGCGGAGTTCCGAGAAGAAGAACTGCAAGTGAGAGGGAACGCACTGCCCCACCAACATTACCATGGCTTTTCGTGTATCGAGAGGCAGAGGGTAATCCTCATGCTCGGACAAACACTTCAGAAAATCGAGTGCGGTTTCCTCTTCCCAAGGGTGGATCGGCATCGGGTTCATGTCGTTTGTCAGGGCGGACATTCCCTGCCGCGCCAGCATGGCGTCGAGGCCCACCGAACCGCCAATCAGGAATCCGACTTTTTGGGCAAGATCGGATCTTTGACGCATCGCCCTGAAAGCGTCCATGAATTCCTCCAAGCCCGCTTTCCCTTGCTTTTTGTCCTTGAGGATTTTCGACGCCGCAATCGGAAGTTCATCCAGAATGAACAGGATTTTGACCGGAATTTTGCCCGACTCTAGGCGGCCTTGGATTTCTGCGAGAGTGGTTTTCCAATCGTTTGCTAGGATTGACTTTACTTCTCCGACAATGGTGGCGGAGTCTGTTTCCGTTGACTTTCCAACTTTGTCGAGAAGGCTTTTGAACTTTCGGCCAAGGCTGAATTTCTCCAACCCTTCCCGATACTGGTCCACAGATAAGAGCGCGGCGACCATTTCCGCGACGATGTCAGATGGCGTTCTGCCTGCCTCTACATTTCGGTAGAGTGTCTTCCATTCTTTTGGCTGCGCTTCTTCAAGTTTTAGCATCACCGACGTTTTGCCGGTTCTGCGTGGACCTAGCAGTAGGATATGCTCTCCGCGTTGAACGCGGTCCCAAATGTCCGCAACTTCTTTATCTCTGCCGAAACAGTCGGCACCCCGCACAACCTGGCCAAGGATGTTTCGCACCATCTGTGAGTCTCACTTGACAATTCAGATTTTGGCAAAAAATACATTGCTATCCAATGATTGTCAGTATCGCAATAATTTCTTTGGCAAAACTTCGATTGTTAAGCTTGAGCGAGACAAAATGCTAATTCTAATATCATAATACCGCACGTGCTCATAAAAGCGTTGATAGCCTATTCCTATCGCCGAGAAAGTTCCTATCTGCTTGCTGGGCGTGGGGCCTTGATTGGAGATGGATATGGTACTCAGGATCACGGCATTGCTGGCCGCGCTGGCCGTTGCGGCATGCACCACCGGCGGCGGCGTTCAGGTCTATAACGAACGCTATCAGCGCGGTTACTCGCTGAACAAGGTGGGTTTTTACGCCCAAAAGGGCGGTTTCCAGGTTGCTTTTCTGAACACGCCCAGCGGCGTGCCGGCGGACACGTTCAAGACCGCGTTCACCAACGCAATGGTCGGTCATAATCATGGCCCGCGCGTCGATTTCACGCCCGCCGCGGATCTTGGGGCGCTGCCGGGCGGCTATGCGGTCGTTCTGTTTGCGCCGGGAAATATCGTCCCGGATAGCCTGTGTTTCGACACGTCGGCTGAGACGCGTGCACAGGCGCCCAGCGGCGCCGAGGCCCTGCTGATCTATTGCGACAACGGACGGCTGGTGACCACGGTCCGGGCCAAGGGCCCGCTTTCCGATCCCGGAAACCCCGGTTTCGATGCGGCCGTGGCCAAGGTGACGCGGGTTCTGCTCGGTAATCCGACCGAATTGCAGGGCGGCAATCCGGGCGGCGGCGCCGGCGCGTAAGGGCCGCCCTTTAACGCCACGAAAACGTTACGGCGGCAGCCGTTGCGCGAACAGCCTCATGACGCACAATAGCGGTCATGAGGCTGTTTCTGTTTCTTGCGGCGGTGGCCGCGCTTGTCGCAAACCCGGTGTCGGCGTCGGACCCATGGTTCGGGACGCCGCCCGGCTTTGGCGGCGACCGGCGGGATTTTGTCTGGCGGCAGACGCCGGGTTCCGTCGGGACGCATGATTTTGCGCTGATCGGATCGACAGCGGCCGCGTCGCTGTCCGACTACCGGGGCAAGACGGTTCTGGTGAATTTCTGGGCCACCTGGTGCCCACCTTGCGTGAAGGAAATGCCGGACCTCAACGCCCTTCAGGCGATGCGCGGGGGCGAGGATTTCAGCGTGGTCGCGATCTCGCTCGATACCGAAGGGCCGGCGGTGGTGACCGGCTTTCTCGACAGGCACGGCCTGTCCCACCTGAAACCCTATCTGGGCAGGGGCCGGGAAACCTTCGACCATTTCCGCTTGGCCGAGCTGCCGACCACTTTGCTGATTGGGCCGGATGGCCGGATCTGGGGGGCGCTGGCCGGTGCGGCGGACTGGGACAGCGACGCCGCCCTGGCCTTGATCGACCATGCCCGGGGGCTCGCGGCGGCGCGCTGAAGCGGTCCGGAGGGCCGAAGATTGCGTTTCAGCGGTTCAGGATACGGGCAAACGGCGTCAGCTTCGGAAACTCTCCGCGAAATTCAGCAACGCGCGGACCCTTTCGTCCCGCTCCAACGGATTGGCTTTCAAGGCGACCGGCGGCAGATGCTGCTTGGCCGCGGACCGGGTTCTGTCGGCGGGCACGGCGTCCCGGGCATCCAGCTTAACGCCGAAAACCCGGATCTCCAGGGAATCGCCGTAACCCTCGATCTCACCCGCCCAGTCGTTATATCCGTGCCGCGTCAGCATATCATCCCATCGCCTTGGCCATAACGTCGGACATTCTTTGCGCGAAGGCAACCGGGTCCGGCAGCGATTCGCCCTCCATGATCCGCGCCTGATCCAGCAGCAGGTGCGCCGCGTCGGTCAGGTCGTCCGCCGCCTTGTCGGCCAGCGCCGCGATCAGCGGATGGCCGGGGTTCACTTCCAGGATGCGGGTGGCGACTTGTTCAAGCTGATTGTGCTGTTTCAGCATCCGTTCCAGATGCATGTCCATCTCGCCTTCATCGGCCACCAGACAGCAGGCGGAGGAGGTCAGCCGGTCCGATTTGCGGACATCCTTCACCGCGTCGCCCAGCGCGCCGCGCAGGGCGGTGACCAGGGCGTCGACTTTTTCGCCCGACGCCTCGTCGGTTTTCTTCTCATCCTCGCTCTTTTCCGCTTCGTCCGCCTGGATCGCGGACAGGTCCGCGCCGCCGCGGGTGACGCTTTTCAGCATCTTTTCTTCGAAGAGGCCGACCGCCGGAATCCAGAACTCGTCGACCGGGTCGGTCATGTAGAGAACCTCGACCCCCTTGGCGGCGAAGCCTTCCAGTTGCGGGGATTTGGCGAGCGCCGCCTGATCGTCGCCCGAAATATAGTAGATCGCGTCCTGGCCTTCCTTCATGGCGGCGACATAGTCGGCGAGCGACACCCAGCCCTCGCGGGTCGTCGACTTGAACCGCATCAGCTTCAATAGCTCTTCGCGGTTCTCCATGGTCTCGTAGACTCCTTCCTTCACCACCGGGCCGAAGGCGTCCCAGAAGGTTCCGTAGGCGTCCGCGTCCTTTTCCGCCTTCTTGGTCAGCTCGCCGATCACCCGCTTCACCAGGCCGGAGCGGATTTTCGACACCACCGGATTGTTCTGCAGCATCTCGCGCGAGATGTTCAGCGGCAGATCCTCGGAATCGATGACCCCGCGCACGAAGCGCATCCAGGACGGCACCAGATCGTCGCACTCGTCGGTGATGAAGACCCGTTTGACATAGAGTTTCAGCTTGGATTTCCGCTCCGGATGAAACAGGTCGAAGGGCCGCTGGCTGGGAATGAAGATCAATCCGGAATATTCGATCACGCCTTCGGCCCGGAAATGCAGGGTCGCCCAGGGATCGTCGAAGGCGTGCGAAACGTGGTGATAGAATTCCTTGTACTGCTGTTCGTCGACCTCCGATTTCGACCGGGTCCACAGGGCCGCGGCGGCGTTGAGCTGCTTGGGATAGTCGTCGCCCTCGCCCGCCAGCTTGATCGGGAAGGGGATGTGATCGGAATAGGTTTTGACGATGGTGGCGATGCGGGATTCGGCCAGAAACTCGCTGGCGTCGTCCTTCAGGTTCAGCGTGATGCTGGTGCCCCGCGCGTCGCGCTCCGCCGGTTCTATGGTGAAGTCGCTCTTGCCGTCGCTGATCCATTTCCAGCATTCCTCCGACCCGGCGCGGCGGCTCACCACCTCAACCGTTTCAGAGACCATGAAGGCGGCGTAGAAGCCGACGCCGAACTGCCCGATCAGGGACACGTCCTTCTTGGCGTCGCCGCTCAACTGGTTGACGAAATTCGATGTGCCAGACCGCGCGATGGTGCCGAGATTGCCGACCAACTCCTCTTTGGTCATGCCGGATCCGTTGTCGGATATGGTCAGCGTCTTGGCGTCCGCGTCGAAGGACAGGTCG
>JANQIT010000016.1 GCA_028282025.1 Hwanghaeella sp. | reverse complement strand
GGAAGAGTGCGAGCAGAAGCAATGAAACTCCATCACCACGCCCGGGATATTCTGAGGCGTTGCGACGATGCCAAGAAAAGCGTCATGCAGCCCGACAAGAGACCATCCAAGGCGTCGCTCGGTATTCTTCATACACTGGCATTGCCGGATATTGCCCCAAGGCGCATTCAAAACTTGTGAAGTCTGCCCAACAATGGCGTTGGTCGGTTCGCGAAGGCGGCGCGATCTGGCTGGGCGACGCTCTCGACAGACAACGGATCGACTTAGCGTGGGGAACGGTGGACGACGGAAGCCCTTACAGACTGAATGCTCGAAAGGTTCTTCCTGATGAGGCGGATCAGAATCTCCCGTTTTCAGTCCGCGTCGCCTAGCCGTGCCGATCGCTTACAGGGTTAGATTCGGCAACGACCAGTTCGGCTTGATGGCTCACCGGGAAGTTGACGGAATTGGCGATAAAACACTCGCGATGCGCGACGGCGTGCAAGGACTTGGCTTTGTCGACCGGGCTTTCGGGCGTGATAACCACACGGGGCCGCAGGCACACGCCGACAAAACGCCCGCCTGTCCCCTCGGCCTCGACCATGGTTCCTTCCGCGTGGTCGACATAGCTAAGGACAACGACTCCGTTCGTTGCGCAGAGGTGAAGATACCAGAGTTTGTGGCAGGCCGAGAGTGCGGCGATGAGCAACTCTTCCGGGTTCCAGCGCCCAGGGTCGCCGCGAAAGGACGGATCAGACGATCCTTTGATCTCCGTCTTGCCGTCGGCCCTGATCATATGATCGCGCGTGTAGGCCGTGTAGCCGATCGTTCCCGAACCTTCGTTTCCGGTCCACTCGACAGTCACCTTGTAATTGTGTCGCTTTGGCATCCTGGTCCTCATCATTGAAGCTGGGTTTTCCATGTCACGAGCGATGCGCCGATGTCTTGAGGCTGGCCCGTACGCAGTGATGCAAAATACGCCGCCAAACTCATGACCGCGAAAACCAGACCTCCGTACACGATAGGAGCGATGCTGCCTTCGACGAACGGCGCGGCAAGCGCATTGCCGATGGCGGCCAGGACGAAGCACAAGAAAGACGACATCGCCGATGCAGCCGCCTCGCAGCCCTCGCAAGCCCCGATGGCTTCGGTCATACTCCCGCCGAACCGCAGCCCGAGGCCGAATACCACTCCACGGTTTGCGGCAGGCCGTCTGTGTAGATGAGCACAAGCCCTACGCTCGTAACCGCAAACATGATCACGAAGACGCCGACACCAATATCCGCCGAGACGTTATAAAAAACCGGAATTCTATTTATCTATTCGCATAAGCGAAATCTATACCGATGCGTGACCATGCCAGCCCATAGCCGAGCTTTGCCGCCACTCTGATGGACGCCGTATTCTCCCCGTCCCGTTCTTTCCCGATGTCACGCTTGAAGTCCGCGAAGCCGACCTCGTCGACAAAACGCCCGGTTGCACGATCTTCAAAGGCCCAACCCATAGCCCGGGAATCGTCACAGACCGCCATACCGCAGGAGCCGTCTCCCATGTTTCCTTTGGCCTGGGATATCCTTGTCGGTTCCGCCGATTTGGCGAAATCATAAAAAGCCAACGAACGGCAACGTCCGCCAGCCTCTGGCGCAAGAAACGATAAGCCGCAACCCTGAAAGGAGAAACGGCGATTTGACTTATGCCAGCGCATAAGAAAAACGAATATGCTTTCCCGGTTCCCACGCACGCCGTCTGTCATGGATTGTTTCGCTGCCTAAGATCCCCGCGGCCAATAATATGCGGAGCGCCGGCGGCTATCTATCCGTTCAGGACCCCTGACAGCCTGCGTACGCCGTCGATGAGCCTTGCATCGTCGAAGGCGGCGTAGCCCAAGACCAGACCCTGAGTCCGCGTTTTTCCCGCATAATAAGACGACAGCGGCTGCAAGAATAAACCCGCCCCGCTTGCGCGCGCCGCGATCTCCTGGTCTGTCTCGGTGGATTTCCGGTCGCCGCGCAGCCAGGCCACGGCGTGCATTCCCGCGGACAAGTCGCCCATCTCCAGCACGTCACCGAGTTGTTCGGCCAATGCAGCCGCCAGGACGTCCCGTCTCTGCCCGTAGACCCGCCGCATGCGCCGGAGATGGACCGCGAAGTTCCCCTCCGCCATGAAGCGGGCCAACACGGGCTGCACCAGGAACGAGGCGCGCGGGCCCGTCGCCAGCAACCGGTTCCGGATCGCATCGAGCAGGCGATGGGGCGCAACGAGGAAGCCAAGGCGGAACGTCGGCGACAGCACCTTGGAGAAGCTGCCCAGATAGACGACCGCTCCATGCTCATCCAGGCTCATCAAGGCCGGCAGCGGCGCGCCGGAATAGCGGAACTCGCTGTCGTAGTCGTCCTCGATCAAGAGGCCATCTGTTTCGCGGGCCCAAGACAAGAGATCAAGCCGCCGCGCCACGGGCAGCGTCATGCCCAGCGGAAACTGACGCGAGGGCGTGACAACGGCGCCTTTGGCCTCCGGCGCGAGAGCGGCCCCGCGGGCGATGTCGAACCCTTGTGGGCCCATCGGGACGGGGCGCACCTTCAATCCGCCATCGACAAGCGCGAGGCCAAGCGACTTGTATCCCGGATTCTCGACCAGAACGGTATCGTCCTTGCGAAAAGCGCCGTGGGCGATCAGATCGATCGCGTCACGCGTGCCGGCGGTAACGACGATCTGCTCGGGACTGCATGCGATACCCCGCCAGGCCGCCAAATGATCGGCGATCGCGACCCGCAGCGCAGGCCAGCCGAAGGGGTCCTGATTGGTGAGCAATGTGGCGTCCGGCTGTCGCCAGATCCTATCGAATGTCCGCGACCACTGCCGATGCGGAAACAGAGACAGATCCGGTAAGGCTGTCTGAAAGGGTCGAATCTCCAGCGCTTCGGACATCTCAAACGGTTTCTCAAAGCCGATGCCCTGGCTGTAATCCGGGCGCAGCACGGCGCCGTCGGGCAGGTCGGCCGTTACCGTTACGAAGACACCCGAGCCTTGCCGCGTCTCGATGTATCCCTCGCTCAGGAGCTGATCCATCGCCGTGACGACGGTAACGCGGGAGACGGACAATTCAGCGCTGAGCTTGCGGCTTGACGGCAGCTTGCTGCCGACGGGGAGCCGCCCGTTCAGGATCAGCCGCCGCAACTGATCGGCAAGCTGGGCGTGAAGCGGTGTTTTCACCTTCCGATCAAGTGAAACCGACAGCAGGGAAGCCTCGGCAGCCGTGCGTTTCGCCTGCAATCGACTTTATCTCCGCGACGCCAAATTGGACTTATATAATATTTCTATATTGGATATTTCTCCAATCCTGTTTGCAGTTTATCAGGTGGGTTCGGAGTTCTTTGACGAGCCTAAGAAAATATCTACCGAGCCTTATATTCAGATCGTGTTCGCGTGCGGCGTCACCATGAACGCGGCCACTATGACAGGGTGAGACGGTCCACGCTGTTCTGGACGCCACGCCCATGTGCAGCGTCGGCTACATCATCGACGGCAAGCCCTATGTCACGCCCACGCTGCAATGCACTCTGTCAATTCGCGCTCGGCGATGCTGTTCGGAACGGCGCGGAAGGTCACGGATATGGACAAGAAGGCGCGACACCTTGAGCGCTTCGTCGACGGGCTGTTTCCGGGCCGCTGGGACATGCTGCGCCCCATAACGCCACAGGAGCTGAAGGCCACGACCCTCATGTTCATGCCCATAGAGGAGGCGTCCGCGAAGATCCGGATCGGCCAGCCGCCCGAACCCGATCCGCGCAACCGCGATAGCGTCGAGATGCCGGAGCACGTTTCCGCGTTTGAATTCGGGTGATGCCGCGCTGGCAATACCAACGGCCCATCCGCGGGCCGGGGAAATTGCCGTTTGCCGGCAGCATGCTCCGAACTCCATCCCCATGAGCCCCGTCCTTCTCGATACTACCGCAGTCGCATTGGTCTGCTTCGGAGCCCTGCTGGCAGGCTTCACGACAGGACTGACCGGCTTCGGCACGGGGCTGGTTGCATCGGGCGTCTGGTTTCATGTCCTGCCGCCGGAGATGGTTCCGCCTCTCGTAGCCCTGTCATCGGTTGCCGCACAACTGGTTGGATTGATCACGGTCCGCAGAGCCTTCGACTGGCGCCGTGCTTGGCCATTTCTGTTAGGCGGCGTGACGGGCGTGCCCGTCGGTATCACGGCGCTTTCGATCGCCTCGCCCTTGCTGCTTCGAACATCTATCGGCGCGTTTCTGTTGGCCTATGCGAGCATCGAACTGTTCGCTCGCAGCCGACGCAGATTCAACAGTCTGCGAAGCAAGCCCGCCGATGGCTGTATCGGGCTCGGCGGTGGTTTTCTCGGCGGCTTCGCCGGCCTCTCCGGCCCGCTGCCGCTCATCTGGCTGCAACTGACGGACCGGGATTCCACCGCCGATGCGCAACGCGCTATCTATCAACCCTTCAACCTCGCCATTCTGACGTTGGCCAGTATCGGCATGGCGGTCGCCGGACAGGTCACGCCGAACGTTCTCTTGATTGCCGCGCTCTGTCTGCCGGCAACACTGATCGGATCATGGGTGGGCGCGCGGCTCTACAAGCGGATCTCAGGGGAACGCTTTCGCCGTCTGGTGCTCGGACTGTTGCTCCTGTCAGGCGCTATGCTGATCGCGCAAGCGTTAGATGGATGAGTCTTGATGTGCTCGATCGCGCGCCAAGCCCAGACCGGCCAAGCACCATTCAACAAGGCCGAGCACGGCCAGCGCAAGCAGGAGCATGTCCGCTCCATGGGTTGCGATCACCCAGCCCCCCAAGAACGGCGCACCATAAAGGCCGAGAAAATAGGCAAGCGGAAACACCAGAAGCGCCGGCGACGCCAGATCCTGCTGTTCGATATTGGCGACGAGGCCGTTCAACACCGAATAGGTCAGCCCATACCCCACGGCGAACAGGACCGTGGTCGCGCCATAGACAAGGGGAGACTGCGGAACCAGCACCCAGGACAGGAGCGCCGCGACCATCATGCCCAGGAGTGCAAAAACCGTCGGATAAGGCGGCTGCAGGCCGATTTGCGCTGCAAGGCTCAGTCGCGCCACGACGACCGTGACCACGAAGACGGCGAAGAACAGAGCATAATCGACACCGATCGCTTCCGAAATCGGCGCTTGAAAGCTCGTCAGGCAACCGAAAATGCCACCTCCGATCGCGATCATGATGTTGGGCAGGGCGGCACGGGTTTTGAGAACCTTACCGAGCACCGCCATACTGAGGGATGTCGTTCCGTAGCTACCCGCGACGTCGGATCGTACAAGAACCGACGCCAGTCCGGCACTTATCAGCGACAGGCCAGCCGCAAGCGCAAACACGCCCGATATGGAAAGGCCTGCCCATTCCAGCAACCGGCCGAGGACCGGGCCGAGGCCGATGCCCAGCATCATCAGGCCGGAGACGATCGTGAGGTACTTCACCCGATCCTCAGCCTGGGCGCGACTGATCGCCAGGAGCGGCGTCAGAAGATAGAACACCGCCCAGCCGGCCCCGAATCCGAACCCAACGAGGATCAGCATTGGAGAAGCATCGGACGCCATCGCCATCGCGGCGAAGGCGGCGCCCTGTGCGCCGCCGGCCATGGCGACGCCCCCTGCGCGGCCGATGCGATCCGCCAGATGGCCGCTCAGCCAGCCCGCCAGCAAGGCCGCGACCATCCCGACGCCAAGGATCAGCCCGACGAACGCTTCGTCGCCGCCGATCTCGAAGACACGCAAAGGCAACAGGAACGTTATGCCGTAGGCGGTTGAGTGCACGACCGTCAGGCCGCCGATGAGCGTGAGATTTCTTCGGTTCAATGTGTCGACCCCGACAGTTTCATCCAAAGAGCCTTGCTTGAAAGGTGGAATTAACAAAATATCCAATTTAGCTGGTATCAATCAGTCCAGTGAAACCTCTACGATGACATGTCTTAGCGCCTCAGCCGGATGACGGATGGTTTGCGCGATATCGGCACGACGCTTCAAAAACCAACCGAACGGGGAGCCAGAGCTTTGACCCAGACCCCAAAACGACCAGTCGCTGCGGCGATCGCTCTTGTTGTGAAGGAGGACCGCATCCTGCTCGTTCGCCGCGCCAACCGGCCGGACGCGGGACGATGGGGCTTTCCCGGCGGCAAGATCGACTTCGGCGAACCGATCCTCGCGGCGGCCGAACGTGAACTGCTTGAAGAAACAGGCGTCAACGGACAGGCCCTGCGGGTGATCACGGCGGTTGAAGCACTCGATGAGGACGAGGCTGGCGGCGGTCTGCGCCAGCACTTTATCCTGATCGGCGTGCTCTGCCGGTGGCTGTCGGGCGCGCCCGTTGCGGGCGACGATGCGCTGAACACTGACTGGTTCAGCCTGGCTGCCCTGAAGACCGGCGATCTCGCGATGAGTCTCGATGTCGTCAAGGTGGCTTCTCTCGCCTTCGATGAAATGCGGGTGGAGCAGGAATCTGTGTGAGGATCATCGGGAATCGCCGCCAATCAGGGCCATGATGAAGCACTGACGCCATAACCTTACCGATAAGTTTCTGGCGAATTGTCAGGCTTCACCTTGCGCATTACCCGCGCATTAACTGTCTTCACGACAGTTCGGGTCCCGGGCCGACCGTATTGCGCCGGCGTCACTTCCATCGTCGACATGGACGCACGAGACGCTTGCACGCCTGCCGGTTTTCAAGACCGGTGCCTTCAACCGTTCGGCCTATTGCCTCGCCGGTTTCAGACTGCCGCCTTACGCTCGAGATAAACCGTCCGCGCCAGCATCAGGAACAGCCCGATGCTGCTGGTGAAGATGACGATGAGCACCCAGAGTTCCGATTTCATGCCGGCTGCCCGCGCGCGGTTTTGGAGGAGAAAGAAGGCCGCGGTCACGCTCATCAGGCG
>JANQIT010000322.1 GCA_028282025.1 Hwanghaeella sp. | reverse complement strand
GAGCCTGGGCGAAGGGTACGGGACGCTGGATGCCCCGCGTTACCATGTCGTCGCCGTCGATTTCGGGGCCAAGCGGAATATCCTGCGCTGCCTCGCCGCGCTGGGCTGTAAAGTAACCGTGGTGCCGGCGACAGCGACGGCCGAAGAGATTCTGCGCCACCAACCGGACGGCGTGTTCCTGTCCAACGGACCGGGCGATCCGGCGGCGACGGGCGTCTATGCGGTTCCCGCCCTGCAGGAAATCCTGAAGACCGGGCTGCCGATCTTCGGCATCTGTCTGGGGCATCAGATCCTGGCCCTGGCGCTCGGTGCGAAGACGGTTAAGATGGATCTGGGCCATCGGGGCGCAAACCACCCGGTCAAGAATCTATTGACCGGCGCGGTTGAGATCACCAGTCAGAACCACGGATTCGTCGTGCTGGAAGACAGCCTTCCCGATGGTGTGGAGAAAACCCATCTGTCCCTGTTCGATGGGACGCTGGAAGGGATCCGGGTTCAGAACAAGCCCGTCTTCTCGGTGCAGTACCACCCGGAAGCATCGCCCGGGCCGCAGGATTCGCATTATCTGTTCGAGCGTTTTGTGGATCTGCTGGACGCGCACAAGAAGGCGGCCTGATAGCGCCTTGTCGCGGCGGCGGCGAACGGGCCGCGCAGGGATCGTCAGCCGGCCCTTTCCCTGACCAGAATGAACAGCAGCGCACCGGCGAAGAGCTGCAACGACACCCACCATCCCTGCCAGGCGCCGAAACTGATCGACCCGACGATCATCGCGCTTAGCGCGAAGCCGGCGACCGGTGCGGCCAGCCCGCTGCGTTCGGCGGCCAGCGCGAGTTTCCGCAAGATCATGAAGATGACCGCGGCGGCCAGGACAGCGCCGACCAGGCCCAGTTCCAGGAACACCTGAAGAAATCCGTTGTGGGGATGCAGCGGCAGCGATTCGCCTTCCCCGTCGGATTGGCCGTCCGGCCGCAGGAAGGTTCGGACCTCGTCTCCGCCGGGAATGGCGCGGCTGCTCCCCATGCCCCAGCCCGTAAGCGGTTTTTCCAGGGCCTTTTCCGCGCTGAAGCTCCAGATATGCACCCGATGGCGAATGCTGGCGTCGATGCCTGTGTCGGAGACAACCTGCTGGATCTGGCTGTTGAAGAAACCGATGGAAAGCGGGGCAAGCAGTGTGAAAAGCACCACCGCTCCCGAAATCAGCAGGGTCCCAAAACGGGGTCTGACGGCCGCGCCCGCCGCCGCGGCGCATCCGAACGCCGCCGCCAGCATGGCCGCTTTGTTGTTCAGAAGGCCGATGGCCAGCGCCGTTGCCGCCGCCAGCACCGCCAAACCGGTCAGACCGAATTGCCGATAGGTCAGGATGCCGACCGGCCAGACCAGAATGACCAGAACCGTGGCCGCGCGGTCCAGCGGGTCGCCGCCATCCATCAGCGTCCGTCCCATGGGCGAGCCCGCCAGCGTGTCGCCCAGGATCACCGCAAGGGCCAGCAGGGTGGCCAGGGCGGCGATCTTTCCAGCCCGCGCCGACAGGGCCGACCGCGGCAGGAACACGGCCACCATCGCCCCCATCGCGATCATCAGAAACAGCCGGAAGGACCGCTTGATGCTGAGGTCCGGGTCAATCGACCACAGAATGCTCGCGGCCGCCCAGAGGAACAGCAGGGCGGCGGCGATGACCGGTGCGGACCAGGCCACCGGCAGATTGGGAGCGCGAAACCCGGCCGCCGCGACGGCCAGCGCGAAGACCATCACAAGCGGGGCGATGAACTGCGGCGAAACAATCGCACTGACCAGGCAGCCCGCCAGAACGGAAACGACCGACCATTCGAACGCGCGGCTGCTGAAATCGGCTGGGAAGGATGACGCCATTGAAACCGGTTATGTGGACTGCGACCGACGGTGCAGTAACGATCTTTTCCCGGCGAACGCAAGTCCGGCATCGGCGCGCGGACGCCACTTCCCATCTGGTAAGTTCGGCGGGCTTGCGATAAACGGAGCGCCGGTCAAAGGCGGATGCCGCCGATTCATCACAGCAGCCACAGATTCACGGGTCCATAGAATGCCAAAACGCGAGGACATAGACGCCGTCCTGATCATAGGGGCCGGCCCGATCGTAATCGGTCAGGCCTGCGAATTCGACTATTCCGGGACCCAGGCGTGCAAGGCCTTGCGCGAATGCGGCTACCGCGTCGTCCTCGTCAATTCCAACCCGGCGACCATCATGACCGACCCGGAGACGGCGGATGCGACCTATGTCGAACCGATCACACCGGATACGGTCGAAGCCATCCTGGAGCGGGAACGCGCGCTGCACCCGGAAGAAAAGCTGGTCGTGCTGCCCACGATGGGCGGACAGACCGCGCTCAACACGGCCCTGGCGCTGGATCAATCCGGCGCGCTGGCGCGGCTCGGCGTGGAGATGATCGGGGCGAAGGCGGATGTCATCGACAAAGCCGAGGACCGCCAGCGGTTCCGCGAGGCCATGGACAAGATCGGGCTTGAGAGTCCGCGGTCTCGCATGGTCGCCTCGGTTGAGGAAGCCGTGGAGGCGCTCGACGCCGTCGGCCTGCCGGCGATCATCCGGCCCTCCTTCACGCTGGGCGGCACCGGCGGCGGGATCGCCTATAACCGGGAGGAGTTCACGACCCTGGTCAGCGGCGGTCTGCGCGCGTCCCCGGTCAACACGGTCCTGGTCGAGGAATCGGTCCTGGGCTGGAAGGAATTCGAGATGGAGGTTGTCCGCGACAACGTGGACAACTGCATCATCATCTGTTCCATCGAGAATATCGACCCGATGGGCATCCATACGGGCGATTCGATCACCGTCGCGCCGGCGCTGACGCTGACCGACAAGGAATATCAGATCATGCGGAACGCCTCGATCGCCTGCCTGCGGGAGATCGGCGTGGATACCGGCGGCTCCAATGTGCAATTCGCGGTGAATCCGGAAAACGGCCGCCTGGTGGTGATCGAAATGAATCCCAGGGTGTCGCGCTCCTCCGCGTTGGCGTCCAAGGCGACCGGCTTTCCGATTGCAAAGGTCGCGGCGAAGCTGGCCGTCGGGTTCCGCCTGGACGAGTTGGACAACGATATCACCCGCGTCACACCGGCCAGTTTCGAACCGACCATCGACTATGTGGTCACCAAAATGCCGCGGTTCACCTTCGAAAAATTCCCCGGCTCCACCGCGCTGCTGACCACATCCATGAAGTCGGTGGGCGAAGCGATGTCGGTTGGCCGGACTTTTGCCGAAAGCTTGCAGAAAGCCCTGCGGTCGATGGAAACCGGCCTGACCGGCTTGAACGAAGTGACGATCGACGATGCCGAGGACGGCGACGCCGTGCGGGCCGCACTGGCGAAACCGGCGCCGGACCGGCTGTTGGTGGTGGCGCAGGCGTTCCGGCACGGCGTGTCGGTGGAAGCGGTCCATCACGCCTGCAAGATCGATCCCTGGTTCCTTGAACGCATAAAGGAAATCGTCGACGCGGAAAACCGGATCAGGATCGATGGATTGCCCATGGACGCCCAGGGGTTCCTGACGCTGAAGAAACTCGGCTTCTCGGACGCGCGTTTGGCCGAACTGACGGGGCAGCAGGAAGCGGCGGTCGCGCGGTTGCGCCGGGGCCTCGATGTCACGCCGGTTTACAAACGGATCGACACCTGCGCGGCGGAGTTTCCGTCGCCGACGCCCTACATGTATTCCGCTTATGAGGGGAACGGGTTCGATATTCCGGAATCGGAGGTCGACCCCAGCGACCGTGACAAGGTGCTGATTCTGGGCGGTGGACCGAACCGGATCGGTCAGGGAATCGAATTCGATTACTGCTGCGTGCATGCGTCCTATTCGCTGGCCGACGCCGGTTACGAAACCATCATGGTGAACTGCAACCCGGAAACCGTCTCCACCGACTACGACACGTCGGACCGGCTGTATTTCGAACCGCTGACCGGCGAGGACGTGGTGGAGATTGTCCGGGCCGAGCAGGAAAACGGCCGCGTGAAGGGCGTTATCGTCCAGTTCGGCGGGCAAACGCCGTTGAAACTCGCCTCGGCGCTGGACGGCGCGGATATCCCGATCCTGGGGACCTCGCCGGATGCAATCGATCTGGCCGAGGATCGTCAGCGTTTCCAGGCGTTGCTGAAGGATCTCGATCTGCGCCAACCGCCGAACGGCACCGCGACGTCGGAGGAAGAGGCGGTCTCCATCGCCAGAGAGATCGGCTATCCGGTGGTTCTGCGTCCGTCCTACGTACTGGGCGGCCGGGCCATGGAGATCGTGCATGATGAGGCGGATTTGCGGCGCTACATCGCAACGGCGGTGCAGGTTTCCGGCAGTAACCCGGTGCTGGTGGATTTCTATCTGCGCGACGCCATCGAGGTGGATGTGGACGCCCTGTGCGACGACGTCGACGTCTATGTCGCGGGCGTCATGGAACATATCGAAGAGGCGGGAATCCATTCCGGGGACAGCGCCTGTTCCCTGCCGCCCTACTCGTTATCCGCCGACACGGTGCAGGAAATCGAACGGCAGACGGAGGCGCTGGCCAAAGCGCTGAATGTCGTCGGTCTGATGAACGTTCAGTTCGCCGTGCAAGGCAAGGATGTCTTCATTCTGGAAGTCAATCCGCGCGCCAGCCGGACCGTGCCGTTCGTCGCCAAGGCGACCGGCGTTCCGATTGCGAAGATCGCCGCCCGCCTGATGGCCGGCGAGCGGCTGTCCGATTTCGACCTGGGCCGGCGCCCCGAATTCGAGCACGTCGCGGTCAAGGAAGCGGTCTTCCCCTTCGGTCGGTTCCCAGGCGTGGATGTCATGCTGGGGCCGGAAATGAAGTCGACCGGCGAGGTGATGGGCCTTGATACCCGTTTCGACCGTGCCTTCGCCAAGGCTCAGATCGGCTGTGGCGCGGACCTGCCGACCGACGGACGGATCTTCATCTCCGTTAAGGACGCCGACAAGGAAGCCATGGTCGAACCGGCGCGCGGTCTGCTGGATCTGGGTTTCGAACTGGTCGCGACGCGCGGCACCGCGCATTATTTGCGGGAGCAGGGACTGGACGTTACCGAGATCAATAAGTTTCTCGAAGGCCAGCCGCACATCGTCGATGCGATTGTTGAAGGCAGCATCAAGCTGGTGCTGAACACCACGGCGGGGAAGAAGGCGATCCAGGATTCCTTCTCGCTGCGCGAAGCGGCGCTGAACCGATCCGTTCCCTACTATACGACGGTGGCCGGAATTCGGGCCGCGGTCATGGCGATGCAGGCGATTTCGCAGGGCAGGCTTGAAGTTGCGCCCCTTCAATCGTATTTTGTACCGGCTTCCTGACATTGTGGAAGAGTTGATTGGGCCGGCTTGACCGGCTCTGTCTGTTTTTGAGTTCGTGGCGCGTGCATCTCAACAAAACGCGCCGCAAGTTCTCGTAACAGGTGGAAACATGGAAAAAGTGCCGATGACCCTGCAGGGCTACGAAGCGCTGCAGACCGAATTGAAACAGCTCAAAGGGACGGAGCGGCCCGCGATCATTCAGGCGATCGCCGAGGCGCGTGAGCACGGCGACCTGTCGGAAAACGCCGAATATCACGCCGCGCGCGAACGCCAGAGCTTTGTGGAAGGCCGGATCGCCGAGCTGGAAGACAAAACCAGCCGCGCCGAGATTATCGATCCGGCCAAGCTTTCGGGCGATCAGATCATGTTCGGCGCCACGGTGGTGGTTGCCGACTGCGATACGGACGAAGAGAAGAAATATCAGATCGTCGGCGAATCGGAGTCGGATATCGCGGCGGGCAAGCTTGCCATCACCTCGCCCATGGCGCGCGCGCTGATCGGTAAATCCGTCGGCGACACGATTGAGGTGCATACGCCGGGCGGCACCAAGGATTACGAAGTCGTCACGGTCGAATTCAAGTAGGGCGGGCGCTGCGGGCGTCCGCCTTGAACCCTCCCGGGCGGAACGCCCGCCGGAAAGGTGGCCATGATCTATTTCGATGACGCCGTAGCCTGGCTCAACGATCTGACTGGGGCGGGGTTCTCCCTGCACGGATGGATCGCCTTCATTCTCGGCACCGCCGGGGTGGTCGGTCTGAATGTCGGACTGATGTGGCTGGTCGTGCGCTCGAACCGGGGCGGTCACGATGCGGCAGTGGACGACGTGGCGGACATGACGAAGAGAATCGACCGGGGGGAATGACCCGGATCCGCCGGGCCGCGTCAGGGCTGCTCGACCTCGGCATCCTCCACGGATGTATCGATGGGCACCCCGAAGGCCTGTTTCGAATGGCGGATGGTGATGGCGGACCGCACATGCGCCACGTTGGGGGCGGCGGTCAGTTCGTGCGTCAGGAAATGATTATAGCTTTCCAGATCGACGGCGACGACCTTCAGCAGGAAGTCGGTCTCTCCCTGCAGCATGAAACATTCGCGCACCAACGGCCAACCGGCGACGCATTCTTCAAATTTCGATAGATCTGTCTCGGCCTGACTGGTAAGCCCGACAAAGGCGAAAACGGTCACGCCGAACCCCATCAAGGCCGGGTCGATATCCGCATGATAGCCCCGAATGAATCCGGATTCCTCAAGCGCCCGCACCCGGCGCAGACACGGCGGCGCGGAGATACCCGCGCGTTTCGCCAGTTCCACGTTGGTCATGCGTCCGTCGGACTGCAAATCGTTCAGAATACGGCGGTCGATTTGGTCGAGTTTTTCCCGTCGCACGTCAGTCCCCTTGTGAATATCGTGAGTGGCGCTTGGCCATCCAAAGGCGCAATTTCCCGGCCCCGCGCCCGAAACGGAGCGTCGCGCAGGGGGCTTTTTCGCCGGCAAGGTCGTAATACAATTACCCCGATTGGCGCAAGATTATTATCAGAACTTGAGGCCCTAAAACGTGTCTGAAACAGGTGGCGAAACCTTTGAGGACTGTTGGCTGATCACCGACGGCAAGGCGGGAAACCGGGCCCAGGCAATCGGTCTTGCCGAAGCGGCCGGGGTGCCATTCGTCGAAAAGACCGTGCTGTGCCGATTCCCTTGGAACCGGCTGCCGGCTGCCTATTGGCCGCCCGGCCTGTTCGGATTGGATGCAGGGCGGAGCGACCCGTTGCAGCCGCCCTGGCCACGGCTGACGATTTCCTGCGGGGGCCGGGCCGTGGGACCCGCGCTCGCCGTGAAACGCGCAGCGGGCGGCCTTACCGCCGCGGTGCACGTGCAGCATCCCCGCGTCCCCACGGGACGCTTCGATCTGATCGCCGCGCCGGCGCATGACCGGCTGACAGGCCCGAACGTGGTGACCACCCTGGGGGCGGTCCACCGGGTGAACGAGGCCAAGCTTGATGAGGCGCGGTCAACCTTCGCCGGTCGCTTCGACCATCTGCCGCGCCCGCTGATCGCGGTTCTGATCGGCGGCGAGAACAGGGCGTTCGCCATGACCCCGGACAGGACCCGGCGGCTGTGTGGGGATTTGCTGCGCCTTGTCCGGGAGCAGGGCGCGGGATTGGCGATCACCGCATCTCGGCGGACCGGCGCGGGAAACGAAAAGACTCTGCGCGCGGCCCTGACCGGACCTGCCATCGATTTCTGGGATGGAGAGGGTGAAAACCCCTATTTCGCCATGTTGGCGCTGGCCGACGCCATCGTCGTGACCGGCGATTCCGTCAACATGATCTCGGAAGCCTGCAGCAGTGGGAAGCCGGTCTATGTCGCTCCGTTGGAAATCAAGCCGGGAAAGGGACGCGCGGCGGCCAAGTTCCTGCGTTTTCAGGACGCGATGGATGAGGCCGGCGCAACGCTGCCGTTCGACGGAAGCTTCGATCCGGCGCGGCGGACGGTGCGGTTGCGCGAAACGGAGAAGGCGGCCGAAGCGGTGCGGGCGCTGCTTCAGGCGTCCTCGTCGTAATCCGCCGGGTCGAACGGTTTCACATCGAGGGTCTGCGCGATGGCGCCGCGGACCGTGCCGAGGAACTGCTCGTCGCTTTCGGCGTGAATCTGCACCACGAAATCCTTCGCGGGCGCCGCCTCAGCGGCCCTGTCCACGGCTTCCCGGCGGCTTGCCGCCAGCAAGCGCGTGGTCATGCTGCGAATTTCGCCGTCTGCTCCCTGATACAGGTAGTGCGCGATCCAGCCGGTCCGCTGCGCCATTCCATCCATTCCTCACCTGCCCGACCGATGGACAATAGGGGTGGGTCGGCCCTTTCGTCAAAATCGCGTCAGTAAATGCGGCATTTCCAAGGCAGGGGTTGAATGTCGCGGCGGCTGACCTTCTTTTAGAAATTATAAAACTATCGCCGGCGGCGTGCGCCGGACAGTGGCGGCGACAGATTGGCAGCAGGGGATGAGATGCGGATGAAAACCGGGGCAGTACAGTCATTCTTCACGGCGCGTTCGGTTGGGTTTGCCGGGGTGCTGGCGGTGGTGGGTATGGTCTGGACCGGCCCGGCCTGGGCGGCGGGAACCGGGGGGCCGGCCCACGGGTTCGCCCTGAATCACGCCCTGAAATACCCGGCCGATTTCGACCATGTCGATTACGCCAACCCGGACGCCCCCAAGGGTGGGCGGATCGTACAGGAAGGCGCGGGCACCTTCGATTCCCTGAACCCGTTCATCACCAAGGGCAACCCGGCATCCGGGTTGGGTAATATTTACGACAGCCTGATGCGCCAGGTGTCCGACGAGGACAGCGCCGTCTATGGGTTGATCGCGGAGTCCATCGAGGTGCCCGACGACGGAACCTGGATAGAATACAAGATCCGGCCGGAAGCGCGCTTCCATGACGGTCATCCGATCACGTCGGAGGATGTCGCCTGGACATTCCAGACCCTGCGTGAAAAGGGCAGTCCCTTCTACCGCTTTTACTATGCAGCGGTCGCCGAGGTTCTGACGCCGGATGAACGCACCGTCCGTTTCGTCCTGCATCCGGGCGAAAACAAGGAAATGCCGCTGATCCTGAGCGAACTGACGGTCTTGCCGAAGCACTATTGGGACGGCCGCGCCTTCGACGAGACCACACTGGAACCACCGCTGGGCTCCGGCCCCTACAAGATTTCCAAGGTCGACCCGGGCAAATCCATCACTTTCGAGCGGGTCCGGGACTATTGGGCCGAAGATATTCCGGTGGTGAAGGGTTTCAACAATTTCGACGCCATCCGCATCGATTACTACCGCGACCGAACCATTTCGCGCGAAGGGTTCAAGGCGGGAGCTATCGATATTTGGGTCGAGAACAGCTCGAAGGAATGGGCGACGGCGTTCGACATTCCCGCAATCGACTCCGGCGACATGATCCGCCAGGAATTCGGCCACGAACGCGTTTCCCGGATGCAGGGTTTCGCCTTCAACCTGCGCAAGCCGCTGTTCCAGGATGTCCGCGTCCGCGAGGCGCTAACCTACGCCTGGGATTTCGAATGGGTTAACAAGACGATCATGTACAACGCCTATACGCGGACGGATAGCTACTTCGACAATCACGAACTGTCCTCGCTTGGGATGCCCTCGCCGGCTGAACTGGAAGTCCTGGAGCCTTTGCGCGATCAGTTGCCGCCCCGTGTGTTTACCGAAACTTACGCGCCGCCATCGACCGATGGCAGCGGCAACAATCGTTCCAACCTGCGTAAGGCGGTTAAATTGCTGACGGAGGCGGGTTGGAAAATCCAGGACAAGGTGCTGACGCATACCGAAACCGGCGAGCGTTTCGAGTTCGAGATCCTGTTGCGCACCGGCACTCTGGAACCGCATACCCAGGCCCTGGTGCGGGGCCTTAAGAGATTGGGCGTTATCGCAACAATCCGGGTTGTCGATGACGCGCAGTACCGCCGACAGTTGGACACATTCGATTTTGACATGGTGGTTGCGGTCTTTGGTCAGTCGGTCTCTCCCGGCAACGAACAGCGCGACTATTGGGGCTCGGCTGCGGCGGACCGGGAAGGCAGCCGCAACATCATCGGCGTCAAGGACCCGGCAATCGATATCCTGATCGAATCCCTGATTGCCTCCCCGGATCGGGAAATCCTGGTCTATCGGACCCGCGCGCTGGACCGCGTGCTGTTGTGGAACCACTATATGATCCCGATGTTCCACGGTAAAACCGACTGGCTTGTCTATTGGAACCGCTTTGGCAAACCGGACCTCATACCGAAGTTGGGCGTCACCACCTCCGTATGGTGGATTGACCCGGAAAGGGACGCGGTGTTGAAACGGGGGCAGAAGAACTAGAGTCTAGTTCCTCCATTCGATTGAACCTCAGCCCGCTCAGGACGGTCCCGCCCGGTGTTTGCCTATATCATTCGGCGTCTCTTGCTCATCGTGCCGACGCTTGTCGGCGTGATGCTGCTAAGTTTCCTGATCATTCAGGCCGCGCCCGGCGGCCCGATCGACCGGGTGCTGGCCGAATTGGAAGGCACCGCCGCGGGCGCGCTTTCCCGCGTGACCGGGGGAGAGGGGGATTTCGCCGCCGGGGCGGATGCGTCCAACGTTCAGAACGGCGATTTGCCGACCCGCGCCGCACGGGGTCTGGACCCGGAATTCCTGGCCGAGTTGGAGCGCCAGTTCGGATTCGATAAGCCGTTGCACGAACGCTTTCTGCTGATGATGGGCAACTATCTGATGTTCGATTTCGGCGAGAGCTATTTCCAGGACCGCCGCGTCGTCGACCTGGTGCTGGACAAGCTGCCGGTTTCCATCTCGCTGGGTCTGTGGACCACCTTGATCACCTATATGATCTGCATCCCACTGGGCGTCGCCAAGGCGGTTCGGGACGGCAGCCGGTTCGACCTCTGGACCAGCAGCGCGATCATCGTCGGTTACGCCATCCCGTCCTTCCTGTTCGCCGTCCTGCTGATCGTGGTTTTCGCGGGCGGGCGATACTTCGACTGGTTCCCCTTACGCGGTCTGGTATCGGAAAACTGGGACGAACTTTCCACCGTGGACAAGATCCTGGACTATCTGTGGCACATGGTGCTGCCGGTCTTCTCCATGGTGATCGGCGCTTTCGCGGGCCTGACCATGCTGACCAAGAACAGTTTTCTGGAAGAAATCGGCAAACAGTATGTCATCACGGCCCGCGCCAAGGGGCTGGAGCGCCGGGCCGTCCTGTACGGACATGTTTTCCGCAATGCGATGCTGATCGTTATCGCGGGGTTTCCGGGCGCTTTCATCGGTATTCTGTTCACCGGATCCCTGCTGATCGAGGTGATTTTCTCTCTGGACGGGTTGGGTCTTCTGGGCTTCAAGGCGGCCATCGACCGGGACTATCCGGTGATGTTCGCGTCGCTCTATTTCTTCACTCTGATCGGTCTTCTGCTGAACCTGATCAGCGACATCACTTACACCCTTGTCGATCCCAGGATCGATTTCGAAGCGCGCGAGGGTTAGGCGATGGAGGGCCGTGCGCATCGTATCCTGGGAATGAAGGTCACACCGGTAACCCGGCGGCGGTTCGCCACCTTTCGGAAGAACCGGCGCGGCTGGTGGTCCCTGTGGATTTTCCTGGGGCTCTTCGTTCTGTCGCTGTTCGCTGAGTTCATCGCCAACGACAAGCCGGTCCTGGTCTACTTCGACGGGCGCTTTTTCATGCCGGTGATCGAAGCGGTCCCGGAAACGGAATATGGCGGGTTTTTCGAGACCGAGGCCGAATACAAAGACCCGGAGGTGCAGTCCCTGATAGGTGAAAAGGGATGGATGCTGTGGCCCCTGGTCGAACATAGTTACAACAGTCAGGTCCTGGACCTCGACGCCCCCGCACCCACCGCGCCGGACGCCAAACACTGGCTGGGTACCGACGATCAGGCGCGCGATGTGGTCGCCCGGATGATCTACGGGTTTCGGATATCGGTGCTTTTCGGCCTGGCGCTGGTCGGTCTGACAGGATTGATCGGTGTCACCATCGGGCTGGGGCAGGGCTATTTCGGCGGTATGACCGACCTGATCGGTCAACGCTTTATCGAGGTGTGGGTCAGCCTGCCGACGCTCTATCTGCTGATCATACTGGCCAGTATCGTACAGCCGAATTTCTGGTGGCTGCTGGGCATCATGGTGGCCTTCGGCTGGACGGGGTTCGTCGGACCCGTGCGGGCGGAGACGCTGCGCGCCAGAAACCTGGATTTCGTCAAGGCGTCGAAGGCGCTGGGCGTCAGCGACAACGTGATCATGGTGCGCCATATTCTGCCCAACGCCATGGTCGCCACCCTGACCTTCATGCCTTTCGTGCTGAGCGGTGCGGTCGTCTCCCTGGCTTCGCTGGACTTTCTGGGATTCGGCCTGCCGCCGGGATCGCCGTCGCTGGGCGAGTTGATCAAGCAGGGCAAGGAAAACCTGCAAGCGCCCTGGCTGGGCCTGACGGCCTTCTTTACAGTCGGCGTGATGTTGACCCTGCTGGTCTTTATTGGCGAGGCTGTGCGCGACGCCTTCGACCCGCGCAAGGTTCAGGGATAGTGGACGATGGGCAAGCACAGGAAAGGGCGTAGCCGGGCATGACTGACCCGCTGTTGCAACTGACAGATCTCTCCGTGAATTTTCGCGGCGCGGGCGGCGATGTAGAGGCCGTCAAGCGGGTTTCCGTGGATGTGAGCAAGGGGGAGACGGTGGCGCTGGTCGGCGAATCCGGTTCCGGCAAGTCGGTGACCGCGCTCTCCGTTCTGCAGCTTCTGCCGTACCCGGCGGCTTATCACCCGTCAGGTTCGATCCGGTTCGACGGGCAGGAACTGATGGGTGCGCCCGAAAGGCAGATGCAGGATGTGCGCGGCAACAAGATCGCGATGATCTTTCAGGAGCCGATGACCTCTCTGAACCCGTTGCACACGGTGGAGAAGCAGGTCCGCGAGACGCTGGTCATCCACAAGGGGATGACCGCCGCCTCCGCCCGGCCCCGGGTTCTGGAACTGCTGGACATGGTCGGTATCCGGGAGCCGGAAAAACGCCTTGGCTCTTTCCCGCACGAACTGTCGGGCGGGCAACGCCAGCGCGTGATGATCGCCATGGCGCTCGCCAACGAACCGGACATGCTGATCGCCGACGAACCGACCACGGCGCTGGATGTGACCATCCAGGCGCAAATCCTGAAATTATTGAAAGATTTGCAAGCGCGTTTTGGGATGGCGATGCTGTTCATTACCCATGATTTGGGGATTGTCCGGCGCACCGCTGACCGGGTTTGCGTGATGCAGAACGGGACAATCGTGGAAGAAGGCGGGGTCGCGGACGTTTTCGAAAATCCGCGGCACGCCTATACCCAGCGCCTGCTGGCGGCACAGCCCAAGGGCCGGAAACAACCGGTGCCCGACAGCGCGCCCGTCGTCATGGCGGGCGACGACGTCAAGGTGTGGTTTCCGATCAAGGCGGGCGTATTCCGCCGCACCGTCGATCATATCAAGGCGGTGGACGGCATCGACGTAACGGTCCGCGAAGGACAAACGCTTGGCGTGGTGGGCGAGTCCGGTTCGGGCAAGACAACGCTGGGCATGGCGCTGCTGCGGTTGCAGCAGTCCGAAGGGGCGATCCGGTTCGACGGACGGAACCTGCGGGAGTTGTCGAACAAGGACCTGCGCCCGATGCGGCGCGAAATGCAGGTCGTCTTCCAGGACCCTTATGGCAGTCTCAGCCCCCGCATGTCGGTGGGGGAGATCGTCGGCGAGGGTTTGAAGGTGCACGGTCTGGGCAGTAACGGTGCGGAACGGGAAGCGCTGGTGGTTGAGGCGTTGAAAGAAGTCAATCTGGACCCCGACGCCCGGCACCGATATCCGCACGAATTTTCCGGCGGTCAGCGCCAGCGCATCGCCATCGCCCGCGCACTTGTTCTGAAACCCCGTTTCATCGTTCTCGACGAACCGACCTCGGCGCTGGATATGTCGGTGCAGGCGCAGATCGTCGACCTGCTGAAGGATCTGCAGGAAAAGCACCGGTTGGCCTATATGTTCATCAGCCACGATCTGAAAGTCGTCCGCGCGATGTCCGATACGGTGCTGGTCATGCGCAACGGCAAGGTGATCGAGCACGGGTTGGCCGACGACGTTTTCGACAGTCCCAAAGACGACTACACCAAGGCCCTGATGGCCGCGGCCTTCCGCATGGAAGCTGTGGAGAGTGGCGTTGTGGCCACCTGACTGGCAGGCTTCGGCCCCTTTGTTGGGGTGAAGTGCCGGTAACCCGCCGCCCCTGTTGCTAAGCAAAGTATTGCACTATACTTATTGGCGAAATGGTCGCGGAAGAAATCGGTTTCACCACCTCCACAAGTACCAGATTGGCTCTGGAAGAACTGCCGCCGAACAACCCGGTGCGCAGGTTCGGCGACCTGTATCTCGCGCATCGCGACGAGAACGGTGTGCTCCTGCGCAGCGCCTTCGACCCGACGGAGCAGCCGAAACTGTTGCCCTGGCTGCAGTTGTTTGAATTTTCTCCGCCCGATGAATTCTATTGCCGCCTGATGGGGACTGCTGTCGTGCGCCTGTTCAATCGGGATTATACCGGCAAGTATCTTCGCGAATACATGACCGCACCGGCGATAGAGGACAGGCTTTACGAAATGACGGAATGCCTGAAGACGGGGTCGCCGTCATTCTTCTTCTCTCACAGTGCTGTCCCGGGCCGGGAGCATATTCGGATCGTACGGGGCCTGTTTCCCGCGCTTGGAAAAAACGGGCAGATGCTGTTCTACCCGATTGCCCCGTGGCATGCGGAAATCCCGTAGCGCAAATCGTTTTAAACGGCGCGGCCCGCTTCCGTGATCAATTCGGAGAATTCCGTCAGAAAGACCGACCCTTTGACGGTCCGCTGAATCAGGACGGAGCGGCGGTCGTTGTCGTCCGGCTTGCGGCGGATCAGGCCCAGATCCGACAGCCTGTCCAGGGCGCGGGTAACGGCGGGTTTGGAGACGTTCAGTTCCTCGGCCAGGCCGCGCACCGTGTGCGGTGCGGGCTTCAGATAAACAGTGATCAGAACCGCCATCTGACGCGCCGACAGGTCGGGCGAATCGCGCCGCACGCTCTCGACGATGGCGCCACGCCAAATCTCCAATGCCTGGTTCGCGGATAGATCCATGATGTCTCGGCGCGGTTTGTTTGCCTTGCGCCGAAATTGTCCGTGCGACGCAAAATTGTTTCGTACCCGTTCCGAATATCGGACGAATCGCCTTGGAACACAACCGGGTGAATGAGGGTTAGGCGGTTCCGCCGAAACGGTTGCGGATCACCTCGAACAGGGCGCGTACGCCCATCGCCTCGCCGCCTTCGGGCCGTCCTGGGCGGGCGCTGGAATTCCAGGCCATGATATCGAAGTGAATCCAGGGTGTATCGGTCTCGGTGAATTCCTTCAGGAACAGGGCGGCGGTGATCGCGCCCGCGAAACCCCCGCTGCCGGTGCTGCTGATATCCGCGACCTTGCTTTCCAGAAGCCGCCGGTAGGGGCCGTGCAGCGGCAGCCGCCAGACCGGGTCGTCGGCTTGCACCGCCGCGGCGGATAATTCACCCGCCAGGGCGTCGTCCGGGGTGAAGAAGGCGGCGATCTCCGTCCCGACGGCGACCCGCGCCGCGCCGGTCAAGGTTGCGAAATCGATCAGCAAGTCCGGCCTTTCCTCCAGCGCCGCCGTCAGCGCGTCGGCCAGGATCAGGCGTCCTTCCGCGTCGGTGTTGCCGACTTCCACGGTAATGCCCTTGCGCGTCGACAACACGTCGAGCGGCCGGAAAGCGTCGCCCGAGACGCTGTTTTCGACCGCCGGAACCAGAACCCGCAGGCGCACCGGCAGCTTTGCGGCCATGATCATATGGGCCAAGCCCAGAACATGGGCTGCGCCCCCCATGTCCTTCTTCATCATCAGCATGCCGCCGGAGGGTTTGAGATCCAGCCCACCGGAATCGAAACAGACGCCCTTGCCGACCAGGGTCAGTTTCGGGTCCTTCGCCTTGCCCCAACTCATGTCGATCAGCCGGGGCGCGCGGGACGAGGCCCGGCCCACCGCATGCACCATCGGGAAATCCTGCTGAAGCAGGTCGTCGCCGACGATCACTTTGACCTTCGCTTTGAACTTCCGGGCCAGACTGCGCGCTTCGGACGCCAACTCACCGGGTCCCATGTCGCTGGCCGGCGTGTTGATCAGATCGCGCACCAGATACAGCGCGGCGGCCTGTTCCCCGATCCAGCCCTTGTCCGCGGCGGCGGGCAGGACCAGTTTCGACGCGGGTCCGTTCTTCCGGGCATAGCGCTCGAACCGATAGGACCCCAGCGCCCAGCCCAGCCCGGCCGCATTGGCGGCATCGGCGGGCATTGCTTTCGGAAGCTGATAACGCCCGCGCGGCAACCTTGCGGCGGCGGCGCCCCAACTCCACAGATCCTTCCCGCCCTCTTCGACGCCCAGCAGCGCTTCGGCGGGATGGCCGTCGCCGGCCGGCAGGACCAGGACCGTGCCGGGCTTCGCCTGATACTGGTTCGCCTGCACCCAGGATTTGTGGGACGCGCCGGCATCCGTCAGCCAGTCTTCCAACGCCGCCGCCGTCATCGGCAACAGGGTCACGGTGGATTTTGTCGGCTTTCCGGCGAAACAGTCCATGATCGGGTAACCTTTGAAAAAATGGCTGGGATGTCAGCAGGTGGGTTGAGGCAGTTCCTGAAGCAGGGTCAAGGTGCCTTCGGTCACGGCGAGGCCGATATCCAATGACAGGCGGGTGGTGATGCCGCTCAGATAAACATCCGCCGTGTTCGAGACCAGGGGCTGAGTATCGGTCGCCTCCAAGGAGAAAAAGGAGGTGACGATCTGCCAGGATTGTCCGCCGATCAGGCCGGGGTCGCCCTCCGGCGGGGCGTCCAGCGCCCGCGCCTCGCCAAGGACGACATCGGACCCGCGGATCGGCTCCGGCGTGGAGCCGTCGAACAGCACGTAATCGACGATCTTTTCCCCGGCCATAAGGCGCTTGACGGTGGAACGAAACGCGCCCACCGGGAATTGCGTCCCCTTGGGCAGTTCGATTTGGGTCGGGCTGGGCACGGTCAGGTCGACGGTCCCGGAGCCGTCGGTCTCCCGCATCGCCGTTCCCTGCAGCACTTCGATGACGGAATCGTTCATCCGCAGTTCGGATTCGAAGGTCATGGTGCGCCCGTCCAGGGATTCTTCCGCGGCGCCGGTGGAGGCGATTTCCAGTATTTCGCCGCTTTCCATCTCCAGACCCATCGACAACTGCGTCAGCAGCACCCAGTCGGTGCAGCGTTTCTGTAGCCGGACGATGAACTGACCCGTGGTTCCGCCGACCGCTCCCGGCAGCCGCAATTCCGTCAAATCAAGCCTGTAGTGCGCCTGATGGGGTTGCAGGTCGATTTCCTGCCCCGCCGCCGGCGCGGCCGCGCACGCCGCCAAGGCCAGACCGGCAAGAACGCCGTACAACCGTCGATGTGGGCTTAGCAAAGCTGGGTCCTCCACCGGAATAGACCGTCCAACCTTGTCCGGGCGGGGTCGGAAATGCAACCGCTCTAACCGCTTGTACGCGGCGGGCGCGAACCTGGTTGATCGCGCGATGCGGGCAGGTACTGTCAAACCCCGCGTCCGCGGGTCGGCGGGCGGCGAACAGCGGAAGGAAAAGCGCATGGTCCGTTTGGCGGTCGATATCGGAGGCACGTTTACCGATCTGGTGCTGGAAACACCTGACGGACACCGGTCCCATAAAGTTCTCACCACCCCCTCGAATCCGGCCGACGGCTTCATGACCGGCGCCATGGCGCTGCTGCAACAGGCGGAAGTTCAGCCGGGGGCGGTGGAACTGATCATCCACGGTACGACGTTGGCGACCAACGCCTTGATCGAACGCAAGGGCGCCAAGACCGCCTTGTTCGTGACCGAGGGGCATCGGGACTCGCTGGAAATCGCTTATGAGAACCGTTTCGATCAATACGATCTCTACGCCGAGCGCCCGGTGCCGCTGGTACCGCGCAATCTGCGCCTGCCGGTGGTGGAGCGCATGGACTGGCGGGGCCGCATTCTGCAGCCGTTGGACCGGGCGTCGGTAGAGGCGTGGCTGCAGCTGCTGAAGGAGGAAGAGGTCGAAAGCGTCGCCGTCGGCCTGCTGCACGCCTACGCCAATCCGGCGCATGAGGAGCAGGTTGCGGAGATCGTGCAGAAGGCCCTTCCGTCCGTGCCGGTGTCTCTGGCTTCGGCGGTGTGCCCGGAAGTGCGGGAATTCGAGCGGCAGTCGACGACGGTGGCGAACGCCTATGTCAAACCGTTGATGGCGCGCTATCTGGAGGATCTGGCCGGGCGGCTGGCGGACCGGGGCTTTGACTGCCCCTTCCTGATGATGACCAGCGGCGGCAGTCTGGTGAAAGGCCGGACGGCGGCGGAATTCCCGATCCGGCTGGTCGAATCCGGCCCGGCGGGCGGTGCGATCCTGGCGGCCAACATCGCCAAAAGCTTTGGGGAGGACAGGGTCGTTTCCTTCGACATGGGCGGAACCACCGCGAAGATCTGCCTGATCGACGATGGCGAACCGCTGCTCTCCAGAAGTTTCGAAGTGGATCGCGCGCATCGCTTCATGAAGGGAAGCGGGCTGCCGGTTAAGATTCCCGTCGTTGAGATGGTCGAGATCGGGGCTGGCGGCGGCTCCATTGCCACGGTTGACGAATTGAAGCGGATTCAGGTCGGGCCGCGCAGCGCCGGGGCCGAGCCGGGTCCGGTCTGCTATGGCAAGGGTGGTGAGGCGACGACGGTGACCGACGCCAATCTGCGGCTCGGTCGGATCGATGCGGCGGATTTCGCCGGTGGGTCTATGCGGTTGCATGAAAAAGAATCCGCCGACGCTTTGACCGATCAGATCGGTGCGCCGCTTGGCATGGACGCGGATGCGGCGGCGCTGGGCGTGATCGAGATCGTGGATGAGAATATGGCGTCCGCCGCGCGCGTTCACGCGGTGGAACGCGGCAAGGACATCGCCGACAGAACGATGATCGCCTTCGGCGGGGCGGCGCCTCTGCATGCGGCGCGCGTGGCGGAGAAGCTGAACATCGACACCGTGATCGTCCCGGGGAATGCCGGCGTCGGCTCCGCGTTCGGCTTCCTGCTTGCCCCCGTTGCCTATGAAGTGGTGCGCAGCCGGTATATGCGTCTGCGGGACGCCGACGCCGATGCGGCCAATACGATTTTCGATGAAATGCACCGGGAGGCCGAAGCGGTGGTGCGTCTGGCCGCGCCCAACGCCACCCTGTCGGGACAGCGGTTTGCGTTCATGCGGTATGTCGGGCAAGGGCACGAGATTAAAGTTTCCTTGCCCTACCGCCCGCTGACGCCAAAAGATATCAATTTGCTTGCAGATGCATACAATTCTGCTTACCGCGAGCAATACGGTCGCACCGTGCCCGGCTTGGAGATAGAGATTCTGACCTGGACCTATACTCTGTCCGCGCCGCCGCGCGCCGCGCTTCCTATGGCCGTATCCTCTGTAGATGTGTACCGGCCGGACCCGTCCGGCGAACGGCTGTTGCTGCAACCGGCGCGAGGTGCGCAGGCGGCCGCGGCGTCGGTCTTTCAGCGGGTGTCGCTGGCCGGCGGCGCGGAACTGACCGGGCCGGCCCTGGTGCCGGAAGCGCAGACCACGACCGTGGTTCCCAGCGGATTCACCGCCCGTGTCACCGGCGCCGGCGATCTTGTCCTGACGCGCACGGACGTGAATACGGGCAGGTCCGCTCTTTCCGGCGACCTCGGCAAGCAGGTTCTCTGGGACCGCATGCTGGCGGTGGTAGAGGAACAGGCCCAGGCGCTTATCCGCACGGCCTTCTCCACTTCTGTCCGGGAGGCGGGCGATCTCTCCGCCGGGATTTTCGATACGCAAGGCCGCATGCTGGCGCAGGCGGTGACCGGAACACCGGGCCATGTCAACGCCATGGCCGCGTCGGTCGGGTTCTTCCTGGAGAAGTTTCCGATTGAGACCATGGCGGACGGCGATGTCTACCTGACCAACGATCCCTGGCTGGGCACGGGACATCTGTTCGACTTCACGGTGGTGACGCCGGTTTTTCTGGAAGGCGCGCCGGTCGCCCTGTTCGCCTCCACCGTCCATGTGGTGGATATCGGCGGGCGCGGGTTCGGGCCGGATGCCGGGCAGGTTTTCGAGGAAGGCCTGTGCATTCCGATCATGAAGCTGTTCGACCGGGGAGAGCCCTGCGAGGCGGTTCTGGAGATTGTGAAAGCCAATGTGCGCGAGCCGGTCCAGGTGGTCGGCGACCTCTATTCCCTGACAACCTGCAACGAGATTGGGGCCAGGCGGCTGAAAGAGATGATGGGCGAGTTCGCGTTGACCGGGCTGTCCGAGATTGCGGACCATATCATCGAGACCTCTTATGCGGCGATGATGCGCGCCATCGGCGAGCTGCCGCAAGGCAGCTACGAATACGCCATGCAGATCGACGGGTACGATTACCCGCTGACGCTCAAGGCGCGGCTGACCGTGGGCGACAGGGGGATAACCGTCGATTTCGCCGGCACCTCGCCAATGTCCGCCTATGGCATCAATGTGCCGTTGACCTATAGCCAGGCTTACGCCTCCTTCGGGGTGCGCTGCGTGGTCGGGCCCGGCGTGCCGAACAACGCGGGATCGCTCGGCGTCATCGCGGTTTCCGCGCCGGAAGGGTGTATTCTGAACGCACCGCGGCCCGCCGCCGTGAACATCCGCCATGTCACCGGCCAGATGTTGCCGGACGTGGTGCTGGGTTGCCTGGATCAGGCGAAGCCGGGCTGCGCCCCGGCGGAGGGCAGTTCCAGCCTTTGGAATCCGATGCTGTCGGGCGGGCACGGGATTGTCGGGGATGCGGACTATGGCGCGTCCGAACCCTTCGCCGTCACCGTCTTTCATGCCGGCGGCACAGGCGCCCGGCCGAAGCAGGATGGGTTGTCGGCGACCGCCTTTCCGTCCGGCGTGCGTTGCACCCCGGTGGAGATCACCGAGACCATCGCGCCGGTTCTGTTCCGCCGTAAGGAATACCGCCCCGGCTCCGGCGGGGAGGGGCGTTTCCGCGGCGGCTTGGGCCAGGTGATGGAGATCGAACACGCGGACGGCGCGCCCTTCGCCGTCTTCGCGCTGTTCGACCGGATCGGTCATCCGGCGCGCGGCCGGGCCGGTGGAGAGCCCGGCGCGGCGGGTTATCTGGGGTTGGCGTCCGGCGGTGTTTTACAGGGCAAGGGTAAACAGACTGTGCCAGCGGGGGACCGCCTGATCATGCTGATGCCAGGCGGCGGCGGTTACGGCGCGCCCGCCGGGCGGGATCTCGACGCGCAACGTGCGGACCGGCGGCTCGGCCTGATCGAGGATACGCCGGGTCAATAAAGAAAAAGGGCGGGGCCGATCCGGCCGCCGCCCTATTTCCAGTACGTTCGGTCCCGAACTTAGTTCAGTGCGGCGACACCCAGCGGAACGCTGAACTTCTCGCACCAGACATAGAATTCGTTGTAGTTGGCGGGATCAATCCCCGCCGGCAGTTCATAGACCTGCTTGCCGGCATTCTTGGCCAGTGGCACGAAGGTCGTCTGCAGGTCGTACTTGCCGCTGTTACCGAAGCCGAGTTTCGGATCGGGCGCGCCGTCGAAGGTGAAGTTGTCTTCGAGAACGATCAGAATCTTGCCGCCCTCGCGTTTGATGGTGACCTCGCCGGTGGTGATATGATTGCTTTTTCCGACAAAGGATCCCGCAGCGATCGTATCGCCGGCGTTGGCGGCGCCCGCGAACAGCGTGCCGGAAAGGGCGAGCATAAGGGCGAAAGACGCAGCAAACAGTGCTTTCATGAGAAAAATCCCCTTTGGTTTCGGCGGCGGCGGTCCCTTCCCCGGGACGGCGGTCCGCCGATGTTGCAGTGTTGCACCAGCATGTGAGGTCTCCCCAGATTACCACAAGCGGCGGGCACGGGCTTGTGAAAGAGTGTGTAGTGCCCGTGCCCGCCTTCGGTCGCTTTGCCGGTCAGCCGGAGGGTGTCGCCGGCCCTTGCCGGTGCGCTGCATCGCCTGCAGACCGGCTCCTGCCCGGATGAACGGCAAAGCGATCGAAGGTGATTCCAAGTAAAGGTGACACGCTCTACCGACCGTCTCCCCGAAGCTGTCTGCGAAACACTGGCTTCTGCTTCTGTGCGGTGCGCAGTTTTTGCTTTTCTAATGATCCCGGCTGAACCAGTGTTTCGTGCCTAAGTTGACAAGAACCGCTTTGGGAAGGCGACAAGCCCGATGAGACGGCCTTTATTGGGATTTGCCTGCGGCATGCAGGCCGCTGTTCAGGTTGCCAGCGAGAAACTGACGGCATTTGCCGCCGCCAGGGGGTTGGACATGCCCGCGTCGTTCGCGGGTGGGCGATGCGGCGCGTTGAGCGATGGATTTCTCGCCGACGGCGATCCGGACAGCGGGATCTATGTCGGCTTGCCATACGATAAGGACCGTTTGCGAGCGGTTACGGACCGTTGTGCCGAAGGGGCCGCCGACCTGTCGAGCGGGGAGCTCTCTTTCGGGAGTTACGCCTTCGCACGGGTCGAAGGCGACAGGCTGTTCCTGGGGACGGATCTGTACGGGACCATTCCGGTCTATATCCTGGTGCGCGAGGGGATCTGCTGGTTTTCCTCCGATGTCGGGCTTTTGAGAGAGATTGCCGGACCGCTATCCGTCCGCACACTGGCGTTGAGCGAGATGCTCTATCGCCAATATCCGCATCCTCCAAGATCCGGTTTTCAGGATGTCTCTCTGCTGGCCGGCGGACAATGCGCTGTCTTCGATCTCAATACCGCCGGGATGACGGTCATTCCCTATCATCGGATTTCATCGCGCATCGACCCCGCCTTCTATGCCGCCAACGACGCAAAGAGCGTCAGCGCGTTGGAAGCGGAACTCGAGCGGCGGCTCGACGCTTCCGTGGAACGTGCAACCGCACCTTTCGGAACGGCGGGGCTGTTCCTCAGCGGCGGTGTGGACAGCAGTACGCTCGCCGCTCTTGCCAACCGCCATACGACGGTTTTCGGCGTTCATGTCAGACTCCCCGGCGCGTCGGATGAACTAAGTCACGCGCAGGCGGTCGCCCGGCACCTGGATATCGACCTGCGCAACCTTGATCTCACCGCAAGCGCCTTTCGGGAACATTTCGTTCGGACTGTTCATGAACACGCCTTTCCCGTATTTATTCCCAATACTGTGGGTTTGTACGCCGCCAGCGCCCTGGGCTTTTTCGAGGGCGCGGACGTCATGCTGGATGGTGAGTTGGCGGACAGTCCCTTCTATTCCAGCGGGGTCACACCCTTTTTATTGCGCAAGTTTCACTTCAAGACCAATCTGCGCATCGGATTGGGGCTGTATGATCGATTCATCTCCCGCCTGACACGGTTTTCCTGGTCTTTGGGTTTGATCTTGACGGGAACCCAGCGGGTCGGCGGTTTGGATCAAAAGCTCTTCGGTGGCATGATTCAGGAACAGCACCATATTACCGAGGTTGAAGCGGTCTTCGATCATATTACAGACCCATTGGAACGGGTGTTGGCGGCTCAGCTCATTCATCTCCAGCAGTTTGGCAGCCGGCATATCCTCTATCGGGTGGACACGGCGGCGAAAGTGGCGGGGCTCCATGCGCTGCTGCCTTTCGTGGATCAGGAATATATCGACTTCATCCTGAACCTGCCTGCCAGGCACAAGATCCGCGGCAGGGGTTTCCTGGGCCTGCGGCCGGAACCGAAATGGCTGCTGAAGCGGGTGGCGGCCAAATTGGTGCCCCCAAGCGCCATCTACCGGCCGAAAGCCGGGTTCGATCTGCCGATTATGGATTATCTGCCGTCGGTGCCGATGGGGCTGCGCGGCGATGCGGTTGTGCCGGAACTGTTCGACATGACGGAGGAAACGTTCGCTCAACTGGCCGACTCCTGCACCGGAACGGTGGACGCGCATTTCCTCTCCGGGATGGAAGTCTGGGCGCGCCTTTTCATCCGGGGCGACAGCGTCGAAGACGTGGAAGCCTCATTCCTGCACTAGAACAGGGCCTCGCCCCACGGTTCATCAGTGCGTAACCGCCTGTGCCGGGAGCCGCACTCTAGAGTTTTGCGGACATGCGGGGAACGGAAGGGCCTGGAAGTGGCACGCCCGGGAGGAGAAAGTTCGAAGCCAAACGCTAAGAGATGACCGCTGCGCATCGCCAGGAGCGAGAGCGCCTGGATCTTGGACAACAACAGCGCTGGGAACAAGAAAACCGGGAACGATCGGAGCGGCTCAACACGGGTTTGCGCGGACTCTGGGACCGCTTCACAGGTACGCATGTCCGTATCCAGCAGCAGAACGTCCAGGAGGCATTAGAGGCACTGCGGCGTGACCGGGAACAGCGGGATGTGATGGTGCAGGCGCAACTACTGGAACGCCGCTCGCTTCAATCGCAGCTTGAGGCCAGCCGGTCGCAGCAAGCAGCGCTATTGCGGGAACTGTGCCAGGACCGCAAACCTTACCGAGAAGCGTACAAGGAAGCCGTCCGCACACCGGAACCGCCACGCGCGCCACACGCGCCGGAGCCCAACATCCAGGAAGCGCCGAAAGAGCAACCAGCAGTTCCGAAGCCAACCCAGCAACCAATCGAGCAGCCACCTCAGGCAGCGGATCGCTTGACCGAAGAATTCCGGGAAAACGCTCTACCGAATCCTGTATCTTTCCAGCCATCGCATGAGGATCGTCTACAGGCGCTGCGTAACGGACAGATAAACACAGACCACGATAATGGACCGGAGCGTGAGCGGTAGCAGTATTTGCGTTTGTACCAATATTTGGTATATAGTGGTGTTAGAAGGAGAGTCTATTATGCCCCGAAACACATCGATTTCCTTGGGAGATCATTTTGCCGGATTCATCGATGCGCAGGTCAAGGCCGGGCGCTATGGATCGGCCAGCGATGTGGTTCGCGCGGGTCTACGCCTGCTTGAAGAACACGAGATAAAGGTCAGGGCGCTGCAAGAAACACTGATCGCCGGCGAGCAATCCGGCGAACCCCGATCCTTTGACGGCGATGCATTCTTGGAGAAAATGCGGACCAAGCATGCCGAGTAGCGCCCGCGAATACAGGTTAAGACCGCTCGCGGAAGACGATCTGGAGAATATCTGGCTTTATACGTTCAAGAATTGGTCGATGGAACAGGCCGATCTCTATATCCGAGATATCATTGAAAACTTGGAAGATCTCGCCGCCGGGCGAAAAACCGGACGCGCCGTCGATATCTGCGACGGCTACTTCAAACACGCCGTTGGTGCGCATTTCGTCTTCTATCGTGTGACCGGGTCCGTTCTGGACATTGTCCGTGTTCTGCATCCGCGGATGGATGTCGGGCGGCATCTGTAGGGACTTGGCAACGTTGCGACTAAAGATCTCTCCGTTCGCTTTGCCCATCACTTAACCCAAATGACAGTGCCCGTTAGCGGCTTCCTTCAAATTTAACCCGGGCGTGGGGAGAGCAATCACGGCCTATGAACAACAGATCACCCGGCTTGAAGAACGCAAGGTGGAACTCAGTGAATCGATCAAGAAATGCGGGCGTCCGCTGCGGGACTTCGACGGGACATTTAGAACCGCCTTCGAGTTTCTCGGAAACCCGCAGAAACTATGGCATTCCAAGCGATTGGAAGAACGCAGACTGGTCCTGAAAATGGCGTTTGCCGACCGTCTTCCTTATGTCCGAAATGAAGGGTTTAGAACCGCCCCAATTGCGCTGCCATTCAGGGTTTTACAGCAGTTGGAGGACCCGAATTGTAAGATGGCGCGCCCGGGAGGAGAAAGTTCGAACTCCCTTTTTGAGACTTTAGCAGATTGGGAAGAGCAGCTTAAGCACCTGGATATCGATTTTGACGCGCTAGAAAGCGGTACCGGCGATGGCGGCAAATGTGACTTGGAAGGGCCAACACCATGAGCTTCTCCACCGTCACGCCAGCTAAAGACCGCTTTCGTAAGGCCGCCGCGCCTAATCCTCCTAAGTCCAAGCGTGAAGTCCGTAAGCCGTTCTGTATTCGCCTCAGTGACGGCGAACGAGCCGTTCTGGAACGAAAGGCGGGAAACAAGTCCTTGGGCGCGTATAGCCGCGAGAAGCTGCTTGGTGAAGTTCAGGAACCCCGAAAGGGTCCGAAGCACTCACCCAAGATCGACTATGTGCTTCTCGGGAAAATACTTGCTGCGCTTGGAAAGTCCGAACTCGCCTCAAGCCTTTGTTTGCTGGCGGTTGCCGCTGAATCCGGTTCACTCCCAGTGACAGAAGACATTGCTGAAGGCCTCAAGACCGCTTGCGCTGACGTACGGGCCATGCGCCGGGACTTGATCAAGGCTCTTGGTATTAAGCCGGAGGGTTAATCGGTGATCCTGGTTGGCAATCAGCGCGGCGGGGCGAAAGACCTGGCTCGGCACCTCCTAAAGGAGGAAAACGATCATGTTGAAGTGCATGAACTGCGAGGCTTTGCTTCCGACACTCTAATGGGTGCGCTGATGGAGAGCTACGCCGTCAGCCGGGGCACCAAGGCCAAGCAATTTCTGTTCTCCCTCAGTCTTAACCCACCGACACACGCTGATGTACCAACTGAGGACTTCGAAAGCGCTATAGAGCGGGTTGAGAAGAAGCTCGGCCTGACGGGCCAGCCGCGCGCAATCGTCTTCCATGAGAAGGAAGGACGTAGACACGCCCATGCCGTATGGAGCCGTATTGATGGCGAGCACATGAAGGCAATCCCGATGTCCCACAGCGGTCTGAAGCTGTTGGACGTATCGCGAGAAATCCACCGTGAGCATGGGTGGACCATGCCGCGTGGGCTTATGGATCGCAGTCAATGCGACCCGCGCAACTTCACTCTGGAAGAGTGGCAACAAGCCAAGCGGGTCGGGAGAGACGCCCGCGACATTAAGACCGCCATTCAAGACGCCTGGGCGATGTCGGATTCCAAGGTCGCATTCACACACGCCCTGGAAGAGCGAGGGTTTCAGCTAGCGAAGGGCGACCGGCGCGGATTTGTGGCCGTTGATTATACAGGGGAAGCCTATGCGCTTCGAACGGCAACGGATGTGAAAATGAAGACCTTGCGCCTTCGTTTAGGCAATGAATCCGAATGCCAAAGCGTTGATGAGGCCAGGAACCGTGTTGCGACCGGCATGCTGGCCAAGATGCAGGATTTTCAGCGTGAGTTGGATGACAAGGCCAAACGCGAGCGCGAAGTCTTTCAGGAGAAGCGCAGGACCCTTGTCGGGGCTCAGCGGACTGAACGCGCGGAACTTGTGGCATGCCAACTAGAACGACAAAACACGGAGAGTCAGGAACGACAGGATCGCTTTCGTCGGGGCTTGAAAGGTCTATGGGATCGGTTGCGCGGCGAACACCGGCGGATCATGGAAATGAACCTGCGGGAGGCGAAACAGGCGGTAATCCGGGATCAGTCTGAAAAAGACTCGCTTGTATTCGATCAGCTCTCCGTGCGCCGCGATCTCGTGAAAGATACCAAGAGAGAGCGCACGGACCTGAATCGACAAAAGCAGGAAATCCGGCGGGACATGGGAACCTATCGCGAAATGCAGACGGAATGGCGGACAAGAACCAATCCGCTAAGGGGCCCGGCTGCCGAAACATCAAAGCTTTTGCGCCAAAGAAAGGATGCGATGCGCAGCAACTCGGAACTAAGTCAACAAGCGCCACAGCCAAGACTGTCAAAGCTGCCCGAGTTGGTGCAGGATTTCGAGGCTGTTACGCGCAACGAAAGACGTGAAGAATTCCGTGAAATGCGTGCGCAACAGAAACCATTGGGCCGAGGTCCGGAGAGAAATCGTTAGGTTGGGAGTTTTCCGGCAAAGAACCGCCGAACTCGTTCGATTTGTTTCTCTTCGTCGACAGGCCAACCTTGTGCGTCGGTCAGATATTGGCGTGCATGGTTGACTGCATCCGCCAACGTCAGTCCTGCAGCCTTTGCCTGTTCGAGATACTCTTGAGCTCGCTTTTCGTCATTGGCGTGCATTGCAAATGGCGCTGTTTGGAAGGCAAAGCCTCCCCCGATCAGTTTAACCCAATTAGCCTGCTGCATTTGTCGGCCTCCCGATTGCGAAGTTGCGGAGTGTTATTCGGAAACAACATTTAGGGTGCTGTGATAAAAAGTTCCACTAGATATGCGGTATACGGTTCTACTGGGGCGAGTCGCCCCAACTCGGATCAATTGTGTCCAAGGAAGGTGTGCCAGGTTCAGAATCAAATTCCTCAATGGATATGCCATTATGTCCGCTGGTTTCGGCAGACACGGCAGCTGCAACTTCTTCACTAAGCTGAGGGATGTACTCACCTTTTCGCACATACACCGTGAACACAGCTTGCGCATTTGCATCACACCAGATCATCATGATCCGCCGAACGATGTTTTCGGGTAGCGCTTCTACAATTCGCCGCAGAGCATTTAGTTCGGACTTAACTGCCCAGCGACTTTCTATTTGCACTCCACGATAGATGAAACCGTCCACTGCGGCTTTTGGACCCGCCGCTTCATAGTCAATTCTGTGTTGATGTTGAACAAGAGCAGCTAGCTCGGGTTCCATTTCGATGGTTTCAACTCGTGAAAGCGCCTTGCTTTGCGAGATCTCCAAGCGCTCACGTGTCCGCTCATCCGAGTGCAGTAAGTTATTTACTACCGGGGCAATCTCCGCCGCCGTTCGACCACGGCGAGCCAGGGCTTGGTGCTTTGAAATAAATCCGGTTGGGTCTTCGCCCATTTTCAAGGAGATGACTTTGACATTTCTACCGAGAGCGAAGCCAATTTCCTGCTGGGTCCAATAGCTCTGGGAGAATCCCTTTGTGTGGACCGCAATCATGGCGTCCATTGAGTACAAGCCGCGTTCGATTTCATCCTGCCAAGTCAATGTAGGGTGAATATCCTCATGTGCGACAAATCCAGAAATGGCATATTCAGCCAATGCCTCTTTCAGGCGGGTCGCTTTGTCCTTGTCTCTGGCGATGTGACTAATGAAAAGTTTGAATTGGGTTGTTTTCTGCCAGATTTGCGGTGGTTTTGCAGGCTTATCCACCTCTTCAAACGCCACCGTCCCGGGAGGCTCAATGTCGAGATCCTTTGCGATCTCTACGATGATTTCGACAGGCTGACTCTCAAGTGCTGCCTTGGTATACGACCACTTGCTGTTTGTGGGGCCATCAATCAATCGAGGCACAGAGAAGGCGGCCAAATAGGAATAAAGCTGGTCGAAGGTGTACCTGCTTTGGAGTTCGCGCCCAATCCTGCTCACCAGTTCCAATCGTTCAGAAACTCTCATTCTTTCTGCGTTTGGTTTTTACGTTCCAATTTGTCCCTGTTTATCGAGGCCAAACTTCGGCCAACAGGAATGATCTGAAGAGGATTCTGCTTCGGATGGGATGAAAACGGCCTTCATAAAGGCCGAGGCCGTTTTCAGCGCAGCCAACGCGGAATCCGTCTGTCCGGGCATCATACATCTTCACTCTAAGATGATTCTGCTTTGGAGGGTTTGAAACGGCCCTTCATCATTGTTGAGAACACGAAATCAGGATCCTTTGCTGTCAAATAATCAAAAAGAGAGTTTTACGATTTCTGCTGTTCTAGAGTTTGTTTGGTAGAGAACTATCGGGAAGGAATGCCGTGCAAAAAACAGATTTTCCGGGCGACTTCAGGCCGAATCCGTGACAAAATATTAAAATACGGGATGATTCGTTGGACAAGAGTCACTCTTAGTAGTAATGTAAAAAGGTAAATCTATCAATGGCGCGCAGTGATCTCCTTGTTAATCTTGTTAAAGCTGGCGTTAGGGGCGACATGGCTGATGTTCGCTCAACCGCTGAGGCGATTGCCGCCGACGAGAGAGCAAAGAAGCATACTGGTGTGGCGGAACGCATAGTGCACGCGTTGGAGACTGTTCAGCCAACGGGCAGAAATGGTCATGCTCAGCCATTGCCACGCGTTCGAGACGGCACTGGCGGAATTCAGCGAAGTGAGCCGAGGCGTTCGATCAATGAGCTCTACCTGGACCCGACAAGTCGGGGCGCTTGCGATGAGTTGATTGAAGAGCAGCGTCGAGCCGACGTCTTGCGTGCGCATGGTTTGGAGCCACGGCACCGAGTGTTGCTTGCCGGCCCTCCCGGAAACGGCAAGACATCTCTTGCCGAGGCTATCGCATACGAATTGGCTTTGCCCTTGTTTACCGTCCGGTACGAGGCCGTTGTGACAAGTTATCTCGGAGAGACCGCACAAAGGCTTCGGCGGCTGTTCGATTTTGTGAGAACTGAGCCATGCGTACTTTTTTTCGACGAGTTTGATGCGATTGGGAAAGAACGTGGTGACATCCACGAAACTGGGGAAATCAAGCGTGTGGTCACAACGCTCTTGCTACAGCTCGACGATCTTCCTTCATATTGTGTTCTCGTTGGTGCGACCAATCATCCTGAACTGCTGGACCGAGCTGCCTGGCGACGGTTTGAGCTGCGCCTCAAGCTCGATGCACCATCTGAGAAGCAGGTTATCTCATATTTCTCTGAGTGTCTGAAAGAGCTTGGAGGGCAGGCGGGATATACAGCGAAACGACTTTGCGAAGCGGTCCAGCCGTCAAGCTATTCTGAAGCCGAAGAGTTCTTTCTTGATGTGCGGCGGCGTCTAGCATTGGGACAGGGGTCGCGAGAACTTCGGTCCGTTCTAGATGACCGCGTAAGAGCCTTCGCCGCTCGGCGGTATATGCCGGTGGAGGGTGTGACGCATGGTCGATCGACCAATTCTTCGGTTTCCTGACCCAACAATCTCCGAGAGGCGAAAGGGCTCACCACGCACCCCTCCAAGGCCGCAGGGGCCAGGGAGGGGCCGTCAAGGACAACGCTTTCAGGCTACGTTTGACGGACTTTCAGAGGCGTTGGAATCAAATCAGCCTGAACTTGTTTTGCGTGAGGACCCTTCGGGGATTGCTCCAGAGCGCGCTCTAGTTTTTGTGACCGCTGGAAGCGTACAAGGCTTTGCTCGTGCGGCACAAGCGGTTGGCCTAGACATCTTTGCAGAGTTTGAACTGGATGAGTTAGACGACTTTCCAGACGGTTTTAGGCCGGCCGGTGAGTCAGAGACACTGTCACGGACGCTCTATGCAACAATGCCAACACTAGATTCGTTTCGGCGAATTCTAGCCTTATGGAATGCACATCAGGCCGGGCGGCGTGCGCCTCGAAATGCTACTCCGTGGTGGGATGTTTTTGATCTGTTGTTGGAGTTACGACCTTGGGGTCCGGAAGATAGAATTGGGCAATCCGCTCGCCAAATCATCGAGGACCGTCTTCCATTCGATGAAGAAGAAGAGGTTCCGCTAGAGTTGGAAATTTGGCCAGCCGCCAGCTTGGAGCGGCGGACAGGCTGGGCTCGCGAAACTGAGCAACGGATTAACGATCTTGGTGGCAGGGTAATTGATCGCAGCTCCATTGCGGAAGCTGGCTTTACGTACGAAGCGTTGCTTGCGGGGCTACCAGTGTCCGCTGTGCGTGACATGCTTGACGATCCGGGAAATGTTCGCGGGTTGGCAATGTTAGAAGGAGTGCAGCTGATCCTGCCGCAAATGATAGGGCAGGCTGCACCGGGAGATGTGGATAGCGACGTCGGGGATTCCGTTCCCGAAGGAGAATTTCCGGTCGATGCACCAATACGTGCCGCATTGTTTGACGGTGTCCCAGCGGCAGGGCATCAAGCGTTAGACGGCGGGGTGGTAATCGAGGACATCCACGATCTTGTAAGGCTCTCTGAAGTAGATCAACGCTTTCACGCTACGGCTATGGCTTCGCTGATTCTGCGAGGCGACCTAGAGGCCGACGGGGCTGCGCTTCAAGATACTAGACTCGTGTCCGTACCGTTGTTGATTGACGGTCCAGACGGGGCAAGAACGCCAACTGACAGATTGTTCGTTGATTTGGTTCATGTGGCCCTAATGCGGCTTATCGGTGGAGAGCAGGCGCTCGCTGAAGATGTGTTTGTGGTCAATTTCTCGATTGGCACGCCCGATATGCGGTTCGCTAGTCGAATCAGCGCGCTCGCACGTCTCATGGATTGGTGGGCCGCTCGATATGGGGTTTTGATAGTCGTTTCCGCAGGAAACATAGGCGACCGATTGGAGATACCGGGGATCACGTCTGTCCAATTTGAAGACTTAGATGCGAATCAACAGCGTGCAAGGGTCAGTCAAGCGATACGGAATGCTACGTTTGATCGGACGTTGCTGGCTCCTGCCGAATCACTCAACTCGGTTTGCGTTGGCGCTATCTCGCAGGATCTGAACGGCCAGGTTCCAGCGAACCAAGCAGGCGTCATGTTTCTCGAAGACGAGGGGGACTCCAAGCCGCAGATGACAAGCGCTTTGGGGCTTGGCCCTTTTCGGTCCATCAAGCCGGATGTTCTGGAGGTCGGCGGGCGTTTGGAAGTGCGTGCGTTTCCGAATGGTAACGACACGAGCTTGAGGCCGTTGGAGGTTTCAAACCGGACGGGATTGGTTGCTGCTTCTCCACGGGGTGGTGTTACTGCAACTCAGAAGTCGCGGGGAACCAGCTCCGCCACAGCGATGACGACCCGTGCCATTTTGCAATCGGCTGAAGCCTTGACTAGCGAAGACGGGCCTTACGCGGGCCAAGAGTTGCCGCGTCAATCGCTAGCACTCTTGACCCGAGCATTGGTAGTGAATGCCGCACGGTGGCCTGATGATGCCAGAGCACTCTACGACGAGGAAATTGTGCGTCTTGGGAGCCGTCAGCATTCACGCGCAAAGGCAGAGGTTTGTCGTAACTTTGGCTACGGCGTTACCACTGCGAATATGATGGTGGAGTCTCCGGATGCAGGTGTAACGATGGTCGCGCACGGTACTATTCGAAAGGACCATGCGCGTATATTCAGAATGCCTTTGCCTGAGTCTATGTCAGGCGGACGTGTGCCAAGGTCCATGCGTGCAACTTTGGCATGGTTCTCGCCAGTAAATCCGACGCGAGCCCAGTATCGGCTAGCAGGGCTTGAAGCTGTCGTGGCGGATGGAATCGATGCGGAAGAGGACAAAGGCTGGGGACTTGATCTGAAAACCGATGGGCCAGATGCAAACATGATAAAGCACGGTACCGTTTGGTCTAGGCGTTTGGTTCATCGTATTCAAACAGTGCCAGGCTTCGGTGCAAATGCTGAAATACCGATTTGTGTTCAATGTCGTGATACGGCGAGTGGTGGGCTAAACCCCGACGACGATATCGCATTCGCCTTGGCTGTCACGCTTCAGGTAGAGGCTGAGGTTCAGTACGATATCTTCAATGAAGTAGAACAGAAGCTCCGTTTGCGGCTTCGGCAGGGATGAAACGCCGGAACGTTTCGATTGGGGCGATTGCCACAACGGCGGGAAGGGATGCAACGGGAAACCGAAGAGGTTTCCCTTGCCGAGGTCCGCGAGCGGGCCGAGTACAAGAGGCGGCGTAATACGCCGCACCTCTTGCGCGCAGCGGTTTTCGGTTTTGGTGGGTAGGTTCGGACGTGTATGACAGGCAGGGAAGAATGTATGACATCCTCCCTAAGATTGGTTAAAGAGCCATACGACAGTTATGCCGACCGGCGTCGCCGTGCCACCCATCCCAAAGCGCCCAATGCAGTCAGGAGCAATGGCAAAGCGGCAGGGACAGGAATGGGGCTTGCAGAAGCAACGTCGAAAGTAGCGCTGCTCCACTCAGCGAAAAACCTTTGCCCCAGGCCAATCCTTTCAAAGCTACTGGTCTCTGTTGGAAACGCCCCGTCATTGAGCGCATCAGCAAAAGCCGTCAAAGCCACCGTCATTCCATCATTGATATTGGTTGCTTCAAAGACATCACTTGAACCAAATGTACGAAAGGTGATCGAAAACGCGTTGTCATCGGCATCCGGCCCCTCGGAACCCACGAAAGACGCAGAGTCAGTGCTTGATGTAAAGAAGTGTGCCCCGTTAACCGCATCGAGTGCATCTGCCGTCCAGAACGGTGTGGATTGACCATTCAAAAACAAATCAACACTGTTCCAAGCGGGGACGTACGACCCTGAGAAACTCGCGCCATTGATATCGGGTGCACCCACGTTCGCATTTAGCATGGCTATGATTGAGTCGCCGCCAATGACCTCTGAGCTTGTATCCTCGTCGACAACTGTCCCAAACAAGGTTAGGGAGGCGGCCTCGGCCTGCACTGTCGCGAAGGCAAGAATGCCGGCGGCTATGATGATTTTTCCTCTCATTTTCGATCTCCGTGAATCTCCAACTTCTTCCTAGAAGTTGGGCGGACCCGCGAAAGGCGCGTTCACATTGTGGTCGATTGGCAACGTCTGTTGACAATGGCTCGTATGCGTTAACTGGAAAGCCGTTGTCAGCGCACAATTTTCATATTATCCCAACTTTTAGGAATAACTTGGGAAGCCGAGATCGTTGTGATATCTATGTTTCACAATGGCTTATAAAGGCATATCAGCGAACGTGCAGAGACGACCGCGATAGTGCTTCCCAAGTTTTCAAATGGGTTCGACAAAACAACAAAGAAGCGGCAGGGATTTTTCCTCGGAAATTGCGAGGACGGGGCCGCGCAATTTCAATCACCCCAAGAAAGGCTCGTCGATAAAGGTTGAACCAATTCGCGACCTGAAGGCGATCAAGCGGATCAAAAGGCTGTTGGCCGATAAGCCGCGTGATCTTTGCCTATTCACACTTGGGATCAATACCGCATACAGGGCCAATGAACTGGTATCGATCACGACCGGTCAGGTCGACTATCTCATGCCTGGAGATCGGTTCGACCTGAAGCAATCCAAAAACAGCAAGTATCGTGCGATCACCGCGAATGCGACCGTCGTGAAGGCTATTGACACTTGGCTTGAGGTTTACCGGCCAACATCTCCAGACATGCCGTTGTTTCTTTCACAACGTGGGGACAACGCCATCAAGGTTTCCACCGTGAACAACTTGGTTAAAGAGTGGTGCGCCGATGCTGGTCTTCGCAGCAACTACGGCTCACATACGCTCCGAAAGACATGGGGTTACCACCAGCGCGTGACGTTCGGACAACCTGTGGCCCTGCTCATGCGAGCCTTTGGACACTCCTCGGAAGCTCAGACACTTGAATACCTATGTATTCAACCGGAAGAGATTGATGATCTTTATTTGGCGGAATTGTGAAGTAACTAAGCTGTCTGTACACTGACCAGTTACAAGTTCGACAAAACCAGAGACTTCTCTTTTTTCTAGTTGGGCAAGGTCTGGACAGGATGACACGCAAGTAGGTGAAACTGAATTGCTTGCAGTGCAAGCTCATTCCATTGTGTTTGCTGGCCATTCTTGAGCAACCAAGAATACGTGAGGAAGCTTAGGTGCTTAACTTGGATGATGTACTTTCAGAGCGGATAGGAGAAAAGCCCTATAAGCTGTCCGAAGAATACAAGTTTGACGAGATATCAGAAGAACTTTCGCTAGATTACTTTGAAGTAGAGCAACGTATTTTCGAGTTGGGAGAGAGTGAGTGCGTATCTCTTCTTACGGATACGACAGAACTAGTCTTAGAGTACATTAGAAAAACCAAAAAAGATGGCACTCAAAATCTCGAGCAGGAACGAGCGCGAGTAGTAGGCTCCGTCGAATCGCAGTTTCCTTTTTCTCATAGATCACAATTCCTTCAAAAGTACCTTGGCCATCTTTGGTTTCTTGCTCGTCTGTCAGAGGAAGCTGAGCGGTGTTTCTCGGAGGCCATAAATCGTTACCCAAACGATGCAGAGGCTATTGCCTATAGGGCTCATGTTCGTTTCGAGTTGGGGAGGCTAGACGAAAGTGTTGCTGATGCTGAGAGGGCGATTAGGCTAGACCCAAATGATATTACAGTGCTTGGCACTTGTGCCCTATTGGCAAATCGAACAAAGAATCAGGAGATTGCTGTCAATTGCCTTGAGAGGGCAATGTCTCTCTATCAAGATAATCCAGAGGTTCTATCGCAGTTTTCTGTGCACAAGAACCTCGCTATTGCGCTCTTCAATAATAAAGATTTTGTGAGGTCTATTCGCATTTTTTCGGACTATCTTTCAAGGAACTCCGACGATAGTCTCGTTGGTCATTTCATCAGACGGGTGTTGCCCACACAAAAATACGGTAGGGCTGTTTCACAAGGTTCGTTTCTCAAGACTGTCTTGGCTGGTTCAGCTTCATTAGGCTTAAGTTCTTTGGCAGCAGCGGAGCAATTACCAGATTTGCGTGTAAATATCAATTTTGATAGTATTATTGCTGAAATTCAAGCAGCTGAAGAACTGCCAAAATACCAACCATTGGAAATAGAGGGTTCGACTTACAAAGTAGCCGAGCCCATCTCTAAAGAAGACAAAAAAAACCCGGTAACACCGGAACCAAGCCAATCATCATCGACTGATCCGCAGTCTGATACATCTCCACTTGGATCACTGGAAACAGAGTTCTTCGCAGCGGCAACACCAGAAGAAATTGGCAATCTATTATTAACTGCTCGAAATCGTGCGGGTATGTCCCAAAACGAAGTGGCGAAAGCTATGGGAGTAGATCACCGGGCGGTGCGTAAACTTGAAAAAGGCGAAGGTAATCCAACGATCAAATCGATTAACAGATACCTAGCTGCTGTTGGTATGAAAGCTGGATTACTCCTGTCACCCGCACCATAGGTCTTAAAAAACCTAGACATAGGTGTTAAAAGACCTATACTCCTCTCCAAAGCACCGTTGGATGAGGAGCAAATACTATGAAGCCCCGCTGTTTCTGTGTGGTTCACGCTGTGTCGTCGTTGGGTACAGCAACCTACAAATTGGAAAGGTGGGCCAATACAAGCGTACCATCTACGCGCCGCTTCAAATTCTCAAATCAACAGTTCCGGTTTCTAGTTCCGCGCAAGCTGCAAGCCCATGAGCGGCATCTGCAGAGCGTGTCGGTCGTCTTTGCACGCTCGGTTTTGGCGCGGCACAGGTCGCGCTCGATTTCTCTCCAAAACTCACTCTTCAACCGTGGATCGCTTGGTGCTGTTGGCCGGGCTGTCTTGTCCTGAAAGGAGAAACTATGTCTTCCCGACATTTCTCATTATCAGCTTTGCCTGGGTCGTTCGCGACTGCAGCTATGGCGCTGGTCGCTGTCTGTATAACCGTTGAAATCGTCAGCATCCTTTGGATGGCTTCGGTTATAGAACCTATTGTAGGGTTCTACCGGGATGCAGAAATCATACTTCTGAACCGGATTTTTCCCAGACTCACCATACCATTGGTTCTGGCTACCATCGTGGCGAGTCTGATCGTGGTAACGCCGGTCCTTATCTTTAAGGCGGCGTTGCAATCGGGATTGCGGACCAATCCGTCCGTGTGGCTCTCCAGCGGCTCAAACCTGATCTTTCTAGCGGGCGGCGTTGGTATTCTGTGCGGCGTTGTTTTCGTCGAGATAACTCTGCTCACGGAATCAGCAAAAGCCGGATTGGTCGAGCTGCCATGTGATCCGGTTACTGATCCGCTCCGCTGTGTACCGCTGACGCCGGAGCAGGAAGCCAAGCGCCTTGAGAAGATGAATCATCAACTCAGGAACGCGTACCGCCTGGGCGCGATGTTGAGTGGCGTCAACATGGCCGCAGGCCTCGTGACCGCCATCGTTCTCAATCGAATTTCCAAGTGAATGTTCAACGAAGGGAGTTCTCTGTTATGAATCCTATTTTGAAATCATATCTCGGTGCTGCGGCGTTGGCTGCAACGCTTATCGCACAACCCACACAGGCTGGTATTTTCGGCGATGAGAAGACACTTCATCTCGTCGTCATAGAAACGGCGAAACTCTATACCGAAGATGAGGAAAAGGTCTTCGATCATGCCAAGCTTGCCGTGTTTAGGGAGCTGGTGGCTGATGCCGAGTATCAATCGGATACGACTTACGAAATCATTCTGACCTCAAAACCGAATGCAAGCTTGTTCCGGGGGTCGGCGGTTCAACTGGCCGAGCAAGGGCGCACTGTCTTGGACGCGGTTAAGATTCAGCCGACCTGCAACGGTTTGGCTGCGGCGTGGGCGCAAGCGGAACGCACGATCGCGCTTGAAGAGCCGGAAAAGATTTTCGTCACCACGATTGGCCCGGCTATTGATACCGGCCTGAACTGTCAGAACGCAGGAACGATCACTCTACCGAAGGCGTTCCCGCAACAAATGGCCCTGGCCACCATCCTTGCTGACTCGCGCACCGAAAGCTTTCACAGCTACATGACCCATGGCGATCAGGTGCAAATGCTGATCGATCATGCCGGCACGCTCGGTGGTTGGGATCGCAAACGCGCCGGTGATCTGGATGTACGGATTTTGTCGCTGAACCCAACGATTACCGCATTGGGTTTGGGACAAGCCCTGCGCTGAACCTTTCTGCGAACTTTATTGAAGGGATTACCTGAGATGAAAAAGTTACTGTGTACAATCGCTTTGACCCTGTCCGTCGCATTGTTTGCGGCGGGCGGGAACGCCCAAGGGTTCAAGATAATCGGCTCCACAAATGAGGTGGGACCAATTGAAGTCGCGCCGCAAGCTACCGCTTCGGGGGGCTTTGCGGTTGTCTCACCTTGGGACAATACCGAGCCGGTTCATCTGCAAATCGAGACATTGGAGGCGTTTGTTGAAACGCTAACTTTGTCATCGGAATTCGAGAACAAAGAATTGCCGCCGGGGGTGTTGAACCGTCTGACCACCCGGCTGAGTCAGGGCAGCGGTCTCGGTGTCATCGAGCATATCGATTACGATCCGACCACGAAGCACATTTTCGGTGCGCCGGGCCTGAAACTTAAGATTACCAACCACTACACGACAAGTGATGGGTCACCTGCTTTCGTCTTGGAGGGCCGGGACAGTTCGACTGGTCAAATGGTCGATATGACGGGCCGCCAGATCGCTGTGATGGGGCCTGACGGCAAGGTCAGGACCTATGGCGCGCAAAGCTTCACAGCAGCCAGAGCCCCCATGGTGGTCAGCTTACTCATCGATGCGTCCGGCTCCATGGACGGGCACATGATGACGGTGATCCGCGCGGCAAAGGAATTGATTAGGCGCTTGCCCAGCCACGTGACCTGTAAAGTCATCATGTTCGGCGGGCAAATCACTGATCTCGGCAACGGTCCCGCGCCTTGCGAATTGAGAAACTTCGATTTCAGCCAGGTTAAGGCGGGTGGTGGGACACCATTGTTCGCGGCTTTGCGTGGTAATCTGCAAGCGGTGAACGCCGGGCGGTATGCTCATCATCAGGCCGTCACACTGGTGTTGACCGATGGGCGTCCTGGGGATTTGTCCGTCCAATCCTCAATCCCTCCGCTGAAGCAAGACACGGTGACGATGTTCTTCTGGCTCGGGGATAAGGGCAGCGATGCGGAAGACTTGCTGAGGCCATATGCGGATCGGTTCGTCTCTGATGCCAAAGGCGCCGTGGCCAACCTGAATCAGTATCTGGGCGTCGTCGCTGAAAATGCAAAACGTCAAACCGTGATCGTGATTAAACCGTTAGCGGTTGGGCAAAGACAGTGAGCCAAACCGGACATCAAGGACGGCGGTCGGGGCGTTTTGTTCCGGCCGTCATCTTTGGTTCAGCGGCCTTTTACGCGCTGGACTATACCGGGCCGCTTATCACCTATGGCGGCTACAACCCTTTGGCTGTCTTTGCCTGGGGTGTTTTGCTTCTTTCTCTTTTGACCATTTTTGTCTGCCTCATCCAATTTATGGCTGAACGCGCGCTGTATGAACGCGCCACCACACCGACCGGCCTGAAGGGCGATGCAGGGTTTTCTGATTTTATCGATATCGAACATGAAGTTATCTTGGATGGTTGGGGGCCGTATTGGGGCTCCTGCAACGGGCGCGCTGTCTTCATCGATTATGAGTCGAATGCGGTAACGATTGGCACCGCAGGGTCAGGCAAGGACACCCGGGTACTACAGAGCTCGATAGTTTCGAATCCATACAGCAAAACGGTTGTGGATTTTAAGGGCACCTCGGCCTGTATCCTCGCGCGTATGCTGCGTGAGCGTGATGAGACCGTTCCCATTCTCAATTTCGGAGATCTATGGACTGATCTTCTTGGACCTTCTGCGTGTTACAACCCATTGCATTTGATTGCCGATCTTCTTTGGCGGAACAAGAACGGTATCTTGGATGTTTCGGCGGAATGCGCTGAACTGGCAATGCAGCTCCTGCCGGAACCAAGCGGCGGCGATACCAACGGCAATGGGCACTTCCGAACCGGCAGTCGCAATATTATTGAGTTTGCCATCCAAATCGCGGTTCTGGTCTACGGATATGACGCCACCCTGGGCCATGTCCTCGAAGTCCTCAACGACCGGGATTTATTACTTCGCTATGCTCTATGGGCTTCGGGCCGCTTAGAAGTCGAGGGACAAGACAAACTCGCAGCCTTGCCCATTCATGAATCACCGTGGGTGGATAGGCATGATCCAATTCATCTGTCCAACTATACCAGTGACTTACGCAATCTGGGCGACAGCATCGCCAATCTGTTGGAAGACTCTGGCGGACGGGCCTATGAGAATTTCGTTGTTGGCGCGCAGAATGCCCTTAAAGGCTTCGGACAGGCTACGCGGGCCAGCGCCATTACTTCCAAAAGCACATTCCGCTTTGCGGATCAGAAAGAAGGCGATGCCCCGGTTACGGTGTTCCTGGTTGCCGATCCATCCCGCATGGAAGCGCAATCGAAAATCTTAGGGATCGTGCAATGGTGCATGCTGCAAGAATGGAAGCGTCACGCCAATAAATCACACCCGGTCTATCTCTACGCCAATGAAGCGACGAACTTCAAAATAAACGGCGCGGATAGCCTGCAAACTTGGGGTAGAGAATTCGGGATACGTATCCATTGGTTCCTGCAATCACTCTCAGCTTACCGCAAGGTCTACGGCAAAGAGGCCGTTAATACTCTCCTGTCGGAAACAGAGATAAAGCAGTTCCTTCCAGGCCAGCGCGACCCGGAAACCCTCAAACTGATCGAAGAGATGCTGGGTCAGCAATCAGTCGTGATGGCCAGCTACCGGGGCAATAACTATACGCCGCTCCATGCGCTTGATGGGTATGATTTACGCGAGGATACCGGCGCATTGCTGCCCGCCGAAGAAATCCGCCGCCTTGCGGGTAAAGGCATCCTGTTCGTCCGGCAAAATCGTGCGCTGCTGACCGATTTGCCATCCATTGCTGCCATCCACCCATATCGCGAACAAATCGATGATAACCCGATGTTCGGTAAGCCGTATTTGTTGCCGGTTCAGTTAAGGATCGCGCAAGGCCCCAGACCACCGTTGAAGCAGTGAGACAGATGAAAGGAGACCATCATGGTTGCTGATCGTTCTACATCGTACTCGAAATCCCATAGCGAGCAGTGGCTCGCCAATGACGCTGTGATCGGCCTGCCGCGTGTGCAGCGGGAATTCGACAACAATCGCGATCCTCTGTTGAAGGCGCAATTGCGGGACATTCAGAAAACAGAAAGTCAGCGTAGGCGGGAACAGTCAAAGCAAACGGACAAAGCCCAATCCAAGCAGGGACGCGGGTCCAAGATGGTGCAAGAGGACCAACCTTACCCGGCTCCTCATCCAACCGGCCCGATTGCCAATGTCGTGGACCAACAAACGTTCAACGCGCGCTGGTTGGCCGAGCAAAAGACCGCTGTCATGGCCCAAGCTGTCAAGCATCAAAACAGCAAAAAACCAGGCCAAGAGATGGCCCGCGTGGCGGCTGTTCAACATCATCAAAGACAATAGGAGGGGTCAAAAGAGAAATAAGACACAGAAATAGGAATAAATGCCTTGAAATGAATGGAATTTTGTGAAACTTTATGTTCGCTATTTGTTCTCACTTAAAGGAGATGCGAGCAACGACGTAAAAACAGAAAGGAAAATATGATGAGCAATCAGCAAAACCAAAACAAACCACCAGTCGACACCATCCGCAATGGACCGGTCTTCGTCAAAATCTGGGAGCAGCACGGTCAAAATGGACCGTATCCAAACGTCACCCTTGGTCGAACGTTTAAAAATCAGCAAACAGGCGAATTTGGGGAAAGCCGTTCGTTTAGTCGTTCGGATATTGAAAAACTGATACCCATCTTGCCCGAAGTGCACTCCAAACTTCGCGTGCTGGAACAGATGTATAAAGAGCAGCAACAAAACCAAGAGCAGGCGGTCCAGCAAGCTGTGCAACAGACACCGGCACAAGCTCAAGGCCAGACGCAAGTCATGCAACAAGGTCAACAGCAAGGCCTACAAGCCCAGCAAGCGACCGTCATGGCTCATGCCACGCCTGTGCAAGCGGCAAACAAGGCCCCCTCGCACGACCCAAAAATGTAGGGCGGTAGTGATCCTCGACACGTCGCAGTGTTGCTCTTCGCAACCTGCCGCGTGTCCGGGGTTCTTAGATCTATCGTACAAAGTGAGGATTTGAGTGATGGCGACGAAAGGAAAGAATCAGAAAAAGAAGCCAGTGACGCAGGGTGAATTAGTGAGCAAACCTGTTATCACCGTCGATGTTGACGAGTTTGCACACTTTCTAGACGACGCCGACATGACAGATGAAGAGAAAGTTCTCTTCCTGCAAACGTACTGGAACTTGTTCGTTGAAATCACATCCATCGGCTGGGGCGTTCATCCGGTGCAGCTAGCACTGCAAGCAAAAGAAACTTCCTGTGGAAAACCATCCAATACTTCGCTCGAAGCCGGCACTGATAGCGACGATGCGGTATACTGCTTAGATAGAAAATTCTTTGAAAAATTTGATGCCGCTGCCGGACTGGAAACAGATCGGGAGGAGAAAGGAGTCGGCCCATGATGGAGTTTGGAGATGCCCAGCACGATCTAAAGGATGCGGTTATCTACACGCGGGTGTCTGCCAAGTCCCAAACGAAGCGGGGCCAAGGCTTAGAGTCACAGGCGACCCTCTGTCGCCAATATGCACAATGGAAGGGTTACACTGTTTGGGAGTCCTTCTGCGACCGCGGCTTAACAGGGGCTAAGGCCGACCGGGACGGAATGAAAGAACTCCTCGCCTTCCTGAAACAGCACAAGGGAAAGACGCGGTTCGTTGTCATCATCGACGATATTAGCCGATTGGCCCGCGATATCCGGGTGCATTGGGATTTGCGGGATTCGATTGCGAATTTTGGCGCTGTGATGGAGAGCCCAAACACGATATTCGGCACAAATTCGCATGGGCGATACGCTGAGGGTGTCCAGGCCCTTCACGCTCAGTATACTCGAGAAGAGAATGCTGAAAGAACCCGCGCGCGTATGACCGCGCGTTTACTAAACGGCTATTGGCCGTTTCAGGTTAGCCTCGGTTACAAATGGAAGAAGGCTGCGGAAGGCGGGAAGATTATCGTTCCTGCGGAGCCGCTCGCTTCAATCATCCGGGAAGCATTGAATGGATTTGCGACTGGGCGCTTTCAAACACAAGCGGAAGTGAAGCGATTTTTGGAATCGAAACCAGCGTTTCCGAAAACCAAACACGGGGCGGTCACGAACGAGCAGGTGAACTCCATGCTGACGCGGCCGATCTATGCCGGATATGTCGAAGCACCGGATTGGGGAATCTCACGACGCCCCGGCAAGCACGAAGGGCTGATCAGCAAGGAAACCTTTGTGCACATCCAACAGCGCTTGAAAGACGGGGCCAAGATCCCGGCGCGGGCGAATATCGATGCGGATTTCCCTCTGCGCGGCTTTATCGACTGTGGCGATTGCGGCAAACCGCTCACTGGATACTGGGCCAAAAGCAAGACGGGTAAGAAGCACCCGTACTACATGTGCTTTAACAAAGATTGTGACAGTTCCAGAAAATCGATCCCGCGCGTGGATGTTGAAGGAGATTTTGAAACCATTCTTCGCGCGACACAGCCGACGGGACGGATGGCTGCGTTTGCAAAAGCAATGTTCACCAAAGCTTGGAATCTGCACAAAGCAAACGCGGCGGATGCTGCTGACGTGCTACGGAGCCGCCTCGCTGAAGTTGAGAAGAAGACACAAGCATTGCTCGACCGCATCGTCGATTCGACTAACGACAGTGTCGTACAGGCTTATGAACAACGGATCTCCGACCTTGAAACGGAAGGCTTCGTGATCCGGGAAAAACTGGAAGATAAGCCCGCTCCGATACGACCCTTCAATGAGATGTTCGAACTCGCCATGCGGTTTTTCTCAAACCCTTGGAATATATGGCGTTCCGGCAATCTGGAGCACAAAAGAATGGTCCTGAATCTTACATTTGAGGACCGTTTGACCTATAGCCGATTTGAGGGACTTCGAACCCCAAAAACTACCTTATTGTTCAATGTTTTAGAGGAGATGAGCATGCAAAATGCTGCAATGGCGCACCCGAGAGGATTCGAACCTCTGACCTCTGCCTTCGGAGGGCAGCGCTCTATCCAGCTGAGCTACGGGTGCTTCGCCTGTGCGGCGCGCCGCGGCGGTGTGCGCGGGCTGGAGACGCGTATATAGCGACAGCGGGCGGCCACCGCAATCACCTTATCGCGCCCCGGCCAGCGTCTCTACGTCCGCGCCCATATTCGCCTCAAGCCGTCCGTATCCGTCTTCAACCGCCCATGGCTTGCGGTCACGGGGTGGTTGTCCGCGGAGGGCGGGCGCGAACAACACGAAAGGATACGCGGCCCACGCCCGGATGGGCCGGACCCGTACAGGAGGTTAAATGGTGCCCCGTTTCTGCCGCCGGCGTTGGACGGAAGAGGCGATTTTCATCGATTCCCGGTATTTCGCGACCGTCCGGCGGGCGATGTCGATGCCTTCTTCCTTCAGGATCTCGACGATCCGGTCGTCCGACAGGATCTTTTCCGGCGGTTCTTCGTCGATCAGGGCCTTGATCCGGTGGCGCACCGACTCGGCGGAATGCGTTTCGCCGCCCGCCGTACCGGCGATGGCGGAGGTGAAGAAATACTTCAATTCGAACAGGCCGCGCGGGGTCGCGATGTATTTGTTGCTGGTCACCCGGCTGACCGTGCTTTCGTGCATCTCGATGGCTTCGGCGATGTCGCGCAGGACCAGCGGCCGCAGAAAGCTGACCCCATGGTCGAAGAAACCGTGCTGCTGGCGGACGATCTCGCTGGCGACCTTGATGATGGTGGTGGCCCGTTGGTGCAGGCTTTTGACCAGCCAGTTGGCGGACTGATAGCGCTCGGTCAGATATTCGTTTTCGTCCTTGGACCGGGATTCCTTACTGACCTTGGCGAAATAACTGTCGTTCACCAGCACCCGCGGCATGGTCTCCGGGTTAAGCTCCACCAGCCACTGGCCGTCCTCGGTGCGCCGCATCAGAACGTCCGGCGTCACCGGCTGGGCCACGACATCGTCGAACAGGGTGGCGGGCTTCGGGTTCAGCGCGCGGATCTCGGCGGCCATCTCGGCCATGTCCTCGGCATCGACGCCGCAGATCTTCATCAGGCTCTTGCCGTCGCGGGCGGCCAGCAGGTCGAGATTGTCGATCAGCTTGGCCATCGCCGGGTCGTAGCGGTCCTGCTCCTTCAATTGCAGCGCCAGGCATTCCTGCAGATCCCGCGCGAAGATACCCGCCGGATCGAAACCCTGCAGCACCGTCAGCACGCGCGCCACGTCCTCCACCCCACAGCCGAGCATCTGAGCGATCTGCCCCGGATCGGTGCTCAACCACCCCGCATCGTCCAGCATGTCGATCATGGCCGACCCGATAATGCGGTCGGTGGGATCGTGGATATCCACCGTCAACTGATCGATCAGATGTTCACGCAGCGATTTCTCACGCGTCAGGGTCGACTCGAAATCGCCGAGATCGCCGTCGAATCCCCGTCCGCCGCCGGACGCGCCCTGCCAATACTGACTGTCCGCGCCGCCTTCCGGCGCGCCGGGGCCGGCGATTTCGCCATCGTACTGGTTGCTGTAGTCGGCATCGAGCGGCGAGGCCGCCTGTTCCGTCAGCCCGGTGGGCTGCAACAGTTCCAGACTGTCGCCCTTTTCATCCGCGGGGCGGTCGTTGTTCTCGAACGGGTCGCTGCGCTCCGCCTGTTCCCGGACCGGGTCGTTCTGGCCTTCGTCCCGCTCCAGCATCGGGTTCTGTTCAAGTTCGGTCTCGACGAAGGTGGCGACTTCCATATTGCTGAGCTGCAGCAGCTTGATCGCCTGCTGAAGTTGCGGCGTCATCACCAGGTTCTGGCTTTGACGCAGGTCCAAGCGGGGGGTCATCGCCATGACGCCGGGCTCCGCCTACAAGCTGAACCTGTCGCCAAGATAAACCCGGCGCACTTCCTGGTTCGCCACGATTTCCGATGGGGTGCCTTCCATCAGAACGTTGCCGTCATGCAGGATGTAGGCGCGGTCGACGATGTCCAGGGTCTCGCGGACATTATGGTCGGTGATCAGGACGCCAATGCCGCGGTCCTTCAGATGGCTGACCAGTTCGCGGATATCGCGGACAGCGATCGGATCGATCCCGGCGAGCGGTTCGTCGAGCAGCACGAAGTTCGGCTGACAGGCCAAGGCGCGGGCGATTTCCAGCCGCCGGCGCTCCCCGCCCGACAGCGCCACCGCCGGGGTGCGCCGCAGATGGCTGATGGAGAATTCGGCCATCAGCGCTTCCAGCGTCGCCTCACGCCGGTCATGCTTCTTTTCGACCAGCTCCAGCACGGCGCGGATGTTCTGTTCCACGGTCAGGCCGCGGAAGATCGAGGCTTCCTGCGGCAGATAGCCCACGCCCAGCCGTGCGCGCCGGTACATGGGCAATTCGGTGATGTCCTGGCCGTCCAGGAAGATCTCGCCATAGTCGGCGGCGATGAGCCCAGTGATGATATAGAAACAGGTGGTCTTACCCGCCCCGTTCGGCCCCAGCAGACCGACCGCTTCGCCGCGCTGGACGCACAGCGAGACATCCCGCAGCACCGGGCGCTTCTTGAACTGTTTGCCGAGCGACTGGACCTCCAGCCCCTTGTTCTGAAGCACCATGCGCGGGCCGGTCTTTTCGCCATCCTGCGCCGTCTGGCGAAAATCGACGATCTCCGAAACGTCGGCCGACTGCGCAGGCGTCGCGGCGGCGCGGTCTTCGGCCCGGCCTTTACGCCGGTCGGGGCTGACCCGCCGCTCGCCCCCGTCGCCGTCCGCGCCGGGCTTCCCGCTGTCTGGTGTGTCCTGACCGTCCATGAACTTCGTATCGCCTCACCTTACCGAACAGACTGGCTTCCACCCATCGCACCGGCCGGGCGCGCCGTGGCGAACCGGTCCGACTCGCTGAAATTTCAACCTAGTACGATGCCGAAGGCCGATCAAGGTACGGAATTTGCATGGGCGTGCGGCGAAGGGCGGCCTATTGGCTGGGCAGGATCAGTCCCTTCACCTTGCCCTGACCGCCGGAGAGGCGTGAGCGGCCGGTCTTCAGATCGACCACGGCGCAATCCCCGTTCAACTGGTTCTCGCCCCGGGTGATCTTCACGTCGCCGCAGACGGTGGCCACCTGCTTCGGCACTTCGTAAACGCCTTCCTTGCCGCGGATAATCTCCGTCTTGGTGGAGATGTGAACGCCGCCCAGCGCGTCGATCCGCTCGACCTCCTGCTTTCCCTGGGCGTTCGGTTTGATATGCGCGGTCAGAATGTCGGCGACCAGGCGGTTGTCATTCTCAACCACCGTGGCTTCGCCGCGGGCGACGGCCAACTGCCGCTCATCCCAATATTCCAGCGAGTCGCGCGCGGTGATCGTCGCCCGTTCGTTCACCATGCGCAGATTGTCGCCCACCAGCACCGCGACCTTGTCTTCGATGTGATAGACGCCCTTGTCGCCCTCCGCCTGTGTATCGCCGGAGGTGATCACCACATTGGCGTCGGCGTCCAGGCGGTAGATTACCTGTTTCTGATCGCCCTCTCCGCCGCGATAGTGCGCGGTCAGCGTGTCCGCCGTCAGCACGACGCCGCTGCGCGACGCGCTGGCGTTCCCGCGGGCGATGTATTGGCGTTGATCGCGCAGCCATTCGATCCCGTCATCGGCTTCGATCTCGACCGGCGTATCGCCGCCGCCCGCCTCCGAATTCAACAGGCCCTGGGCGTGCGGCGACACCGCCGGCGCGCCGGTCAGCGTCAGCAAAAGGATCAGGGCGGCCCAGCGTCGCGGCGTCGGCCACCGGTATTCTTGCCGTACGGTCATGGGGGGAACCTCATTCGGTCGCATCCGGGTAGATGATCAGCTTCGACTTGCCGGTCAATAGAACGCGCGCCCCGCGGTCGATCACTTCGAAGCCTTCCGCGTTGAAAGACCCGAACGGGCCCTGGCCCTCCACCGGCTCGTCGCCGGCGGCGCTCCCCTGGTCCAGCCGCAGACGCGCCGACTGGGTGCGGATCTCATAGCCCAGATCGTGAAAGAAGTTCACATCGCCGCTTAGCGAGAGCACCTGCGAGTCGCGGTTGTAGATGCCCGTCAGCGCCGTGATCGCCGCCCAGCTTTGGTCCTCCAGCATGATGTCGGCCTTGGGGCCTTCCAGATTGACGGCGGTGGAATCGAGATCCTGCTGGCGGATCTTGTCGGCGGTGATGGTGTAGGGCTGGTTCTGGTCGTCCAACCCCTGATAGCGCGCATTCGACAACTGCATGGAATCCGGCGAGGTTTCGTCGATATCCAGCAGTTGCATGCCGGTCTCCGCCGCTTCCTCGCTGAAATAGGGCCAGGCGACAAGAAGCGCCACCAGCATCACCGCCAGCGTCGGCAGAACCACCTTCAAAAGCTGTACGAACCGGCCGTAACTGCGGTCGATCCGGGTGCTGCGCGCCCCTAGCGGGATTTCGTATCCTGCCGGCGCGGTGTCGGACGATTTATCTACGGCCACCATGATCCAGTCCGGCGCAGATGCGCCGTCTAGGTGATTCCCGCCCGGATCATATCATGCAAGTGCACGATACCAACCGGTTTACCGTCCGTCAGGACGAACACCGCCCCGATCTTCCGTTCGTTCATCTGGCCGAATACTTCCATCGCCAGCGCGTCGGGCGTGGTGGTGACCGGATCGGCTGTCATGATGGAGGACGCGGCCGCGGACAGGATCGTATCCGACATATGGCGGCTCAGGTCGCCGTCGGTGACGACCCCGACGAGCTTCCCGTCCCCGTTCAGCACGCCGACGCAGCCGAAACGCTTCTTGGTCATCTCGACGATGGCTTCGGACATGATGGTGTTCAGTCCGACGGCGGGCACCTCCTCCGCCGCATGCATAAGATCGCCGATCCGCAACAGCCGTTGGCCCAGTTTGCCGCCGGGATGAAAAACGCGGAAGTGGCTGGCCGTGAAACCGCGCCGCTCCAGCAGCGCGACCGCCAGGGCGTCGCCCAGCGCGATGGTCGTGGTGGTGGATGTGGTCGGCGCCAGCGGCATGCTGCCCGCTTCGGGAAGGTCGGGGATCAGCAGTCCGACCGTGGCGACGGAATCCAGCGTGCTGCCGGGCTTGGAACTGATGGCGATCAGCGGAATATCGAACCGCTTGCAGTATTCCAGCGTGTCGCTCAGCTCGGTCGCCTCGCCGGAATTGGAGATGGCGAGAACCGCGTCCTCCGCCGTGATCATGCCCAGGTCGCCGTGGCTCGCCTCGGCCGGGTGCACGAACTGGCTCGGCGTGCCGGTCGAGGCGAAGGTGGCGGCGATCTTGCGCCCGACATGGCCGCTCTTGCCCATGCCGGTGACGATGACCCGCCCCGTCACGGCGAACAGAATATCCAGCGCCTGGGAAAACCGCGCATCCAGAGAGGCCGCCAGCGCGTCTACCGCCTTGCTTTCCTGGTTCAGGACCTGGCGGGCGACGGCAAGATCAGCGTCGATCCTGGCGTCGCTGTCGTCTCCGGCCATGTTTTGCGCCGTGGATGTCATGTCAATCGTCGTTCTAAATCGTCCGGCTGGCGCGCCCGCCGCGCCGGATCAGTTATGGGCGAAAATATCGTTTTCCTGCCAGCCTTGCAGGTCCAGGTCCGCCCGGGTCGGCAGGAAATCGAAGCAGGCGCGGGCCAGATCGGTCCGGCCTTCGCGGGCCAGCATGGCGTCCAGCTTTGCCTTCAGCCTGTGCAGATACAGTACATCGGCGGCGGCGTAGGACAGTTGCGCCTCGCTCAATTCGCTGGCCGCCCAGTCGGACGACTGCTGCTGCTTGGACAGTTCGACGCCCAGCAACTCTTTGCACAACTGCGACAGGCCGTGCCGGTCGGTATAGGTGCGGACCAGTTTCGAGGCGATCTTGGTGCAGTAAACCGGCTGCATCGCGATGCCCATATTCTGCTTGATGATGGCCAGGTCGAAGCGGGCGTATTGCAGAATCTTCAAAACCGACTCGTCCGCCAACAGCCGCCGCAGGTTCGGCGCTTCATAGTTCCGGTCGGTGAACTGAACCAAATGGCTGACCCCGTCGCCGGACGACAGTTGGACCACGCAAAGCCGGTCGCGCAGCAGATTCAGGCCCTGGGTTTCGGTATCGACCGCCACGACGGCGCCCAGATCCAGGCTGTCCGGCAGGTCGTTCTGATACAGATGAATGCTCACGCGCCTCTGCCCACGATTCGTGCGGTTGCCTCTCGAAAAAGCGCCCCATCGACCAAGGCGCTCGATTAGTCCCTACAGCACTGGCGCGGAAACGACAATCAGATTGCATATGCGAAGGTGCGGTTGGATATGCCCCGGTACGGTCGGGGCGGATTTGTTCGGCCGCGGTATCCCTATCTGAGCTTTGAGGACGATTCGTCCTGAGAAACTTGGGAACGATATCTTACGGCGGCGAACGGACCCCGATGTCAACATCGACTCACTTGAGCGATCTAAAGATATTCCTCAACGCATCAAAACGGACAACCAGCCCCTGGCGTCAATAGAGATGAGATTTGTACTCCTCCTCAATACCGTCCTGCGTATTCTTTATTGTGCGGTCGTCCACTTCTCCTTCGCCATTGATTTGTTCAAGTATCATGTGGGCGAGGCTCGGTAAGCGCTTGCGATTTACGCGGGACGCCGGATCCCACAAGCGCGCGCGTTTCAGCGCTTTGGCGCAGTGAAGGAACGCTTCGGCGACTGCAATGCGAATGGCGATCTTTGGAACGCGCCCATTGACGGGCGAAGCGTTCAGGATCTTGGGATCGCAGGTAAGCGTCGCCGATCCGTTGATGCGAAGTGTATCTTCGAATCCCGGTATCATGAACAGCACGCCGACAGAAGGATTACTCAGGATATTCGACATCGTATCGAGCCGTTTGTTGCCGGGGCGGTCGGGTATCGCAATCGTTCGATTGTCCAGGACTTGGACAAAGCCCGCAGGGTCGCCGCGCGGAGATATGTCGGCGCGGCCGTCTGCGCTCATCGTTCCAAGACACAGGAAAGGCGATAAAGCGATGAAATCGCGGCAGTGCCCGTCCAGCTCCGACAGGCATTTTTTCGCCGCAAGACCGGAGGCCTGGCCGAGCAAGTCGCGCAGCGCGCTTTCAGTGGTGATCGCGTAGTTCGATTCTGTGTCCTGCGGCATGTTCGATCCTTTATTCCTAACTTCAAGACATGTATTGCTCGGCTGCGTTCCCACGGCCTGAAGTGCCGGTTCGGTTTGGCCGATCTGCTACGTTCGGGGAACGATGATTGAGCGGTCCGCCGTTGGGTGATCGATCGCGTGAACTCTCATATTGAAAAGCTCTTCAATCGACTCCGCGCGGAGTCTTTCTCCGACCTGTGTTGCAAAAATCGGATGGCCGTCCTTCAGCCCGATCAGCCGGTCCGCATAAAGCGAGGCGAGAGTAATATCATGCAGCACCATGACGATTGTCATGCCGGTCTCCTTGTTCAGGCGGCGCACGAGCTGGAGAATTTCGACCTGATGCGGAGGGTCGAGATACGTAGTCGGTTCGTCGAGCAGGAGTATCGAGGTTTGCTGAGCAATGGCCATGGCGATCCATACACGTTGCCGTTGTCCGCCCGATAGTCTGTCGACTCTTCGGTTTTCGAGGGAATCGAGACCGACAAGCGAAATTGCCCGATCAACGGCTGCATGATCGGCTTGTGACAGAATGCCGAACCGCCCTTGATGCGGTGTCCGTCCCCTGGTCACAAGCGAGCGCACCCTGATCCCTTCAGGGGTCTGTGGCGATTGCGGCAAAAAGCCGACCCGGCGGGCGCGTATCTTGGGCGCTACGCGTTCAATAGCACGACCATCGAGGAATACTGACCCGGATTTCGGTTTTACGATACCAGCGAACGACCTCAACAAGGTTGATTTGCCGCATCCGTTTGGACCTATGATTGCCGTAATGCTTCCATCGTGTAATTCCAGGCTTACATTCTTCAGAATCGTTCTGCCTGCAAGTTCAACAGTCAGTGCTCTCGCCATGAGGCCTTTCATTTCCGATCCCCTTCAAGGCGCAGAAGAAGTGCGAGCATGGCCGGAGCGCCGACAAGCGCCGTAAACACGCCGGCCGGCAGGAAGGATCCGGCGACTGGAAATTTGGCGAATGCGTCGGCGGTTATGGTAAGGGTGGCTCCCACGAGCGCCGACAATCCAAGAAGAGTCCCCGGTTGTCCTGCTAGAAGCCGTGCAATAGGGCCCGCCAAAAGAGCGACGAAAGGAATTGGTCCCGCAACGGCAACTGAAGCTGCAACAATTACCGCAATACCGGCAACGGCCGTCAGCCGTATGCTGTTGGGTGTCAAGCCGAAGGCCGTGGCGATCTCGTCGCCCATTTCCAGCCGATCGATTGCAAACGCACCTGTTGTGAAGATCGCTCCGCATACAAGTAAGGTGAACGACATCAGGCCGACCGAATGCCAATCCGCCGATGCAAAGGAGCCCGTTAGGAAGCGGGTCGTTTCAGTTGCCAGGACACTGGGACTGAGTTCCAGAACAATACCTGTAGCGGTGGTGAACATCAGGTTGAGAGAGACGCCTATCAGGACCAGTGAAAGCGGGGATATACCGTCTCGCCAAGCCAGCAACATCACCAGACTCGCCGCGACTGCGCCGCCAACGAACGCACCGGGCGCTGCCGCCGATATGCCGCCAAAGAGCAAAATGAACATCGCGGCGCCGGCAGCCGCGCCCGCCCCGAACCCAATGATGTCTGGGGACGCAAGCGGATTTCGCAACATAACCTGCGAAACGCTTCCAGCCATACCAAGCGCGGCGCCCGTGATCATGGCCAGCAATACCCGCGGCCCGCGGAAGTGCAGCAGAATCGCGCGCTCGAATTCGTCGCCATCGACGATACGATCGACCCGGATCGGCCCCCCGCTGAAGAAGAGGTGCGTTGCGAGCAGAACGGCAAGCAAGGTTGCGGCGGCAAGCGTTATCGCCGTTCCTCTGCTCATGCCGGATTCCTTCCCTCGCGGCGAACCGCCACAATAAGGAAAACACCCCCGATCAGGCTGATCCACAGGCCGGCCTCGATGACATAACCGGGTGCAATGATCCGGCCGACAATGTCCGAGGCAAGGACCAGAACTGCACCGAGGCAACCCGAAACCGTTGTTAGCGAACGGGTGTCGTCGGCGTGGATTGCACGGGCTATATGCGGTGCGACAAGGCCTACGAAAACCAATGGGCCTGCGACGATGACGGCGGCGGTCGCCAGAACCCCGATAGAGCCCAGGGTAAATAGTCTTCCCAAAAGCAAGTTCGTGCCGAGTGTAATCGCAAGATCTTCACCCAAGGCCAGGGTGTCCAGACGGCGCGTCGCGACCAGGGCCAGTACGCACCCAAGAAGAAAGAGAGGCGCCCCAAGCTGCAATTCCACAAAAGTGACGCGATCCAGTACGCCGACCGCCCAGCCGCGATAAACATCCAGGACATGACGATCAAGGAGGATCAGCCCGCGGAGTATCGCGCTCAGAAAGGCTGTCAATGCGACACCGGCAAGAATAAGAGTCAGCGGGGATCGAGAGGATGCTCCAATTGTCCAAACAACGAGTAATGACAGCAGCGCGCCCGCCAGCGCCGGCAGAACCATGGCCGGCTGTGAGATCGGGCCCGCAATCCATACCGTTGTTACGATGCCGAGAGCGGCTCCGGCATTGACGCCGAGCAAGCCAGGGTCTGCAATGGGGTTTCGTGTAAGGGTTTGGATAAGAGCGCCGGCCATGCCCAATGCCGCTCCCGCGATAAGCGCGGCCAAAGTGCGCGGCAGGCGCAGCTCCCTGACGACGATACCTTCCGCATCCGTTATTGCTGGTGACTTGAACAGCGCGGCCAGGTCGCCAGGCGTAACGCCGCTTCGAGCCCCAAGTAAAAGCGACGCCGTGCTCAAGGTAAGAATACCGGCAACGATTACGGTCGAACGGATCATTGGCGGGGCAAGCCGGATTCGATGACGTGTTGGCGGTGCGCGTTCCGGGGCGTTCGCAATGCAGTGTCAAGTTTTGGCACCAGATGTTTCAGTGCAAACGGGATGCTGAGAGGGCTTGCATAGCTGAGTGCGGCCGATAGTTCAGGGCCTAGAACAATCTCGCGCCCTTCCTGCACGGCCTTCATCGTTGCGCGAAGGGGAAGGTCGTTCAATCTCTCGACGTTTCCATCGAAGCTGAGCCATATAACGACGTCCGCATCCAGCGGTTCTGTAAGTTCGCGATCCAGCTTGAAGTAGAAATTCCCCGCCGAACGTGCGCGCGCGGATTCCGGCATTTGAAATCCCAAACTGCGCAGCAGTGTGGACCTTGGGTCGAGTTCACTAAAGATCAAAGGACCATCGATTTGAGCGACGACGGCGGTCTTGTCTTCCCACTCGGGGAATCGGTTTCTGATTTCTTCAATTTCAAACAAAATATTTGTAATGACGCGATGCGCCTTGTCCGAGCGGCCTGTCGCCTTTCCGACGCTTTCTAGCATCTCTTTCCATGTCGTACCGAAATCTCCGGCGCCGGCGAGTGAAGGCAGAACCGGAACAATGTGAGTGAGTGCGGAGAACTGTGCTTGGCTCAATCCCGAATACATGGCTTCGACAAAGTCCGGTCGGAGACGGGCAACGGCTTCGATGTCAATATCGCCCCGAAAAACAATGGGACTTGCACTTGCAGGCATGTGTTCCGCCGTCCAGGGCCAAAGACCCTTTTCGTCCCCCCCATACCAGGTTCGATAGGCCAAAGGGACCACGTCGAGAGCGAGGAGAGCGTCAACGCCAATGAAAGACAGGGTGATAACTCTTTGCGGCGCATCGTCGATAACGGTTCGTCCCCACCGGTGGTCAATCGTCACTGGTTGAGCCAAACTTGACGCACAGAAGAGTTGTAGGGCGAGCGCAATATTAAAAATTAGAAATATTAGTTTTCTGATGCCTGTCATCAGACTCTCCGGAACCCTCGAATAGCAAAATCTTCAGCGAGCATTGTCTGTTCAATCAGCGCTGTAGCTATCGAATGACCGCGGTATGCAGGCTCTAACGGCGTCAGGGCGGCATATGATTCTTGACATGGAACTATTCACAACTAATCTCCCCTTCAGATCTCATTTGCGAATAAGTCTCAATTGCATGTAAGGATTTGAGATGGGATTTAGGCCACGTATGCAATCTTCGGTCAAGCATATCGATCCAATACACGAAGTTTGCTGTTTGCAGTTCGATAACATGGCGGTGGATTATTGGAGGGTGGAGGCGAAACCAGGCGCGCGTGGTGAATACGTCTCGCCGGACCCTCGCTTCGTGGTCTTTTTCGACCGGGCGACAATCGCCTTGAACCGAGAAGGGCAGAAGGATTCTGCGCTTTGCAATGCCTGTTTCGTACCCGCCGGGGTGTCGTTGAACGGGCGGATCGAAAAGACCGGATATCTTGAGCATATCGACATTCATGTCGATCTGACGCAGTTGGAACGGATCGTTGAACGGCAGGTCGATCTAGGGTCGCCACATTTCTTGTCGAGCAGTCCCGAGTTGAATCGGCTTTCCGCGTTGCTTGCAAGCGAGTGCCTTTTGGGGGAGCGGCCTGTCGGGTACGGTGAGGCCCTGACCCTTACCATGATCCATGAGATGATTCATCTGGGCATGCTCCAGGAGGAAGTTCCCGTCCGCCCTGAATGGTTGGAGCAAGTGATGGAGTATGCCACGGAGAATTTGGCTTCTTCGTTGAAGGTTGAAAAACTCGCCGATGTCGCGGATATGTCTCGCTCTGAATTCAGTAAAAGATTCAAGGAATTGGCGGGGGTTCCACCCCATCAATGGGTGATGGGCGCGCGCATAAAGTATGCACAGCAGTTGCTGGCCGAGGGGGTTCACCTATCTCATGCCGCCCTCGATGCGGGCTTTGCCGATCAGGCGCACTTTAGTCGAAGTTTCCGGCAGGCGACCGGCCTGTCGCCCGGCCGGTGGGTGAAGCGATACGTTTCGACAAACGCCGACCCAATTCTTCAATACAATCTGACGACCCAGCAGTAGTTACCCTTTGGTTAGGCTTGCCGGCGCAAGCCTCTTTCTTTGCCAAAGAGTAGGGAATAGGTGATGTTTTGTTTCTCGTCGCAACGGGGTGTCGCCCGTAAAGCGTTGGTCGCAGGTGTTTTCTTTGCAGCTTCATTGACAGGGATGGCGGTCGCGCAAGACGCGGAAGTCAAGCCGTCGGACGAATCCGGAGTGGCCACGAATCCGGAAGAGAAAATCACACTGGACCCAATCGTGATCCTCGGTAAGCAGGAAGATGCAACCGGTCCGGTTGGCGGCAGCAACAACCCGCCAACCGTCACCGGGTCCAAGGCGCCGGTCTATGCAAGCGAGGTTCCTCAATCCCTCACTGTGCTTGGGAAAGACGATCTGCAACGTTTTAATGCCGATCGTGTGAGTGAGGTTCTTCGCTATACGCCGGGTGTGATGATGGACGTGTTCGGGGACGATAACGATACCGATTGGATGCGGATTCGCGGGTTTCAAGCTGAACAGAACGGCGTCTATCTCGATAATGCCCAAAATTTGTCTTTTGCTTTTGGATCGTTCTATACCGATCCGTACGCATTGGAGAGAATTGAAGTTCTGCGCGGCCCTTCCTCAGCGCTCTACGGAGGGTCCAATCCCGGGGGAATTGCGAACTATGTGTCCAAGCGGCCAGGGGCGCGTGTTCGGGAAGCAGTCTTCAAGGTAGATGACGCGCCGGCCGGATCCGTTGCCCTGGATATCGGCGACCCGCTTGGAGACGGCAAGGCATACCGGGTGGTGGGCCGTTTTGAGGGCGGTGATAAGTATGACGACTTCAACTCCGGTGAGCGGGTGACGTTCGCGCCGTCCTTCAAGTTCGCGACAAAGGCCGGAACGGAAGTGACGCTGCTGGCCAACGCACATTTCGCGGACGAGCAGCACAACGGCAGTACGTTCCTTCCCTATTTCGGCACGGTACAAGGTACATCGCAATTCGGGTTCATCGATGACGACGCGAATTTTTCCGATCCCGACTGGGACGAGTACCGTCGGAGCCAATTCTCCGCCACCGGGATTGTCGAGCATGTTCTCGACAACGACTTCACTTTTACCGGGATTGGCCGGGTAGGTGTCGCCAGTATCGAGGAAAGCTATTGGTTCCCCTTCGGCTATGCCGGATTTTCCGCAACCCCCACGGACAATGTGGGGTCCTTGGCGCTGATCGGGTTTGAGCACGATACGCTGACGCGGACGGCACAGGCGGATCTTCGATACTATGGCGTAGTCGAGACCGGGGCCATCAGCCACGACCTGCTGATTGGACTCGATCCAAGGTACTATTTACTGGATGAAACCCAGGCCAGCGCCATCGGCGCCAACCGGGTGGTCAATCCGTTCAATCCGGGTACGCCTGTCCTGGGGGCTCCTTTTCAGGACGCGAGGACAAGCCAACTGCAGGTCGGTCTCTACGTCCAGGATCAAATTCGCTTCGGCGACGGCTGGATATTGACCGGCAATATCCGTCACGACCTGGTAGAAACTCATCAGGACGGGGCGGCGGGATTTCATCGCGACGACAGTGAAACCTCCTACCGCGCGGCTGTCGCCTATGAATTCAGCGGTGGAGTGACGCCCTATTTCTCCTACTCGACGTCGTTCAATCCCCTTATCGTTTCGTCGGTGAATGGAGTGACAGAACCCGAATTCGGCGAACAGTTCGAACTGGGGATGAAAATGGCCCCCGACCACGGGCGTTACTATTTTAACGCGGCGGTCTTTCATATCGAACGTCAGAACGTCGTCGTTGGAATATTTCCCAATCAGGAACAATTGGGCGAGGTACGGTCCCGAGGTGCTGAACTGGAGGGGGGGTATGACTTCTCCGGCGGGCTGTCGCTCGCCGTGGCGGCAACCCTGCTGGATGTCGAAGTCACCAAGGACTCGAATGCTGCGCGCATCGGCAACTCACCGACGCTGACTCCTGAATATGAAATCACCGCGCGGGCCGATTACGCATTCCAAGGGTTTCTGGATGGCCTTTCCTTGGGTGCGGCGGTGAGACACCGCGGAGAGAGTTTCGCAAACGACACCAATTCTCTCGCCGTGCCGACATCGACGATATTCGACGTCTATGGCTCGTACAGGCTCCTGGAAGACACAAGCGTCAATCTTACGGCCATCAATATCGCAGACCGGCGGTATGTTACGGGGTGCCAGACGGAGTTTGTCTGCTCCTATGGGTCGGGTCGTGAGGTTTCCCTGGCTTTGACGCACAGGTGGTAGCGCTCACATAGGCCGGACTGCGGCTCGTCCAAACACGGCGGCCGCCGGGACGAAACAGAATGCTCAAGCCGGTTTTCGCTGGCAGCGGCGGTCTGTATGTTGCCGCATCGGCGTTCCACCAAATGACTATACGGCGCGTAGCGGGAGAGAAAACCCGACCTCTCCCGGCGCCAGCAGCCGGAATCGGACTGTCGGGCGTGCTTTCATTTCTCTAGGTGGATGCGTGACGTCCTCAGGGTAGGTGGCTTCGAACTTCGACGGGGGGCGAAGCCTGTAAGCGGCCCATGATCGCGCTATCGCTTTGCAAGATGAGCGCGTGATGCCCCACGGGATAGCATGTTCGAACTTTCCCGACGCCGGCCCCTGGGGTCTGACTCTTTGTTGCGCTATCGCTTCGCTGCTTGAGCGCGTGGTGCCCTCGGAGAGACTCGAACTCTCACTCCCGTACGGGAAACGGATTTTGAATCCGTCGCGTCTACCAATTCCGCCACAAGGGCAGCACCAAGCGCGGCCCGCGGGCCGCCGGACCGACTAGATAGCCGGACCGGGCGAGGGGGTCAATCGGCAACGTGCACCGCCGCGAGCGGACCCGTGCATTCGGGCGCGCGCGTCAGGCCGCCGCCGGCTGCTGTTCTTGCAGGACCCGGCCCAGCCGCTCGACCGCGGTGCGGATCCTGTCTTCCGGCGTATTGGTGAAATTCAGCCGAATGGTGTTCCGGACCGGGTTTATCGCATAGAAGACCGAACCGGGCACGATACCCACGCCCGCCGCGGCGGCGTCGTCGAACACGCGCTGGGCGTCCATCCCTTCCGGCAGGGTCACCCAGATGAACATGCCGCCTTCCGGGCGGGTCCAGGCGGCGTTCTTCGGCATATGGCGCTGCAGCGCGTCCAGCATGGCGTCGCGACGGGCGCGGTAGAGGCCGCACGCGGCCGCGGAGGTCTCCTCTTCCACGCCCGATTCGATCAGGTTCAGCGCGGCGAACTGGTTCAGCGGGCTGGTGCAGAGGTCCAACCCCTGTTTGGCGACGATCAGCGAGTCGATCATGCGGGCCGGCGCGGCGATCCAGCCGACCCGAAGCGCCGGCGCCAGCGTCTTGGAAACGGTTCCCATATAGACGACCGGGCCGTCATAAGGGCCGTCGCCCGCACCGAGCGACAGCAGGGAGGCGGGTTGTTCACCCTCGTAGCGCAGCGCGCCGTAGGGATTGTCCTCCAGCAGCACCACACCGTCCCGCGCCGCCGCATCGACCAGCGCTTGGCGTTGCGCCAGTGTCATGGTCTCGCCGGTCGGGTTGCGAAAGTTCGGCAGCGCATAGGCGAATTTCGGCGCGGCCGTCCCGGCCGGTGCGAAGGTGGGCGTATTCCCACTCCAGTCGATCGCCGTATAGGTCGGAGAGGCCGGCCGCCAGGCGTCCAGGGCCCCCAGGAAAGTGGGCTCGTCCAGCGCGACGCCGTCACCCCGGTTCAGCAGCGTCTGACCGATCAGAACCAGTCCCTGCTGGCTGCCGGT
>JANQIT010000305.1 GCA_028282025.1 Hwanghaeella sp. | reverse complement strand
TGAATCCTTCGAAACAACCGACCACGGCGATGATGTAGGCGTGGACCGGGGCTTTCACCAGCCCGACCAGGAAGGTTTCCAGATTCACCGCGCCCTTCAATTGCTGAATGAATTGGGTGGGGGTCAGATCCAGGACCAGCATGGTCATCATCGCGCCCCCCAGCAACCCGGTCAGGTCCGCCCAGAAGGCCAGAATCGGCAATGTGATCAGCAGCGCCAGGACACGCGGTATGACCAGCACTTCGATCGGATCCAGGCCCAGGGTGCGCAGGGCGTCCAACTCCTCGTTCACCTTCATGGTGCCGATTTCGGCGGTGAAGGCCGACCCGGACCGGCCCGCGATCACGATGGCGGTGATCAGCACGCCCGCCTCGCGCAGCACGAATATTCCCAATACGTTTACGGTGAAAACATCCAACCCATAGGCGCGGAACTGGTCGGCCATCAGATAGGCCAGGGTGACGCCGATCAGGAAGGACAGCAGGCCGATAATCGGGATCGCCCGCAGGCCCGTCATTTCCAACTGGTTTACAATGGAAATCGGCCGCAGACGCTTGGGATTGGCCGCCGCCCGCAGAAAGGCGACGGTGACGATACCCACGAAGTTCGTCAGTTCCCGGGCCTTTTCCGAAGCGTCGATCGTCGCCTTGCCGGTGATCTGAAGCAAGCGTCCGACCGTGGTCGCTTTGGAGTGCAGCCCGTCATCGACCGTGGTACGCGCATCCTGCACGATATGCAGCAGGGGCGCATGGCGTTCCTGCACACCGCGCAGTTCGGGGTCGGTCCCGGTGGCGCGGAATCGGTCGACCATGCTTTTGACGAGCCAGGCGCCGGACGTATCCAGCGTCTCCAGCGGCGACAGGTCGATAACGACGTTCGCGCCGCCTTCCGGCTTCAGAACGGCGATTTCGCGGCTGAGCGACGCCGCGGTCGGCACAGTCCAAAGCCCATGCAGCGTAATCCGCGTTTCCGCATCCCGCGTTTCCACGGAAATCCAGCCCCGCCGGTCCGCCGCGCCGCTGCCTTCCTGTTTCGCCGTTTCGCTCAAACCTAGTCCAATCGATTGCCTTGCCGACCGTGGGACACTAATTTCCCGCTGCCGTACCGAGACTAACCACGATCCGCGGGAAATAGAAGAGATGGACCTGAGAGAACATATCCGGACAATCCCGGATTTTCCCAAACCCGGAATTCAGTTCTACGACATTTCCACGCTTTTGGCCCATCCAAGGGCCTGGCGGGCCTGTGTGCGCAGACTGGCGGATGTGGTCGATTCCTTCGAGCCGGATGTTCTGGTCGGCATTGAGTCGCGGGGCTTTTTGACAGCAGCGCCGCTGGCGCTGGATCTCGGTCTGGGGTTCGTCATGGTGCGCAAACAAGGGAAATTGCCGGGACGCTGCATTACCCATACCTACGATCTGGAATACGGCACGGACACAATCGAGATCCAGGCAGACGGGATCAAGCCCGGTCAGCGCGTGGTGATTCTGGACGATCTGCTGGCCACGGGCGGCACCCTGGCGGCGACCGCCGCCCTGTGCGCCAAGGTCGGCGGCGACGTGCAAGGCGCTGTCTGCATCATCGAACTGCCCGACCTAAAAGGGCGCGACAAACTGTCGGTGCCGTTCAGCAGCCTGATCCAGTTCGAAGGCGGCTAAATTCGGCGTCTGTTTCAGATCCGAACGGGCGCAACGCCGCCTTCGGCGGTACCGGCGATCTGTTCGGCAAGGGTAAGAAGCAGTTCGTCGCCGCCCGGCCCCGCCATTAGCGACAATCCGACCGGACAACCATCCACCTGCCCGACAGGCAGGTTGATCTGGGGCACCTGGCCCAGGCTGCCAATGCCGGTCAATTGCAATCCCCTGAAGCGGAATGCTTCCAACTGATCCGCCGGCTGACCGCACAAAGGGGCGACGCCGGGCGCCGTCGGAAGCGCCATTACCGTTCCCGGCTGCAAGATCGTGGCGAGCCTTTCCTTGACGCGTTCGCGGACGGCGGCGGCCTCCCGGTATTCCTGTTCCGCGATTGTCGCCACCCATTCGAAACGATCTGAGATTCCCGGTCCGAAGGTGGGCTGAACGTCGGCAATCCAATCCTTGTGCGTTTGGTGGATTTCCCATCCCTGGATGATGCGGAACGGCATGAACCAGGTCTCAATCCCATCCGGGACCAACGTGATTTCGTGGACGACCGGGGCGATCAGGCGGAGACGTTCGGCAACGGGCCGCAGCGCATCCCGCACGGCCGGGTCGGCCAGCGCCCAGGCATCGACCGGAACGATGGTCCGGGCCAGGCTGTCCGGTGTCCGCCATTCGGGTAGCAGAGCCTCGCCGATCAGCCGCATTTGCGACGGGTCGCGGGAAAACCAGCCAATCGTGTCGAAGGACGGCGCCAACGGCATGATCCCTTCCAGCGGGATGCGGTCGTGGGTCGGGCGGATGCCGTAAATCCCGCAATAGCTGGCCGGAATACGTACCGAACCGCCGGTGTCGGAGCCCAGGGACAGGTCGCACAACCCGCCTGCGACCGCCGCCGCCGACCCGCTGCTGGAGCCGCCGGGAATCCGCCCCGGTGCGTTTGCATTCTCCGGCGTTCCGTAATGATGATTCTCGCCGTTCAGCGAATAGGCGATTTCGTCCGTATGGGTCTTGCCGATCAGCGTGCTGCCGGCCGCCAGAAGTTTTTCGACCGCGGGTGCTGTGACTTCATCCACCGGATGGCTGGCCAGCCAATCCGGGTTGCCGCAACCCGCCTTGGTTCCGGCGATGTGAAACAGATCCTTTGCGGCGAAGGTCGTGCCGGCCAGCGGCCCGCCGGGCGCGCCCGCGATGCTGATATCGCAATGATCCACAAACGCGCCAAGGCGGTCGCTCATGATCGGTCCTCTTCGGGAAGGGGGTCAGCGTTCGCGCAGGGCGTTCTGCTGGGCCTTCAGAATGGGTTTCAGGAGATATTGCAGAACGGTCTTCTCGCCGGTCAGGATATCGACCGATCCGGTCATGCCCGCGATGATCGGTTTATCGTCGCCAAGATTGGTTTCTTCCGTTTCCAGCCGGATTCGATAGAAGGTCTCGCCCTGCTCGTCGGTGATCGTGTCGGCGCTGATATCGATCAGTTCCGCGTCCAACCCGCCCCAGACCGAAAAGTCGTAGGCCGACAGTTTCACGACCGCCTTCAGCCCCGGATAGAGTTGGGCGCGGTCCGAGGGTTTGATCCGGGCTTCGACCAGAAGCGCATCTTCCAGGGGGACGATTTCGAACAGATCGTCGCCGGGCCGCACGACCCCGCCGATTGTGTTGATAAGGATCTTGTTCACCGTACCCTTCACCGGCGAGCGCACTTCAGTCCGGGTGGCGCGGTCGACGCCGGCGGAGATGTCCTCTTCCAGGCGGGATGCTTCGACCCGCGTCACGTTCAGTTCCTGCTGCGCTTCGGTCTGGAAGGAGGAGGACTTTTCCTCGATCCGGCGTTGCGCCTCGCTGACCGCGGAGCGGATCCGGGGCGCGGCGAGCGTCGCGGTTTCGATCTCCGCGTTCAGATCTTCGATCTTCTGCTGTAGCCGGATCAAATCGATACGCGGCGAAACGCCCTGGTCGACAAGGGGTTTCAGGATCGAGAGTTCTTCCTGGGCAAGGTTGAGCTGTTTCTGGACCTGACCGCGCTTGCCGGTCATTTCCTGCAGCTCCTGACGCTTCTGCGCCCGCTGGTCCTGCAGGATCTGAAGCTGTTGCCGAAGCTGATCGCGCCGCCGTTCGAACAGGCGCTGTTCGGCGATTGCAAGTTCCGGCGCTTGCGTGGTCACATCGCTGGGAAATTGGATCCTGTCGGCGCCCGCGGCCTCCGCCTCCAGCCGGGCCGCTGTGGCCAGCAGGTTGACGTACTGCGTGCTCTTCTCGGCCAGTTCCGCTTCCGCGGTCTTGTTCTCGATCCGCATCAGCGGCTGGCCCTGTTCGACGATCCGGCCTTCCCGCACCAGGATTTCCGAAATGATGCCGCCTTCCAGATGCTGCACGGTCTGCGTCTGGCTGGACGGGATGATCCGGCCTTCGCCCCGGGTGACCTCGTCCAGCGTGGCGTTATAGGCCCAGGTCAGAAAGGCGACGAAGAACAGGACGATGGTGACCAGCATGATATGGGCGACGCGGCTGGCCCCGCGCATGCCCTTGCGGGTGTCGTCGTTGAAGATATCGTCGTCCCAGCTTCCGCCAACTCCGGCCATCGATCTTCTCCGGTTGCTTCGCGTTCAGGCCGCCCCGGCCTCAATTTCGCGCGGTTTGGATACGGCCGCTGGCCAGGGCTTCCATGACCTGGTCCTTGGGCCCGTCCGCGACAAGCCGCCCGCCGTCCAGAACCAGCAGCCGGTCCACCAGCGTCAGCAGCGATCCGCGGTGGGTCACCAGCACCAGGGTTTTGCCGCCGACCATCGATTGCAGGCGCTGCTTGAAGCGCCCTTCGGTCGTATTGTCCATGGAACTGGTCGGCTCGTCCATCATCAGGATCGGTGGGTCCAGAAGCAGGGCGCGGGCGATGGAGATCGCCTGCCGCTGGCCGCCAGACAGCGACTGACCGCGTTCGCCCACCGGCATGTCCAGGCCGAGCGGATGCCGCGAGGTAAATTCGTCGACGCCGGAAATCCGCGCCGCGCGCAGCACCATCTCATCATCCGCATAGGGCGCGCCAAGCGCGATATTTTCCTTCACCGTGCCAAAGAACAGATAGTTGTCCTGCGGCACCACCCCGATGCTGCGGCGCAGATCCGCCGGGTCGACCTGGCGCGTGTCCGTACCGTCAACCAACACTGCGCCCTCGGTCGGGTCGTAAAGCCCCATGATCAGGCGTTCGATGGTGCTTTTGCCGGACCCGATCCGCCCGATGATCCCGACCTTTTCGCCGGCCTGGATGCTGAAGGAAACCTCGCTCAACGCCGATACCTTGGCGTCGGGATAGGAGAAGCCGACATTCTTGAATTCGATGCTGCCGGAGAACTTCTGGCGGTGCACGAAGCTGCGCCCCTCCGGCCGTTCCACGGGCGTCTGCATCATGCCGTCCAGGGCCACCAGGGAATTGCGCGCCTGATGGAACCGGGTCGCAATCGCGGCGATCTGACCCAGCGGGGCCATGGACCGTCCGGCGAGAATGGTGCAGGCGACCAGCGCGCCGACGGTCAACTCGCCTTCCTGGATCAGATAGACGCCGTAGATGATCACCAGGACAGTCACCATCTGCATCGCGAAATTCGAAAAATTCATGGCGATCTGCGACCAGCGCGCCGCCAGCATGGCGGACCGGGCGGTGCGGTTCACGAAGAGTTCCCAATTGCGCTGCATCCGGCCTTCGGACGCGGTTGCCTTGATGGTTTCGATGCCGCTAATCGCTTCGATCAGAATGGCGTGTTTCTGCTGCGCCTCTCGGAAGGTTTCCTGCACCACCTTTTTCATCGGAATCTGCATCAGCATGCCGATGGGGATGACGACGAAGACAACCGCCGCCGGCACAATCGCGACCGGCCCGCCGATCACGTAAATGATCGCCACGAACATGAAGATGAACGGGAAGTCGATCAGCGCGACCAGGGTGGAAGAGGTGAAGAATTCCCGGATCGTTTCGAATTCGCGCATCTGGTTCGCCAGCGCGCCCGCCGACGGCGGCCGGTGCGCCATCTTCATGCCCATCATCTGCTGGAACAGACGCGCCGCGATCCTGGAATCCGCGGTCTTGCCCGCCACATCCACCAGATAGGCGCGCAGCAGTTTCAGAATGAAATCGAATACGAACACCGTCGTGACGCCGATTGCCAGAACCCACAGGGTCTCCTCGGCGAAATTGGGCACCACACGGTCGTAAACGTTCATGGTGAAGAGCGGGCTGGCGATGGCGAACAGATTGATCAGCATCGCCGCGATCATCACTTCGACGTAAAGGGTCCAGGACGACATGATCGTGCCCCAGAACCACCCTTTCGGATTCTTCGTCTGCAGTTCGACCGCGCGGTTGTCGAATTGGAATTCCGGCCGGGCGAACAGGGTAAAGCCGGCATATTCCGCCTGAAGTTCGGCGAACGGCACTTCGCGCGCGCCCGACCCCATTTCCGGCAGCACGACGGTTGCCTTGTCCCGCCCTTTCAGGTCGATCACCACGGCGGCGCGCTTGCCTTCCAGCAAGACGACGCAGGGCAGCGACATCGGCGAGATATCTTCCAGCTTCTTGGTCACCAGGCGGGAGGATATGCCGGCGCGTTCCGCCGCCCGGGCGAACAGGTCCGGGGTCAGATGGCCGTCATCCAGGGGCAGACCCGCGGTCAAGGCGTCGGACGAAATCGGTCTGTCGAGAAGCGTGCAGAGGATCGTCAGGCAACCCAGAAGCGGATCGTCATTGGTTTGGCGGGAAGGGCGGACCGTCCAATGTTCGGCGGTGCCGCGGCGATCCCTGCCGTCCCGGGTTTCCGCGCGACGGTCTTCGCCATCGGGCGAGCGCCGGTCGCCATTGTCCGCAACTTCGACAAGCGCCGGTTCCGCTGCGTTGCCCGTGCCTGCCGACAGGAGGTCCCGGACCCCCCGGCCCGACTCCGTATCCTCCTTGTCCGGCTGCCGCGCCAGGAGCCCGTCTTGCCGGGTCGCTTCCGTGCTTTCCGCCGGGGGGGCCTGTGCCTTTATTTCTGGGAACAGTTCTTCCGCCGTTTCATCCTTCGACAAGGTGACGCCGCCCAGTTCCGGCAGAAGGGTCACTTCCGTTGGGGCATCGGTTTGCGGGAGCGGCGGCGCGTCTGTGTTTCCAACGGCCGCCGGCGTGTCGCCTGCGCGTGCATCTACGTCGGCCTCCGCCCGCTCTGTGGGCATGGGAGGTGCGGCGGCCGGTTCGGGCGGACGTGCCGGGGGCGCTTTTGCGGCCGCGCCCTTCTTGGCGCCGAACAACCGCGATAGCCCCTGCGAACCGCCGGTGCCGGCGGCCTCGCCAGTTTCGGTTTTCGCCGATTGGGAGCGGCCCGTCTGTGCGTCGTCGTTCATTGCCATTCGGCGCGCCTGGTATCCGCAACAAGTCCTTGGTCTTTACCGTCCACCCATTGTGAAGGGTGAACCGAACCTTACCGAATATTACGCAGAGTCGGCGGATTTACTATGTTTATTTGGAAGGTTTACTGGGCGTTGCCGCCCATATTCAGGCCGGACCCGGTTGGAAAGTGCCCGAATATCAGGCGAACTGATCCACCAACTGGCCCAACTCCCGGTTCTGGGAGGAGGCGTTCGAGACATCCGCGTTGCCGACCACGGCCCCGGAATCATCTTCATTCACGACGACCTGGTTGGTTGTCGCTCCGGCTTCGCTGGCCGCCGTCGCGGTATCCGCCGCGTCGAACGTCAGGTTTGGCGTCGGGTCAGTGGCTTCCTGCTGGATTTGTTCGGCCGGAGAGAGGTTTGCGCCGCCTTGGGCATCCCGTAAGGCTTCACGCGCCTGGGCGCTGATCGAGACTTGGTCCTGGATTACCCGGCCGGCGGTCCCGTTGGCGTCGCCGTTCGTAGTCTGATCGGTTCCGGTTCCGGCCACCGGCTGGAAGGCGAGACCTTCGCCCAATGTCGCCGTTACCGAGGTGGTGTCCGCACCGGCGGAGGCGGTGACGTCCTCCGTCTCGGTCGTCGTCAGATTGTCTTCGGCATCGTCATTGGCGGCAGCCGCAGCTTCTGCGTTGCTCCGCTGCACTATTCCCTGCAGCAATCCGCCAATGCCACCGATATCCGCCATTTTCCAATCCTATCAGAGGTTTAACGCACCGCGCGCCGACCCGTGGAAGACGAAAAATCCTTAACTACACGTTAAAGATAGTGCGGTTGCCGAAAAATTACAAGAGAAATGCCGTCTAACAGTTTGAAAAGCATATAAAATTATATCTATCACATGTGATCTTCGTCACAGGGCGTCGTTACTCGGTTACCGCCTTGGGGTCCAAAGCGTCCTGCAAGCCATCGCCAAGGAAGTTGAACGCGATCACGGTGACGAAGATGAACAGGCCCGGCCAGACCGCCAGTTCCGGCTTGTCCCAGATCACGTCCTGGGCGTTGGTCAGCATGTTTCCCCAGCTTGCGGTCGGCGGTTGAATGCCAAGACCCAGGAAGCTCAACACGGATTCGAAAAGGATGATGTTCCCGACCGACAGGGTCGTCGCCACAACCAGGGGAGAGGCGACGTTGGGAAGGATATGGACAAGAAGAATTCGCACCGGGCCCGCGCCCTGGGCCACGGCGGCCCGGACGAAGTCGCGTCGGCGCAGGGTCAGGGCCTCGGCGCGGACCAGCCGCGCCACAGTGGTCCAGCCGACCAGGGCGATAATCGCCACGATACGATACAGACTGGCGCTTTCGCTGGCGGCCGCTTCAGCTGAAAAGCCCAGCTTCGTGAGGTCGACGGCGGCCAGTACGATCAGCAGCGGCAGCAAGGGAAGCGCGATGACCCCGTCCGTCACGCGCATCAGGATTCCGTCCAACCGGCCGCCGTAGAACCCCGCCAGCAGGCCGACCGCCGCCCCGATCACCGCGGTGACGAGAGCGGTGACCAACGCCACGGTCAAGGACACCCGTCCCCCCTGCAACAAGCGTATCAGCACATCGCGCCCGGCTTCGTCCGTGCCCAGCAGATTCCGGGCGGTCGGTGGGCCGAACCGGTTGAACAGATCGGCTGTCACACCGTCGACACCAAGATAGTCGGCGATCCATGGGGCTGCGGCCGAAGCGGCGCATAGAATAGTAAGGAGGATCGCGCTGAACACCGCCATGCGGTGGCTCAGAAATTTTCGCCACCGAAGTTGCGCCGGGGTCAGGCCGGAGGATTCGCGGGCGGTGGGAGCGGTTAGGTGTCCGGCCTGTTGCGCCATCGCTAGGCGTCCTCCGCCTTGAAATCGAGCCGCGGATCCAGGGCGGCGTAAGAGACGTCCGCCAGCAGATTGCCGGCCAGGGTCATAGCCGTTGCGATCAGCAGGCCGACAAGCGCCAGATTAAAGTCGTTCCCCAGGATGGCGTCGTAGATCGTCTTGCCCATGCCAAGCCAGGCGAACATGGTCTCCGTGATCAGAGCGCCGGAAAACAGCGTACCGAAACTCAAGGCCACGATGGTGACTAGCGGCAGCAACGCATTGCGCATCGCGTGTCCCGTAACGACGCGAAACTCCGAAAGGCCCTTGGCGGCGGCCGTCCGGATGTAGTCCTGACGCAGGGTTTGCAGCATGGAAGCGCGCATGAACCGGGTGAAGCCGCCGACCGACGCCAAGGTCAGAACGCCAACGGGCAGGACTGCATGTTCGACGTGTTCCAAAAAGCCCGCATCCGCGGCGGCGGCCCCGCCGGCTGGAAACCACCCCAGCGTGATGGAGAAAAGCATGATCGCCAACAGGGCGAGCCAGAAGGGCGGCGCCGAAATACCGGCGAAGCAGACCAGGTTCACCAGATAGTCGAGCGCGCTGTACGGGCGGATGGCCGCAATGACCCCCACCGGGATCGCGATCAACAGCGCGAGAACCAGGCTGGACCCGACAAGGATAGCGGTATTGGCCAGCCGCGGACCGATCACATCCAGAACCGGCTGGCTGTAGAGCCGGGAATAACCCAGATCGCCGGACAGCGCCGCCGACAGCCAATTGCCGTAGCGCACCGTGAGCGGTTGATCCAAGCCGTACAACGCCTTCAGCCGCGCCGCGTCTTCGGAGGTGAAATCCGGGTTGGCCGTGATCATCAGATCTATCGGGTCGCCGGGCATCAGTCCGATCAGCGCATAAATCAGAAAGGACATGACCCAAAGGACCAGCAGGCTCTGTAGAATACGGACGCTTAAGAATCCCAGCATGTGCTAATCCCGGTGCGGCGGGTGCCTCCCGGCTATTCCACCGCGCGCCATTCTTCGACCCAGTTGGTGCTGGTATATTGATGGCCCGTGGGACGTACACCTTGCAGCCATTTTGGCATAATGTACGTGTTTGCCCGGAAATACAGCGGCAGAGCCGGCAAGTCCGTGGCGTAGAGGGTCTGCATTCGGTTCCAGAGCGCTTGGTTCTCCTCTGGCTCGCAGACAAGTTCCAGATCGTCGAGCAGCGTATCCATCTCTTCGGACGCGTACCCGGTGTAGTTCTGACCGGACCAGGCGTTCTCTTCGGTCGGGATCATTTCTGAATGCAGGGTGGTGCGGGGGATGGAGCGCGGCGAAGAGATCCAGGCGAACATGGCCAGTCCCGTAAATTTGCGCTTGCTCACGGTCTCGCCGAAGAAGACGCGCGCCGGTTCGTTGCGGATATTCACGTCCACACCCAGTTCTCGCCACTGGCTTTGCAACACCTGTTGCACCAGTTCACGGCTTTTGTTTCCGGCGGTCGTCATCAGGTCCAGTTGCAAGGGTTCGCCGGCCGCATTGCGGCGCACCCCACCGTCGCCGTTGCGCCATCCTGCCTCCTCCAGCAGCATCGCCGCGGCTTCGGGATCGAATGGGTGTTTCGGTATTTCCTGATAGTAGACGTCGTCCAGCGGGTTGGTTTGGCCATGTGCGACCGGCTGCTTGCCGGCAAACAGGCGGTCGCTGATTGCCTTACGGTCGATGCCTTTCAACAGAGCCTGTCGTACGCGTACGTCTGAGAGGGCGGGGTTGTCCAGGTTGACGTCCAAATGCTCATAAATCAGGCCGGATTTGTAGACGATCTGGAACCGGTCTCCATGCCGTCTCTCGAAAGACAGGGCCTGGTCTATGGTCAGGCCCAGTTCCCCGGCGATCATGTCTATGTCGCCCGACAGAAGGTTTGCGGTCAGCGCCGCGGTGTTCTCTATCGTTCGGACCACGATCTGCTTGAAATAAGGTTCCGCGCCCCACCAGTTCGGGTTCGGCTCCAGGGTGATGCTGACCCCCGGACTGACGCCGGCTACCCGGTAAGGCCCATACCACAGGCCCGGGTTGGTCGGGTCGCGGTCATAGGCCGTCCGCTTGCGGTAATCGGCGGGGCGGTCGAAAACCGCTGCCTCGATATGATGCGGCAGCAGGTTGAATTCGGTGATGCCCTGATACTCGCAGCTCCGCCGGTCCATATGCAGCGTGAAGCGGCGCTCGTCATGCACGTCTATCGACAGGATCCGGCGGTAGAGTTCTGAATTGTCGGTGCCGGTTTCGGGATGGCGGCCGACCTGCCATGTGAACAACACATCCTTGGTCGTGATCGGGGTGCCGTCGCCCCAGACCGCCTTGGGATCCAGGGCGTAATCGACGGCGAGGCCCGGTTTACCCTCGGAAGAGGTTTCGAAGCGCGCCGTGCCCTTGGCCAGATCCGGCAACTCTACGCACAACAGGCAGGTCACCGTCCAATCGTGATCGATGATGGTGATTTTCCGCCGCGCCATGGCGTTGATATATTCCTTGGCCAGCATGGAATCGAAGCTGGGATGCAGGGTGCTGGGAAACTGGCTGATGCCGATCACCAGACGATCCCGGGCGTGGGCCGTCGCCGAAGCAAGGCAGATAACGGCGGCGACCGCCGCCAAGAAAGAAACCAGCTTCCGCATCGGGCTTAAACCTCGTCGATTTCGTCCAGGTCGAAATAGACTGGCAAACCCCGGCGACGAAAGCGAGCAACTTCCGCGTCAGCGCCCTGTGATGCGCCCCCGACTCGCAGGCAGGCGTCGCAGCGCTCGGCGGCTTCCAGGGAAATCGGCATCATCAATTCTTCGAACTGTTCTTCGCCGGCGATGCCGATCAGGGGCAGCGCATTGTTGACGCCGATGATCGGCATGTGCCCCTTGCGCCAGACGCCAAGCGCAGCGCGGTTCAGCACGCGTAGATTCTCATCGCGTTCCTGCGCTGTCCTCGCCCCGGACGTGTAGGGGCCTGCGATCATAATCCAACGGCGCGGCGTCTGTGACAGGGTCAGTCCTCCTTGCCGCCGTGGGCCAGCGACCAGGGTACGGGGTCGTTCAGGAAGGATTTGATCTCTGCGACCTGATCCGCCGGATACAGGCCCTCCTCCTCCACATAGTCCAACACGTCCCACCAGGTGCAGAGCGCGTGCAGATCGACTCCGTGGGATTTCAGGTTGGCGACCGATTCCGGGAAGGTGCCGTAGTGGAAGACGACGAAACAATGGTTGCAGGCGGCCCCGGCGTCCCGAACGCCCTCTACGAAGGAAAGCTTGGAACCGCCGTCGGTCGCCAGATCTTCCACCAGCAGAACGCGTTGCCCTTCCCTCAGATCGCCTTCGATCCGGGCGTTGCGTCCGAAGCCTTTCGGTTTTTTGCGGATGTAGCACATCGGCAGCATCAATTCGTCGGCCATCCAGGCGGCAAAGGGAATGCCGGCTGTTTCTCCGCCGGCCACCACGTCCAGGCTTTCGAACCCGACCGTCTCTTCAATCAAGGCGGCGCCCATCTGCATCAGACGCCGACGTGCGCGGGGGAAGCCGATCAGTTTGCGGCAGTCCGTATAGACCGGGCTGGCGCGGCCGCTGGTGAAAATGAAGGGTTCGTTCGGACGGAACAGGATGGCATCGGTTTCGATAAGGATGCGCGCGGTGATTTGCGCTGGCGTCAGGCTCATTCGGCAGGATTCCCATACATAGCGTGAACGGCGCGGCGTGAGCCGGGCTGCATATGCCGGGAAAGTGGCCTAGTCCTGCGGAAGGAACAACCCGCCCCGGAACATAAAGCGCAGCGTTGCCGAAAAGACCAGAAACACGACCAGGGTGGCAAGGCCTACGGCGGCGATGCCGGCGGCGTGGGTAAGCGCTGTGTCCATGTGGAAATGGTAGAGCAAGACCGCCTTGGCGAAGGCGGCGAGCGGAAAGGTGTAGGACCACCACCGCATGGAGAAGGGGGCGCTGGTAAATCCCTGGATCCGCGCCAGCAGCAGCAGGGCGGTCATGATCGTCACGCCCATCAGCATGGTGGCGACATGGTCCACATAGCCGCCCTGAAGTTCCACATAGGCCGTGAAGCACAAGGACGGCGGCGCCAGGAAAATCGCCAGAGACGGGCGCTGTATGGGCTGCAGCGGGGGAAGGCTAAGGAAACGCAGAGTGTTGAGGGTGAACACCGCGATCCAGAAAAACACCGCCGAGCCGAAGACCATCCAGTTCAAGGCGTCGTATCCGAAATGGGCGCCGGTCAGCGGGGCGACGACGCTGCCGACGACCGGGACGAACCAGGCCGGTGTCACGGCGTCCAGCGTATAACTGCCGCCGAACCATAAATTGCCGACGATATAGACCTTTATCAGCACCTGTCCGCTGACCCCGATCAGCCATAGGCCTTCGGACAAAGACGCGTTGTAAGGATGCAGCCCGGCGGCGACCAGCATCAGGCTGATGGTGATGGCGGCCAGATAGTTGCAGGCGCTGGGATCCTTTGCATCTGTGACGCAAGGGTCCTTGAAGCGGAAAACTTTCAACGCATAGACCGCCAGAATGGCGCAGTAGAAACCGGCGCCGAAGCCGATGATGATCTCGCCGATCAGCCGCGGCGCGCCGAAAGCATGCGCGGCGTCGCGCCACGCCAACCCCAAGCCGACGATTCCCATTATCATCGCAAACGCGCTAAGCGGAAAGTATTTAAGTGAAGAGGCAGGCTCGACGGCGGTTGCGTCGGCAAGCGTTTCCTCTGTCGTGTCTACCGTCACGGTGTTCAGCGCCGTTGTTCTTCGGGTTTTGCCGGCTGGCGTTTCGTCTTCGGTGCCATGAGATGCCCCAGCCGTCGATTACAAAACATCATTGGCGGTTAATCCATCCTTAATGGCTGGCTTTTTTCGAACATATTTTGGGTCGGACCGTGCGGTCACGTGGCCGCGAACGGCCGGATCTTCGTCCCGTCGTGGAAACGGCTGAAGCGGAATGGGGCGGGGTCCACACAGGGTTGCCCGCCGGCGACCAGATCGGCCATCAGGCGGCCCGCGCCGGGTCCTATTCCAAAGCCGTGGCCGCTGAACCCCGTGGCGACGAAAAGCCCCGGACGCCCCTCGACATCGGAGATTGCGGGCACGGCGTCCGGCGTGACGTCGATCGCGCCCGCCCAGCTTTGCGCGACCTCCGCACCGTCGAAGGCGGGGAAAGCGGCCTTCAGGTTGCGCACCGCTTCGTCCAGGATCGATTTGCTCGGCGCGGGGTCCCAGATGCGTTTTTTCTCAAACGGCGTTTCCATGTCCATCCGCCAGTCCGCGGTCTGTCCCAGCGCCTCGAAGAAGCGCTGGCCGATCCTGAAGCGGATCGATTTCTTCTCCATCCGATAGGCGGGCCAGAACGCCTTCATCAGCCGGAAGCTGTCGGGCGTCAGGTCGTAGTTGGATGCTCCCCCATGCGCCACGGTATAGCCGCCGTCCAGGCGGCGGCGGATCGCGAAGTTCGGACCGCTGATGGAAGTTTCGATGCCTGCTTCATGCGGCTTGGTGCGCAGGACGCTGGAAACCACGGTCTGCTGCGGCAGGTCTATACCGTGCCGGCGCAGGAACAGGCGCGACCATGCGCCGCCCGCAACGACCAGCGCTTGGGTCTTTATGACACCCTTTTCGGTGATGACGCTGCTGAGCCGGCCGGCCTCGGTCTCGAAGCCGCGCACGGCGCAGTCTGTCAGGATGACGCCGCCGAGCCGTTGCACGGCGCGGGCGAGGGCCGGGGCCGCCTTACCGGGTTCGGCCCGCCCGTCGCTTTCGGTATACAGCGCGCCTTTCCATTTGCCGCCGCCGCCCGGCGCGATTCCTTCGACCTCCGACGGGCTGAGAAGCCGCGTGTCCAACTGATACTGCTTGGCGTATTCGACCCACTGTTCGTAGCCGGCCAGATCCTCTTCCGTCCCTGCAAGATAGGCGACCCCGGCCTGGCGGAATCCGACCTCGTCATCGATTTCCTGTTCGATACCGCGCCAGATCCGCAGGCTTTCGATGATCAGCGGCAATTCGCCCGGGTCGCGTCCCTGCTGCCGGCAATAACCCCAGTTGCGGCTGGACTGCTCGCCCCCGATCCGTCCCTTTTCGCACAGAACGACATGCAGGCCGCGCTTCGCCAGGAAATAGGCGGTGGAGACACCGACGATACCGCCGCCGACAATAACCGCGTCGGCCTGTTTCGGCTGGTCCGGATTGGGTGTAACGGGATCGACGGGAGGGGACATGAGGGCGTTCTTTCGACGAATCTACAACTGTGGCTATGCATGCATTGCGGCCCGGCGGCGTCAACAGATCTGTGTGTGCGATGTGCTGAAACAGCGAAGAGGTTGTGTGATTGCGCCGAAAAGTTGTATTTCATCTGACCGGATGAGATCGGGGTCAGCATGTGCTGGAGGGAAGGAAAGCCACAATGAGCGACTTGCATTCCATTGCCGCTATCGGCTGCCGCGTGGTCGCTATATTCCTAGTGCTTCCCATCCTCTCATATCTGCCGGTTTCCTTGTACGGCATTTTTTCGCAGATCGGGCATCCGGGTGCCTTCATTTACAGCGTGAGCGTGTTCCTTTTGAGCAATGGCTTTAACGTCCTGCTGGCGGTTGTCGTGTGGATATCGGCTCCCCGTCTTGCACGCTCAATCGTCCCTGAGGCCGACCGTGGCACGCCGCGTCCTTCGGCCAGTGAGGAGACCGTCTTCGCGATGCTCATTCCCGGTATCGGGCTCTTTCTGATTCTGACGACAGTTCCAGAGTTGATGAGCACGTTGGTATTTTGGTTCGTGGGTTCAAAGGGGGTCTACGTTGCTCAAGAATTTACCCGTCTGACGAACCCAACGATATGGGACTTCGCTCAGGCTGTGTCCTATCCGTTTCTTTCTCTAGCATTCGGTGTCTATCTGCTGGCAAAACCAGGATCATTCCTGAAGATGGTTGGTTCTATTCGGCAGTGGCACGGGAAGCCACAAGAAGAAGATGAAAACGAACGGAATTTTGGCTGAGCCGGTGCAGAGTCTTGGGAGCTTCGTTCCAGGCACGTTGAGAGTTTTGCAATTCTTGATCGGGATCTTGCTGTTTCCTTACTTGCTGATCTTGTTGAAGATCAGGCTGCTCGGATCTTTTCTGCCTAGCCTGGACCCTAACCATGAGAGGCAGATGTTATCCTTCCGTTTCCGTTTGGAGGTGCTTTCGTGCTGGCCTTCTCCGTGCATCTGGTTATTCGTGGATTACTCTAGGCGATGAGGCCCCATTCGGGTGAACGTTGTCTGCTGGCGCAGCGGTACCGGCGCACGTCCACGCGGCTGATACCGTAGAGTTACAGGAACGGAATCGCATTTATACCGCGGCCGCTTCCGGCGCGTATTGTTCCAGGATCACAGCTGAGAGCAGGTTTTGGCTAAAGGTCGGCAAACGGGGGATCTCAGACATGATGAGCGTTCTGATCGCGGCGATCCTGGATTTCTACCAGTACAAGTCTGCGCCTTTCTTGAATCATGTGCGAAGCAGGCCCTTTCTGTTGGGACTGCCATTCATGATCGTATTCTTCCAGTGTAGTTTTGGTCCCGCAGTCGACGATATCCCGATTTGGTTTCAATGGGTGCACTATGTGGCTGGTCTATTTCTGCTGCCCTATTATTTGGTGTTGTGGAAAATCTGGCCGTTCGGATCGCTTCTGCCGGACATGGGCCCGGACAAAGAGCAAGAGATGTTCTCGTTTGGCTTTCCGTTTGGGGCAGCATTCGCGTTGGCCTTCGCGTTCCATCTCGTTGTTCGTGCATACCTGTAGTGGGCGGCTAACCTATCATAGCAGTCGCCCGTCAGCGCAGCAGTACCGGCGCTTGTCAACGCGACTGGTACCACTGGCTGCGGAAGAGGGAAGAAGAAATGGAGCCACAACTACGCGGGCACCGCGTCGGCCGCGTATTGTTCCAGGAACGCGGCGCTGGGCGGGATCGGTTTGATGATGTCGATCAGGACGCCGTTGGGGTCCTGGGTGATGAAGTGGCGTTGGCCGAACTCCTCATCCCGCAGGGTGAGAAGGACCGGCAGTTCGACGGCCCGGACGTCCGCATAGACCGCGTCCACGTCCTCAACCTCGAAGTTCAGCAGCAGACCGGCGGCGCGGCCGCGGGCGGCGGGCGGGATCGTCTCGTGCGCGCCGTCCAGAACGGCCAGATTTACCGACGGATCTTCCACGGATTGCAGATGGACATACCACGAACTGTCGAAAACCGCCTTGAACCGGAAATGGTCTTGGTAGAAACGCGCGGTTCCTTCGACATCGTCCGTCATGATGACAGGGTAGTATTGGGTGCATTTCATGGCTTTTCACTCCGCTGTTAAAAACATACAGTCTGTATGTATTGAGTGAAATAACATACAGGCTGTATGTATGCAAGAAAGAGAGTCGGCGCGCCGCAGCAATGCGGAACGGCGGGAGCGGACCGTGGCGGCGCTGATCGGCGCGGCGCGGACCTTGTTTCTGGAAAAAGGCTATGCGGAGACAGGCACGCCGGAGGTCGTCCGGCGGGCGTCGGTGACCCGCGGTGCGCTTTATCATCATTTCGCGGACAAGCTCGATCTGTTTCGGGCGGTCATTCGCGCGGAAGCCCTCGCCGTCGCGGAAGAGATCGGCCGGCGCACGGGAAAGGACATGGAGCCCGTGCAGGCGATGACGGAGGGCGCCGAAGCCTATTTCGACGCGATGGCCGCGCCGGGGCGGGCGCATCTTCTGCTTGTCGAGGGGCCGGCCGTCCTGGGCCGGGCGGAAATGGACGCCATCGACGGAGAGACGGGCGGCGAGGAATTGCGCCTGGGCTTGCAGGCGCTCGCCGACAGCGCGGGTGCGGAACTGCCCATTGAGGCCACGGCGGCGCTTTTGTCCGCCATGTTCGACCGTGCTGCCTTGGCGATTGCCGGCGGCGCGGACCCGGGGCCTTACCGGGAGGCCATTGCTCATATTCTGCGAAGACTGGTATGAAGGGTAACGATATGACATGCATCCGGAGACGCCTATGAGCGGGTTTTCATGGTCTCACCGCAAAGCGGATGTGAATGGCGTCACCCTGCATTACGTCCGGCAGGGGCGGGGCGTGCCGCTGATGCTGCTGCACGGTTGGCCGGAATTCTGGTATGTCTGGCACAGGAATATTCCGGTCCTGGCGGAACATTTCGACGTGGTCGCGCCGGACCTGCGCGGGTTCGGAGACAGCGAGAAACCGGCGGGCGCGGCTTTGGACTCCTACCGGCTGGACCATCACATCGGCGATATCCTGGCGCTGGCGGATCATTTGGGCTGGCGGCGCTTCGGGCTGGTCAGTCACGATATAGGCGCGATGGTGGCTCAAGGGTTGGCGCGGTCGGCGGCGGAACGGGTAAGCGGCCTTTTCTTCTTCGATCTGCCCTAGCCCGGGATCGGTGGGGGATGGGCGGCCCCGGAGCATCTTAACGAGATCTGGTATCAGGGCTTTCATCAGCAGCCCTGGGCCGCCGACCTGCTGGCGACTGGCCGGGACGCGATCCGGGTTTATTTCGGCGGCATGCTGGCGCACTGGTCGCACGACCCCGCGGCGTTCGAGGGGGATCTCGATCTCTGGGTCGAGAATTTCGCCAAACCGGGAAATCT
>JANQIT010000276.1 GCA_028282025.1 Hwanghaeella sp. | reverse complement strand
GGACGTGATCGGAGCCGCCGTCATGGTCGCCAAGATCGCGACGGGGGAGATTGAGGACGCTCCCGAGGACGACGGCAAGGACCCGGCGGCAAAGGCGCTTGGGAAGAAGGGCGGGCGGGCGCGGGCCGACAAGCTGACGGCGGAGCAGCGGTCGGAGATCGCTAGGAAGGCGGCGGCGAAGCGGTGGGAAAATAGCGGTTGACAAAACAATGAATTTTTCGGATAAGGTTGCGCAGTGGCCTGCGCTTCCGGAGTATGGCTGTTGAGTACGGTAAATCCCGCTGAATTTCTCGAAGATCAATTCCCCCGTTCCCGCTGGCACGTGCTGCCTACCGCATTCAGAACGGCCTACCGGGCCGCGGATGACTTGGTCCGAAACATCCCCATTCTCGGAATCGAGAGCGCCCTGGACAACAAGGGGCGGCTGGTGGCGTACTCGGTGGATTTCGCCGTAAAGCGCCTGATCGATACAGGACAACTTCCCTTCGACTACCGTTGGCAGCACTTTGCCCGCCCAACGGGTAGGTATTTGGAGGTCAGGTTACCCCACTCTGTTCTTACCATTAGCCAAGTTTCGGACGCCAAGAAACAGCCGCGCAACGTCAGATTCCGGGCGAATGCCAGGATGAACAACGAGCCTTTTTTTAACCTGCCCGAGTTCGCCGAGGAAAACGCCGTCAAGGGGCTTCCGCACTTGCTGTTAGTGCATGGGTACCAGTCGTTGGACTTCATCCATCTGGCGGTTCCGCATCCGCTCCACCACAGGAACTACAGGCACCGCAGCGAAAACCTGCTGACGATGCCGCATGAACTCGAAAGCGGGGTGCCGCCCGTTGAAGATACGGATACCGACTTCGAAGATTTGGGCGTCCTGAAAGAAGAGATCGAACGCTGGCGCAGGGAAAATGGCGACTAACGATAACGTTCTGCATTTCCCCAGCGCCGCCCCTGATATCCATCGCGGGCGGCGCTTGATTCCGGCTCGGCTTGTCGAGGCGCGCCTGGCCGCTCGCCTTACGCAGACCGACGTTGCCAATCAAGTTGGCGTCTCACGGCAAGCCGTATCGTCATATGAATTGGGAGAGAAGTCGCCGGAACCGGATACAATGCTGGCCATCTCCAGGGTTCTCGGGCAGCCAATTAGTTTCTTTACGCAGCCGGCCGGCGAAAGCTTTGGGGAATACAGCACGAGATTTTTTAGGAAGTTCGGCGCCGACACCAAGCGACGTAATCTTGCCTGCGAAGTCTATGGGAAATGGTTGGCACAAGCTGCATTTGTTTTTGACGGTGTAGCCAACTATCCAGTCGTTGATATTCCAACGCTCGAACCGAAATCAGAAAACGAACATTATGAAGCAGACGACATTGAGAAGATCGCGGAATCCGTTAGAACCCACTTCGGCCTGGGCCTCGGTCCCATCTCAAACATTGTTCGGCTTCTGGAAACCAAGGGCGTTATCGTTGCGCGTCTTCAGTTGTCGGGGGAGCAAGTAGAGGCGTTTTCCTTCTGGAACGGCCCTCGTCCGTTTGTATTTCTGTCGTCAGAAAAAGAGAGTTGCGCCCGTGCCAGATTTGATGTGGCGCACGAACTTGGGCATCTCGTATTACATAGGTGGGTAGGCGTTGAGGACATTGAGGACAGAAATCGCCTAAAAGAAATTGAGGCTGAAGCAAACAGATTTGCTGGTGCTTTTTTGCTTCCTAGGCGGTCATTCCCCAATGAGATTTACACCCCCAAGCTTACTGCCTTTGTAGACCTTAAACTGCGATGGAAGGTCGCCATCCAGGCAATGGTCTACAGATGTAAAGATTTGGGAATCTTTGATGAGCTTCAAATTACCAATCTTTATAAGCAAATATCCTTCAAAAAATGGAGAAAGCGTGAGCCCTTCGATAATCCGAAGGAAATGCCATTAGAAGAACCGCTCTTACTGAAAAAGATCATCGAATTGGTTGTGAAAAACAAAGTGATGTCTGTTGATGACATTAAAGAAAAACTGCCATTTTCAATTGAAACTATCGGCCAGCTAACTGGATTGGAGCCTGCGTTTTTTGAGTCAGAAGAGCCCGAAGGTTTTGACCTTACATTGAAATGAGTCTTTTTGCTTGACGTTAAGCACGAAAGTTCATACAATAGAGGCATGAACAAACTGCCCCTCCAAAAGCGCGTCCAAATCCTTTCCATGCTGGTGGAAGGCTCCTCCATGCGGTCGATTTCCCGCGTGGTTGGAGTGAGCATCAACACCGTGACCAAGATGCTGGTGGATGCCGGGGAAGCCTGTGCCGCCTACCACGATGAGCATGTGCGCGACGTGAAGGCGGCTCGGGTCCAGTGCGACGAAATCTGGTCGTTCTGCTACGCCAAGCAGAAGAACGTTGCGACGGCCAAGGCTGCGCCGGAAGAGGCTGGCGACGTGTGGACCTGGACGGCCCTGGATGCGGACTCGAAGTTGATTGTCTCCTACCTAGTCGGCGGACGGGACAGCGAATACGCCATCGAATTCATGGATGACGTGGCGAGCCGTCTTGCCAACCGCGTCCAGATGACGACGGACGGGCACCGTGCCTACCTTGAGGCAGTCGAGGGCGCCTTTGGCGGCGACGTGGACTATGCCCAGTTGATCAAACTGTACGGCGCCGCTCCCGAGAGCATGAAGGGCCGCTACAGCCCGGCGGAATGCACCGGTACCCGCAAGCGCCGCGTCGAGGGCGATCCCGCCATTGAGGATGTCAGCACGTCCTACGTCGAGCGCCAGAACCTCACCATGCGGATGTCAATGCGCAGGTTCACGCGGCTGACGAACGCTTTCAGCAAGAAGCTTCAGAACCACATTCATATGCTGGCGCTCTACTTCCTGCACTACAACTTCTGCCGCATCCACAAGACGCTCAAGGTTACGCCCGCGATGGCGGCTGGGATCGATGGCGAACTGCACGATATGGAATGGATCGTCGGCTTGATCGACGCACGGGCGCCGAAGCCGGGGCCGCGTGGGTCTTACAAGAAATCAAATTCAAACTGAGACACTACCCGGCGGCGCGGAAACGGTAAACCGGTCGTTAATCCGTTTGCCGCTAGAATTCCCTGAACGGCGTCGTTTTTCGACGTCCGGTCGCCGTCGTCCCGCTTGCAGAAAGGTGCCGCCCATGTCGCCCGTTCGTCGCTTCCCCGCGATCGCCGCCGCCGCCCTTCTCGGAACCGCGCTCACCGCGGGAGGCTGCAGCCTCACCGGCGGGTCCCTCGGCAAGTCCTCCGGCGCCTCCAAGGACGGTTCCGGCCAGAAGGCGGAGGTGCAGAAATCCTTCACCCAGTTCCCCGACCTGCCGGTGCCGACCCGCACCGACATGGTGGTCGACAGGACCCTGGTGTTCGGCGACAAGCCCTGGTCCAAGGGCGAGGCGTGGGTCGCGAGCCCGGCGATGAGCAAGACCCGGCTGTCACAGGCCGTGCTCGGCAGCCAGCATGTCGTCGGCGATGTCGACAT
>JANQIT010000264.1 GCA_028282025.1 Hwanghaeella sp. | reverse complement strand
ATACCGGGAATGCCCGGAGTAGACGGTGTCGACCCGACCGGACTGTCCGCACTCGGCGCGCCTTCGACGGGCGCCTGTTGTGTCTGCGACGGCTGTTGTTTCGCTTGCTGCTCGGCCGCCTGTTGCTGGGCGACCTGCTGCTCACGGCGCGGCATTTCGAAAAACACCTGATAGACCAGCAGGATCACCACGGACATGACGATCGCGATAACCAGGTTCTTTTGATCAGCCATTACCGTGTCACCACTTCTGAACGCGCCGAGGGCTTGTGTTCGCTGCAACAGGCGTCGGGAACCGGATCATATCCGCTGCCGCCCCACGGATGACAGCGCATGATCCGGCGAAGCGCCAACCAGCCTCCCCGCAGCGGGCCATGGCCCGCCACCGCCTCCATCGCATAGTCGGAACAGCCAGGCAGATAGCGGCAGGATCCCGTGAAGAACAAGGACAGGAAAAGCTGATATCCGCGGATCAATACGCGCAGAACTGAGGCAACTAAGCCCATCGGTGTTCGATCCTCCCGATCCGGGTTAACCGCTGCGCCATAGGTCGAGACGCTTTAGAGCTTTTTCAAGATCGCTCGTCAACGCCGCAAAATCCCGGTGCAGCGTTCCCTTCCGGGCGATCAGGACATAGTCGTGGCCGGGTTCGGCATGATGAGGCATAACCGCCCGGACAGCTGCGCGCAAGCGCCGTCGGGCCCGATTGCGTTCAACAGCCCCGCCGACCCGCCGGCTCGCCGTGAAGCCCACCCGAAACGGTGCGCTGGCGTCACGCTGCCGACAAGTTTGGAGAACGAGCCCGGGAGCCACTGATTTCCGGCCTTTCGCAGCACGTAGGAACTCGGGCCGCCGCGTCAGTCTGCCGACCGGCGACCGCATGGCGTCAGGCTGAGAGCCGCTTGCGGCCCTTTTTGCGGCGCCGGGCCAGGACCTGACGGCCGGCCTTCGTCGCCATGCGGGAGCGGAATCCATGCCGCCGCTTACGGACAAGGTTGCCCGGCTGAAAGGTGCGTTTCACGATGATCTCTCCAAAGCGCCTAAGGATAGAGGCCCGGTGTATAAAAGGTCGGTCAACCGGTGTCAATCGGCGGGTTGGCCGCGGCCCGAGACGCGCCGGTGCGGGGCGCTTCGGAAGGCCGAACCCCCTATAGCACCCGATACATATAGACGCTCGGAATCGCGGGGCCGAAGCCGGCTTTTTCGTAGGCCCGGCGGGCCGGTGCGTGGCTCGGGTCGCCGCCGGTCCCGACCGTTGCGACCTGCATTCCCGCCGCCCGCAAATGGGCCAGGGCCGCCTCGTACATCCACGCACCGATCCCCTGACCCTGATGGTCCGGATGGACGGCGTTCAAACCGATCTCGCCGACCTTCGACCCCCGGTCGCAGGAAACAGCGCAAAAGGCCACGATGTGCGGACCGTGCTCGACGACGAACACGTCCTGGGTCGAGCCATCGCCGCAGATCCGGTCGAGCAGGTCCGCTTGTTCCCGCTCGGCGTCGGCAAGGGCCACCGCCGCGATCCGCTCACCGAGAATTTGCCTGAAGGACCGAAAAACCGGTTCGAAGGCCGCCTCGCGAATGGCGTGCAGACGCTTCAGATCCTTTGCTTGAAACTTCCGAATGCTACAGTGCTCGATCACGCGACATCCTCGCCTGTTAATCTTTAACTTAGCGATGGCCGCGGCACCCCGGCCCGGCCCTACCGGTAAACCGAATCTCACAGTAAGGTGAATCGCGAGTGAAACCCGGTCGGTGTAGACACGCACTACAATACCGTTGGGGGCGGCGATTGTTGTGAGGAGTTAACGATGGACGTGCAGGAGAATGCAGGCAAGACCGAGGCCGGGGGTTTTTCGTGGAAGCGGTTGATTCCGCTTTTCGTCCTGGCCGCCGGACTGATCGCCTTTTTCGCCCTCGGCCTGGACCAATACCTGACCTTTGAGGCGCTGAAGGAAAACCGCGCCTGGCTGCTGGAACAGGTGGAACAGTCCGCCCTCCTCGCCGCACTCGTCTACATGGGCATCTATATCGCCGTGGTCGCGTTCTCGCTGCCGGGGGGCGCCGTCATGACCATCACCGGCGGGTTCCTGTTCGGCCAATGGTTGGGCACGGGCTACGTTGTGGTCGCCGCGACGATCGGCGCAACGATCCTGTTCATTGCGGCCAAGACCGCGCTCGGCGATCTGCTGCGCGCCAAAGCCGGACCCTTCCTGCAGAAGATGGAAGCCGGGTTCCGCGAGGATGCCTTGAGCTACCTGCTGGTCCTGCGCTTGATCCCGTTGTTTCCCTTTTTCATCGTCAATCTCGTCCCGGCCTTCCTCGGCGTGTCGCTGCGGGTCTTCGTCATCGCGACCTTTGCCGGCATCATCCCCGGCAGCTTCGTCTACGCCACCGTCGGCGCCGGATTGGGCAGCATTTTCGATGCCGGCGGCGAGTTCTCGGCGACCCAGGGCTAAGACTGTCCCCTCCAGCGCACTGCCGTT
>JANQIT010000258.1 GCA_028282025.1 Hwanghaeella sp. | reverse complement strand
GCAGCGCACCCGGGGAACGTTGCCAATAACGCGCCACATCCGTGACAGCGGCCAGATAGCTCTGGTGCGTACGCTCGGAAAAACCATGCATCTGCATGGCTTTGATCATTGCTTCGCGTAGCGGTGTCATCGTTCTTCTCCACTGATCCGGGCCGACAGTGGCCCACAGTGAAGTGTTAACGATGCGCAAAAAAGCGAATGAATGCGGGGATCCTTTACGGAAACTTCATTCGCTGTTCATTCAGCTCCGGACTTGATCCTATTAAAAGGCCCGCGGAGCGGTTTAGTTCAACGTACAAGCATCTATACGTCATGCGCCGATCCGCGGTCTCGGTCTCGTGACGAGGCTTGAGCGCATGACGTATAGATGTTTGTTGGACTAAACCGATCCTGGCACGGGGGTTCGCGTATCTGCGGTTCCCCTTCCTGGACAGCAGGCGTGTAGAGGACGATCCCGGGCTGGTTCGCGAACTTCCGGTAGGGCCGGCTGTCCGGGTCGTCGTATCGCGCCGACGGCGGGGTAAGCGAGACGTTGCACAGAGACCACCGCGACGGGCAACCGGCCGCCGACTCCTATTACAGGGGGATTGTATTGTTCGGGCGCGCTCGGAACTCTCAGCGTGGTGGACGTGGCAGAAAATACACGCGATTTCCTGTGCGCCGTCCCGATTACCAACCGTTGGCATTCGCAAAAGCGGGGTCGTTTTCCATGCATGGCATCAGCCTGCGCGGCGTCCGTGGACCGATAGGTCAAAGTGTAGCCAAGCCGCCGAACCTTTGTCGGACCGTTGCCTTCCTGCGGGGGAGGTGGAATCGCCGTCAAATCGGGCGATGCCAAGCCACCAAGTGTCCGCGAAAACAGCATCATCCTGTCTCCCCTCTTGCTGTGATCCTCCAGGCCCATCCTCAAAGTACTCATCGCATCTCCCGGCGTTGGCTACATAAGTTATGGACGATCAGCCGCCACCTTCCTGAAGCCCCGCGGAGCGGTTTAGTTCAACGTTGCTGTTGAGCTGCAACCGGCGTTATGGCACAGAACTGGCCGCCCCATCGAACGTCGCATATCGCTCGAAGCTGTCACTCGCACGGACTGCCGGTTGTCAGCTCTAACGCCTTGTTGGACGGTCGGATTTGCACCGAAGTCGGCGCGGTTGTAATTGCCTATGGAATTTGAGCGTTTTCAGGGCAGGGTGTCAATGCACTGTTGACGAAGGTGCGGGGGACCGGGCAAAGGAAAGGCGGGTGCTTTTCGGCATGGCATTGAGCCGAGATGGCGTTGCGCAGGTGGAGTGATCGGTGGCGCCGGGCGTTTGTCCGGGGTGGGAGCAGGGTGAAGTTTCCGTGGCGGTGAACGGATGCGCAGCGGGTCATTTCAGGCGGCCTGCAAGAAGCAATCGGGCGGGTCGTGAAAGGACAGCACAGCGTAGATGTTGTGCATTTTGCCTTCGCCGCAGATTGGACAGAGGCTGAAGTCGATGCCTTGCTTGGCCAGGAAGGCATCCATGTCAGCGATGTAGGGCTGTTCCGGATCGGGCAGTGCGAGCAATCTGCGGCAGGTGATGAGCTTCTCCGTGCGCTGACTGTTGACGAGAAAGCCGTAGTAGCGGATGCGGCGAAATTGCGGTGGTGGGATGTGGGCGAGGAAGCGGCGGATGAATTCCGCGGCCGGCAGTCGCATGGTCTTTTCAATCGGCTC
>JANQIT010000245.1 GCA_028282025.1 Hwanghaeella sp. | reverse complement strand
GACGGCATGACCGCCGACGCCTACCCCTTCCGCCCAGAAGACCTGAGCCGCATCGCCACCCGCATCGTCAACCAGGTCACCGGCATCAACCGCGTCGTCTACGACGTCACCTCGAAGCCGCCGGGGACGATCGAGTGGGAGTAGCGGAAGGAAGTCCCCGCCGGCGGCGGCGTGCGTATTGACATTGTATATGCAGACGCGCAGGGTCGCGCCTATGTCACAGCGCCGTTCTTCTATGGATAGTTTTGGAGCCGTTGCGGATGCAGCGGGCTCTTCGACGACCGACCCCAAGGGCAGCATCAATCTGCGCATCGAGACGCAGACCCGCCGGCTGATCGACGACGCGGCGGCGATCCTCGGCAAGACGCGCACCGAGTTCATGGTCGAGAGCGCCCGGCGGGAGGCGATCGACGTGCTGCTCGACCGACGGCTCTTCGTGCTTGGTGCCGAGGACTACGACGCCTTCGTAGACGCGCTGGACAATCCGCCCGCACCGGGAGCGAAGCTGCGTTCGCTGCTGCGTCGCGTTCCGGCCTGGGAGAGGTGAGGAACCAGCCACCCGCCCTGTCGGCTCCCGTTCCGCTCAGCGTTGATCACGACCTTTCGGCCTTCGACTGCGGCGAACCGGCGCTGAACGACTGGCTGCGCCATCGCGCCTGGAAGAACGAGAGCCGGTTCTCGCGGACCTACGTCGTCTGCGAGGGCAACCGGGTGGTCGCCTATGTCTGCATGTCCGCTGGGGCAATCGAACGCGCCGACGCGCCGGGCAAGCTGCGCCGCAACGCGCCGGATGTGATCCCCGTCTCGGTGATCGGCCGGCTCGCGGTCAGCCGCGACCATGCCGGCAAGGGCCTCGGCACCGACCTTCTGTCGGACGCCCTTCGCCGCATCGCGGCCGCTTCGCAGAGCATCGGCATCGCGGCGGTGATGATCCACGCCAAGGACGAAGCGGCGAAGCGCTTCTATCTGCGTTGCGGGGATTTCACCGAGTATCCCGCCGACAGCCGAACCCTGCTCCTCCCCATCGAGACCGTGGTAGCAGCCCTCAAAGGCACAGAGTGAAAGCGATCGGCGGGCGCGGGGTCTCTCAGACGGCGTGACCACCGCCCCGGTCGGCGCGGATAAGCTCGCTGCTGTCGATGCTGGAGTGCAGCCGTTGGCGAAGGGTGTCCGCCCGAGCGGCGAAGTCCCCCTCGACCTCCAGGAGCGCGGCGCGAAGGATCTCGCGGTGTTCGGCCTCGGCGGACCGACCATGTACGGCGGCCCTTTGCTTCAGGGCGCGAACCACCTGCTCGCTAACATTCCTGACCGTGAGCTTGGCTATCGGTTGTGCCCCCGAATTTCCAATCGCCATCAAGTTATTTAGAAAACTATGTTGATGCTAATTCTGCACCGGCTCCGGCAGCGGATTTCCAGACCCACCATCTTTCAGTTGCTTATCACTGAACTTTAAACTATCATTAGGTGCTCCAATAGCCGAGCACTGTAGAAAAAGCTGACTCTCAGACTTTGTTGTATTGTAAATCATCTCGCCGGCGCGTCACCTAATACCTCAAATACAGCAGCCCCGATGACTGAGGTTAAAAACCCATGCTAGAGGTTTCTTTCCGTGAAAATCTTCCGGAAATTACTGCAACTCTCTTGGGAGTGGTAGTACTATCGATCGGTTTATCACTTGGTCAATTCCACGGATGGCCCGGCATAGCTGGCAGTATACTTGGGATAACCGGTGCATCATTAAGCGCCATCGCCAGTTCATGGACCTTTGCGCGCGCAGCATCAAGAAAACAACTTCACGCAGAACTTGAGATCTTAAGAGGCCAGTTAGCGACATCAACCGCACAAATCAATCAGTCAGTTAACATTGGGCGCGAAAACACAGTCCCACCTGAAGTTCCATTCGCAAGAATTGATCAGGCGGTAAGCACGATTTCTACAGTCATTAGGGAACTCGGCAACATTACGGGAAGCGAGCTGAAGGCAGAGAAAGAATCGGTAATTGAGGCGAAAAAAGTACTAGCAGATATCGGCAAGGGTTTAGAGATCCTTGCCGAGCAAACAGAAGAGGTAGGACAATCTGGCACTTCCATGGAGACACAAGGCCTTATCGATAAATTCCGAGAGGAAATATCTGAGTCACTCAAGAAACTTCAGGACAATCAACCTAGACTGGATCGCGATCGAGTAGTCGAACGAATTAAATGCCCAAACTGCGATGAAAATCTGTCTATATCCATTGGGAAACATGCCGGCGATACTTCTTCACAAATTTGTCCGGCTTGTCAAGCTAAATTTAATGCGCACAGAGGAAGTCAAGGCGTTTTTACAAGGATAATTCCGGTTATGGAGAGAACAAGAAGGTCAGAAGTTATTCAATGTCCCGTGTGCCCAGAAACATTTAGTCTTGAGATAGGTAGCCTGCTGGGCGACACGACATATTCTACTTGCCCACACTGCGCCACCAGAATGATAGTAAACCGAACAAAAGAAGGTGTAAAAGTAGGCAGAGTCTTTTCTAGCAAAGATTTCAAGTGTCCTGCATGCGAATCCAATATACCTTTCGGATCAAATTCGACATCAGCAGAACGGTTTTGTCTCGGATGCGGATCAAAGAGCCTTCTCAACGTAGTTGACGGGACCGCAACTTTAATTTCTGAGAAAGAAATAGTGCTCGCTGACAAAATTGACACATATAACGTTCAATGTCCTGCCTGTAAGGAGGTTATGAGCACTTTCGCAAGGAGAAATGATTTCATTTTTGCGCAATGCGAAGTTTGCGATGTCTTGCTGAGAGCGGATTTATATTGATTGGCTTTGATATTGCATGTAATTTACCCGGTTGACGTCGCATCATAGTGCAATTGACCAACTGAAGGCTTTAGTAGATGTCGAAGCGTCTCATGCGCATGCTTCCGGGGTTGGCTTACCTTGATCTCCCCAATCCGTTTCTTTGTCACCGGCTGTAGTATTCGATGACCAGGTTGGGTTCCATGGGCACGGCGTAGGGGACGTCGGCGAGTTCCGGGGCGCGGATGAAGCGGCCGGTTAGGCGGTCGTGGTCGGCTTCGACATAGTCGGGCACGTCGCGCTCGCCGGACTGGCTGCCGGTTAGGTAGAGCGGGTTGTCCTTGAAGCGTTCGGCCAGCTTGATCTCGTCGCCGTCGCGCACCTGATAGGACGGCACGGTGACCCGCCGGCCGTTCACCGTGATATGGCCGTGGCTGATCACCTGGCG
>JANQIT010000237.1 GCA_028282025.1 Hwanghaeella sp. | reverse complement strand
CCTCGGATGGTGTGAAGGCCATTGTCGGCGGCGACTGCTCCGGCGTTACCACGGCGATCCTGCAGAACGTTGCGACGGCCAACGGCATCGTGATGATTTCGCCCTCCGCCACTTCGCCCGCGCTGTCCACCATCGAAGACGACGGCCTGTTCTTCCGCACCGCCCCGTCCGATGCGCGCCAAGGCGTCATCGTTGCGGAGATTTTGAAGGAAAAGGGCGTCAATTCGGTCGCCATCACCTATACCAACAACGACTACGGCAAGGGATTGGCCGACGCGATCGACAAGAACTTCCAGTCGATGGGCGGCACCGTCACAATCAACGCCCCGCATGAAGACGGCAAAGGCGACTACACCGCGGAAGTCGGCGCTTTGGCGGCCGCGGGCGGTGAGGTTCTGGTTGTCGCCGGGTACGTCGATCAGGGCGGACGCGGCATCGTCCAGGCCTCCGTCGATACCGGCGCGTTCGACACGTTCTATTTCCCGGACGGCATGGTCTCGCCGGCCCTGGTGAAGAACCACGGATCGGATATCGACGGTTCCTTCGGGGCCAACCCGGGCACCGACAGCCCCGGCGCCGCGACCTATTCCGAGATGGCCAACGCAGCCGGCTTCAACGCCGGTCCGTTCTCTGCGGAAACCTATGACGCGGCCGCGCTGATCATGCTTGCCATGCAGGCGGCGGGCTCCTCCGACAGCGGCGCTTTGAAGGCGAAGGTCATGGAAGTCGCCAACGCCCCCGGCGAGAAGATCTTCCCGGGCGAATTGGCCAAGGGTCTGGAGATTTTGGCCAATGGCGGCGACATCGACTATGTCGGCGCATCCGCCGTGGAATTGATCGGTTCCGGTGAAAGCGCCGGCAACTACCGCCAAGTCGAGTTCGACGGCGGCGAACTGAAAATCGTCGGCTATCGCTAAGCCGTCGCAAGAGTGCCGGTCCCGGCGGCGATTGCGCCGCCGGGACCCCTTCTCATCATTCCACCGGCATTTCAGACCATATGATTACCGTCGATGATATTCACCTGCATTTCGGCGGCATCCGTGCTGTCGATGGCGCATCCTTTACAATTGAGAGAGGGTCGATCACCGGCCTGATCGGTCCGAACGGCGCCGGCAAGACAACCTTGTTCAATGTGATCGCCGGACATTACCGGCCCACAAGTGGACAGGTTTTGCTGGATGGCGAGAATATTACCGGATTGCCGCCGCACGAATTGTTCGACCGCGGCCTGCTGCGCACCTTTCAGATCGCCCACGAATTTTCCTCTCTGACCGTTCGGGACAATCTGATGATGGTGCCCGCCGGGCAGTTGGGAGAGAATCTGCTGCAGACCTGGGTCTATCCCAGCAAGGTGCGGGCCGAGGAAGAGCGGATCCGCGACAAGGCGGAAGAGGTCATCGAATTCCTGGAAATCGGCCATGTGGCAGACGAACTGGCGGGCAACCTGTCCGGCGGCCAGAAAAAGCTTCTGGAATTGGGCCGCACGATGATGGTTGACGCGAAGATCGTGTTTCTGGACGAGGTTGGCGCCGGCGTGAACCGGACGCTGCTAAAGACCATAACAGGTTCCATCCGGCGCTTGCGCGACGAACGCGGCTACACGTTCTGTGTGATCGAGCATGACATGGATATGATCCGCGACCTGTGCGACCCGGTCATCGTCATGGCCGAAGGCAAGGTCCTGTGCGAGGGGACGGCGGACGAGGTAATGTCGAACGAACAGGTGATCGAGGCATATCTCGGAACCGGCCTTAAGAACAAACCGGCTGCGGAGGCAAGCGCGTGAGCGCGCTACGCGGGGAGAATATGACCGGCGGGTACGGCACCGGCGCGGATATTCTGCACGACTGCTCCATTGGCGTCGATTCCGGCGAGATCGCCGTCATCGTCGGGCCGAACGGCGCTGGAAAGTCGACCGCCATGAAGGCCGTCTTCGGGATGTTGAGCCTGCGCGAAGGCAAGGTCACGATGAACGGCAAGGACATCACCAAGATGACGCCGCAGGCGCGCGTGCGCGAAGGGATGGCGTTCGTACCGCAGACGCAGAACGTCTTCACCTCCATGTCGGTCGAGGAGAACCTGGAGATGGGCGCCTTCATCCGCGATGACGACATCACGGAAACGATGGAGCAGGTCTATCGCCTGTTCCCGATCCTGAAGGAAAAGCGCCGGCAGCCGGCGGGAGAACTTTCCGGCGGACAGCGGCAGCAAGTCGCCGTCGGCCGGGCGCTGATGACCAGGCCGCAGGTCCTGATGCTGGACGAGCCGACCGCCGGGGTCTCCCCGATCGTGATGGACGAACTGTTCGACAGGATCATCGAGATCGCCCGCACCGGCATCGCCATCCTGATGGTCGAACAGAACGCGAAGCAGGCGTTGAATATCGCTGACAAGGGATATGTCCTGGTTCAGGGGCGCAACCGCTATACCGACACCGGAGAAGCCCTGCTGGCGGACCCGGAAGTGCGGCGCGCCTTCCTGGGCGGTTAAGGGGGTAAGGATATGGAAGACCTGCTTAACGCCATCGTCCTTTTCTCGAATTTCGTGATCGTCCCCGCCATCGCCTATGGCAGTCAGCTTGCCTTGGGCGCACTGGGCGTCACATTGGTTTACGGCATCCTCAGATTCTCCAACTTCGCGCACGGCGAGATCATGTCCTTCGGCGCGATGATCGCCATCCTCGGGATGTGGGCGCTGCAAGCCGCCGATATCAGCATTGCGCCGCTGCCGACGGTTTTGCTGGCGCTGCCGCTCGCCATCGCGGTGACGACCGTCGTGGTGCTGGGTTTCGATCAGGTAGTCTTCAAATACTACCGGGCGAAGCGGTCACCGCCGGTAATTCTACTGATTGCCTCCACCGGCGTTATGTTCGTCCTGAACGGGGTTATCCGCTTCATCATCGGACCGGGCGACCAACGGGTATCGGACGGTGCGCGGTTTATCGTGAAGGTTCGCGACTTCAAGAATGCGACAGGGTTGAACGAAGGACTGGCGATCAAAACCTCTCAGGCGATATCGCTTGGCGCGGCGGTGCTGTGCGTGGCGGGTCTGTTCTGGTTCCTGAACCGGACCAAGTCTGGGAAATCTATGCGGGCCTATTCGGACAACGAGGATCTGGCCCTTCTATCCGGGGTCAATCCGGACCGGGTCGTCATGATCGCCTGGATCCTGGCCGCGGCGCTGGCGACGATTGCGGGCACGCTCTATGGCCTGGACAAGAGCTACAAGCCGTTCACCTTCCTGCAACTGCTGCTGCCCATCTTCGCCTCGGCGATTGTCGGCGGGATCGGCAGCCCCATCGGGGCCATCACCGGGGGGTTCATCATCGCCTTCTCGGAGGTCACGGTGACCTACGCCTACAAGAAATTCCTGACCTATATCGTGCCGCAAGCCTGGGCGCCGGAAGGCTTGGCTCAGCTTTTGGGCACCGACTACAAGTTCGCCGTGTCCTTCATGATCCTGGTGGTGGTTCTGCTGGTCAGGCCGACGGGTATATTCAAGGGTAAAACGCTATGACGGGCCGGACACGCAAGGTTGTGCTCTTTGCCGCGATGGCGGGCTTGCTCACCATCGTCGGTGTCTTTCAGAGCTGGTCGCTGTCGCTGGCCATCATCAACCTGTGCATCATCTCGGCGGTCATGGCGCTGGGCGTGAATATGCAATGGGGTTATGCGGGGCTGTTCAACGCCGGGGTCATGGGGTTCGCCGCGCTCGGCGGGCTTGCGGCCATCGTGGTTTCCATGCCGCCGGTCTACGAGACCTGGGATGCCGGCGGGACGGGCCTCCTCCTGACCGGGCTTGTGGTCGCCCTGACGATCATCGCCAGTGTCGGCGCCTATCGTAAGCTCCGGGAAACGCCGCCCGCCGCTGCGATCGCCGTGGCCCTGATCGTGGTCATCGGGTACTTCGTGGCGCGCAGCTTCTTTCTGCCCGCGACCCGCGCCATAGAGCTGATCGAGCCCGCCAAGACGGGTTATCTCGGCGGATTGGGGCTTCCGGTTCTGCTGGCCTGGCCCATCGGCGGGCTGTTCGCGGCCGGTGCGGCCTGGGTCGTGGGACGGGTTTCGCTGGGTCTGCGTGCGGATTATCTGGCCATCGCGACGCTTGGCATTTCCGAGATTATTATCGCGATCCTGAAGAACGAGGATTGGCTGACCCGCGGGGTCAAGAACGTCAACGGCCTGCCGCGCCCCACGCCTTACGAAATCGATCTGCAGAACGCCCAATGGTTCATCGATCTCTCCGCATCGATAGGGGCGGATACGGTCGAGTTTTCGTCGATCTTCGTGAAACTCTGCTATCTGGTGCTGTTCTCCACCGTGTTGCTGATCGTTCTCTTCCTGTCGGAACGCGCCTTGAACTCGCCCTGGGGCCGCATGATGCGCGCTATCCGCGACAACGAGACCGCGGCCGAAGCGATGGGCAAGGACGTCAAGGGACGCCATCTGGAAGTCTTCATTCTGGGCTCGGCCGTGATCGGGATCGCGGGCGCAATGCTGACGACGCTGGACGGGCAATTCACGCCCACCTCCTACCAACCGCTGCGCTTCACCTTCCTGATCTGGGTGATGGTCATCGTCGGTGGCTCCGGCAACAATTTCGGCGCGGTCCTGGGCGGCTTCATCGTGTGGTTCGCCTGGATCGAAGCGGAACCCGTGGGGGCCTGGCTGATCGACACGCTGACAACCTGGATGGAAGACACGGACCCGCTGCGTCAGCACCTGCTGAACGGCGCGCCCTATATGCGGCCGATCACCATGGGATTGGTGCTGTTGCTTGTTCTGCGGTTCTCGCCGAAGGGATTGATTCCGGAAGAGACCGGGCGGCGCGCCTAGCCGTCCGTTACCGACGTTACCGCCGCTGGAAGCCGGGCGGCATGGCGCTCACGCAGCCGTGCCTGGATGTGTGTCATTTGCAACCCAACCTCTGTCTTGAATACAAGGCGAGACGGAGCCGTTGTGAGCGATACGAGCCGCTATTTCGAACCTATCCTCCGGTCCGCCGGGTTCGGGCCGGACCCGGTGAACCCGACTGTTGTTGCGCGCAAGATGGATGCCGCAACGGCGCGCCGCACGCCCAAGGCGAAGCGGGACGCGCCCGCGCGCCTGCCCCCCGGTCAAAGCCGCGTCGATAAGATCCCGGTGATGGATATCGGACACAGGCCGCTGTTGGCGACCCGGGATTGGACGCTGACCTGGGGAGGACTTTGCGATCATAGGGGCGCGCTGGACTGGAACGCCTTCAACCGGCTCGGCATGGAAGACCGGGTCAACGATATCCACTGCGTCACCGGGTGGAGCCGGGTAGAGAACCGCTGGCGCGGCGTCCCCTTCCCCAAACTGGTCAATCTGGCCGGACCGCAGCCGGAGGCGACGCACGCCATCATCAAGAGCCATGACGGTTACGGCACCGCCTTGGCGCTGGAGGATCTGGTCCGAACGGAAGTCCTGCTGGCCACCCATTGGGACGACAAGCCGCTTGGCAGAGACCACGGCGGCCCGATGCGGCTGGTCGTGCCGCATCTCTATTTCTGGAAAAGCGCCAAATGGGTGAAGCAGATCTGGTTCGTCCGGGGTGATCCGGGCGGATATTGGGAAAACCGCGGCTACCACCACCGCGGCGACCCTTGGAAGGAGCAGCGGTACGGGTAAGGCAGGGCCGGTTCTGGGGTTGCTCTCGAAAAAATCATAAATCCGCCCTCGCCCCTCCGTTCGTACCCCTGTATAGTTCTGCGCCCCGGCGCCGGAAGGCGCCGCGCTATCCCCTCGAGCCCCCTAGGTGAGCCTCATGACGCCAACCATCCGCGTGCGTGGCGCGCGCGAACACAATCTGCAAAATGTCGATGTCGATCTGCCGCGCGATCAGTTGGTGGTCATCACCGGCTTGAGCGGATCGGGAAAGTCATCTCTGGCGTTCGACACGATCTATGCGGACGGGCAGCGGCGTTATGTGGAATCGCTGAGCGCCTACGCCCGGCAGTTTCTGGAGATGATGCAGAAACCGGACGTGGACCTGATCGAGGGGCTCTCACCGGCGATTTCCATCGAACAGAAGACCACCTCCAAGAACCCGCGTTCCACGGTCGGCACCGTTACCGAGATCTACGGCTATATGCGCCTTCTATGGGCCCGGATCGGGGTGCCTTACTCTCCGGCGACGGGGCTTCCCATCGAAAGCCAGACCGTCAGCCAGATGGTCGACCGCATCATGGCGATGCCCGAAGGGACGCGCCTCTTTCTGCTGGCTCCCATCGTGCGCGGGCGCAAGGGCGAATACCGCAAAGAATTCGGCGACTTGCAGAAGCGCGGCTTCCAGCGGGTAAAAGTCGACGGCGAGATGTACGAGATCGAGGAAGTCCCCGCCCTCGACAAGAAGCTGAAACATACTATCGAAGTGGTCGTCGACCGGGTCGTGGTGCGCGAGGGGCTTGAAACGCGGCTGGCGGATTCCATCGAAACGGCGCTGGATCTGGCCGAGGGGCTGATGGTGGCGGAGAACGCGGAAGGTGGCGAACAGACCATCTTCTCGGCCAAATTCGCCTGCCCGGTCTCCGGCTTCACCATTGAAGAAATCGAACCCCGCCTGTTCTCCTTCAACAATCCGTTCGGCGCCTGTCCGGCCTGCGACGGGATCGGCGTCGAGATGACGTTCGATGCGGATCTGGCCGTGCCGGACAAGTCCGCTTCGCTTGCCAAGGGGGCGATTGCGCCCTGGTCCAAGACATCGTCGCCCTACTACATGCAGACGCTGACCTCCCTTTGCGAACATTTCGGCGCCAGCATGACCAAGCCCTTCGCGGATTTGGACAAGAAAGTCCAGGACGCGATCCTGTTCGGCACCAAGGAGAAGATCAAATTCCGTTACGACGACGGGATGCGGTCCTATTCAACGACCAAACCGTTCGAAGGCGTGATTCCGAACATGGAGCGCCGGTTCAAGGAAACCGACAGTTCCTGGGTGCGGGAAGAGTTGCAGAACTTCCAGACCGTCACAGACTGTTCGGAATGCGGCGGCCACCGGCTGAAGGCCGAGGCGCTGGCGGTGAAGGTCGCCGAAAAACATATCGGCGAGGTCGCGCGCCTCTCCATCGCCCAGGCGGTCGGCTGGTTCGCCGGGCTGGAGGAGCATCTGACCGACGTGCAGCGCGAAATCGCCCATCGCATCCTGAAGGAAATCAACGAACGGCTCGGCTTCCTGAACAATGTCGGGTTGGATTATCTGACGCTGAGCCGGAATTCCGGCACACTGTCGGGCGGCGAAAGCCAGCGCATCCGGCTGGCCTCCCAGATCGGTTCCGGATTGACCGGGGTGCTTTATGTTCTGGACGAACCGTCCATCGGCCTGCATCAGCGCGACAACGACCGCCTGCTGGCGACCCTGAAGCGTCTGCGCGACCTGGGCAACACCGTGATCGTGGTGGAGCATGACGAAGAAGCGATCCGCGCCGCCGACTATCTGGTCGATATGGGACCGCGCGCGGGTGTACATGGCGGCCGGCTTGTCGCCGCCGGCCTGCCCGATGAAGTGATGCAGTCGGAAGAAAGCCTGACCGCCCAATACCTCACCGGCCGGCGGCAGATCGAAGTGCCGAAAGCCCGCCGTCCCGGCCATCCGCGGCAGATTTTGGAAATCACGGGCGCTAGCGGCAACAATCTGCAGAACGTCTCCGCCGAAGTGCCGCTCGGCACCCTGACATGCGTTACCGGCGTCTCCGGCTCCGGCAAGTCGACCCTGATCATCGAGACGCTTTACGCCGCCCTGGCGCGGGAATTGATGAAGGCGCGCACCACGCCCGAAACCTACAGACGGATTTCAGGCACCCGCTATATCGACAAGGTGATCGATATCGATCAGTCGCCGATCGGGCGCACGCCACGCTCCAACCCGGCAACCTATACCGGCGCCTTCACGCCGATCCGCGAATGGTTCGCCGGTCTGCCCGAAGCCAAGGCGCGCGGATATCAGCCGGGCCGGTTCAGCTTCAACGTCAAGGGCGGGCGCTGCGAAGCCTGTCAGGGCGACGGCGTGATCAAGATCGAAATGCACTTCCTGCCGGACGTCTACGTCACCTGCGACCAGTGCAAGGGAAAGCGCTATAACCGCGAAACCCTGGAAATCGCCTTCCGGGAAAAGTCGATTGCGGACGTCCTGGACATGACGGTCGATGAGGCCGCGGACTTCTTCAAAGCGGTGCCGATCATCCGTGACAAGATGGTGACCCTGCAGCGGGTCGGGCTGGGCTATATCAAGGTCGGTCAGCAGGCGACAACCCTGTCAGGCGGTGAGGCCCAGCGGGTCAAACTGGCCAAGGAACTCAGCCGCAAGGCGACCGGCAAAACGCTTTACATTCTGGACGAACCCACCACGGGCCTGCATTTCGAGGATGTGCGCAACCTGCTGGAGGTCCTGCAGGCGCTGGTGGAGGCCGGCAACACGGTTCTGGTGATCGAACACAATCTGGAAGTCATCAAATGCGCCGATTGGCTGATCGATCTGGGCCCGGACGGCGGCGACAAGGGTGGCGAAATCGTCGCCCAGGGCACGCCGGAAGACGTCGCCAAAGTGGAACGCAGCCACACCGGCCAGTATCTGGCACCCTACCTGAACCTGAAAAAACAGAAGAAGGCGGGTTGAGCAGAACAAAGATCGGCCTGATCACACGATGCCTCGACCCAACCCGCACGGGTATCGGATCGATTCCGCTCCCCGACTCGTTCAGCGCGCCTAGAGTTTGTCCAAAATCTCCTGGCGTTTCTCAGCGTATTCTTCTTCGGTAATGAGGTCCTGTTCGCGCAACGACTTTAGCTTCTTCAACCGGGCTTCCGGACTCTGTTCGGAGGTTTCAGACTTTTCCTTGGCCGCGGTTTTCTGCGGCGGTTTTGACTCCTTCGCGGGAGCAGCTTGCTGGGACTCTTCGCGTGCTGTCTTTTTCTTTTTCACAGAAGGGGTGCCGATTGGTCTCGTGTAGGATGCGGAAACCCAAGCAGCGTTTCCCCACCGGTCCCGCACGCGCGACCATCCAGCGCGCGATTCCACAACGGCCAGGCGTTCGCCTTTCGGGTACTTTGTGACAATCGAATGTCCAGAGCCAGGCCCTGACCGGGCATTGAGACTCGTGGCGGTGACTTCAACCAACCCGGAACCGGATAGGCCCCTCGGTAAGGTCGCAAGTTTGCCGCTTACCGCCTCGGGCAAAGTTGCGACCACGGGTTTGTAGTTGCCGTCGGCAGCTTTCTCACACTGCTTGGTAAGACCTTCCAGCCCTTCTACACGGCAGCGAACCATTGCGCTCGTGCGCTCAAGCTTCTCCTTGTTTCCAACCCTGCCTGTCGCGGTAAGCAGCCCGATCCGCATGGGAAGCAGTTGTGGCGGCGCCCCTAACTCACTGTCCCCCTTGTCCAAGACCGCAAAGGCGCCATCTGTGTCACCGGATTCCGCCAACGCGTCCGCGTAACCCCGAAAGACGCTGATCGGCGGCTTGTAGCCGGATTGAGAACTCTCAAAAAACGCGGCAGCTAACTCATGATCTCTGGCCGCTAAACTCATTTCCGCCGCAACCAATCGAGGCATTACATGCCGAGAGTCCAGGGTTTCGAGCGACTGGCGCAGACGTCGCACCGCGGGCTCCACCTTACCTTGATTGAACGCCTTTCTAGCCAACGTTACCGCGCGATAACCATCCAAAACCTGCACCACTGACGGAAGGGCGAGCAGCACCTCCCAACTTTGCTCGTCGACCTTAGGATGTATCCGCTTACCATAGTGCTTTCCGAAGTATTTGCGAACCATCTCAATACGTTCGTCGGTCGGTCGGTGTCCCTTTCCAAATTCCTCCCGCAACTCGCTTTTCAGGCCGGACAGAGCATCTCCAAAAAGATCGCCAATGGCGGAAAACACGCTGGAGAAGTCATGACCTCCACCTCTTGCCGCAGCACGTTGTTCTTTTTTGAGTCTCTCCGCTTCTTTTTTATCGCGCTCTTCCTTCGCGAGAACGGATTTTAGCAAGCCAATCATGCCGGTCGGGTTGTAGTTGGCTTTGACCAGCAGATCTACTCCAAGAATATCCGCCTCGTCTTCCTGCCCCCTTTTGAAGGGCGCGTCTAAAAAGATATCGTTTCCAAGCACGATCGCTTCTGCGATCAACTGATTCTTGAGACCGGACCACATGTTGGATTCACTGTACTGGCCCTGCTTGATTTCAATCTCTCTGCGGATGTCCAGGACCAAATTGTATATCGCGAGACCACGGTCCTGCGCCTCCATGAACCAGTCTTCGCCGTAGTGTTTTAGCAATACGTGCGAAAGTTCATGCGCTAAGAGAGCCGCAAATTGATCCTCATTCTCAAGGTTCCGGAGAGTCCCGAGAGACAATAGGATTGTACCGTCCGGGTAAACGCTGCCCCAAACACTCTCGGTCGACGCGATCTCGACCTTGGGCACAAAACCAGTCACGCCGACACCATCCAACAGTCGGCCGGCAACCCGCTCTACGTAAGCCTTGTACGCCGGAAGCTCGACCGGCAGTGTGTCTGGACCGAACACTTCCCGCCTAGCAAGATCGGATGCCGGCGGAAATCCCTGTTCGGGGGGCGGAACGTTCCAGTCATGGTCCGCAAGGACGTCGATCAAAGGTTCTTCCAGGTCCAGCAAATCCTCGTCGCTGCCGAATATGCTCTCGAAGAAGCCTCCACCGGAAGACCCGCTATCGCCGCCTCCATCGTGCGATCCTGGAGGCACGCCCCCCGGCTCCTGCTCATCCCTTCTTTGAGCACTGGCATCCGTCGCCGCAACAAAAAGCGCCAACAGCAGCCCGCCGGTAGCAAGCTTCATCGCAGTTAGCATTTGTCCCCCAGCGCACGGGTACCACGCGTACTGCTGACTTTTTCGTCAAGATTTCGGGCGCAGTCGCTAACCACATCGACTTTGGGTAGTTTTCCGGTTTCGGCCAAAGCCGCATTAATCCAGCCAATTACAGGCGGCTTGCCGGACTGTCTGTACTCCAGCCTTACCATGATCAAGCCATTGTCAGAGACACGACTTAGCTGCGGGGCGGGCAACACGATATCTTTCCGTTCCACTTCAGCCAGGGTGCCGCCCCCATCCACACTCTGGAATACGGTGATCTCATCGCTATAGATGTCGAGGACCATGTCAACGACACCGCCTCCGCTTTGCGACATAGCTGGCAATGCGCCAAAGATCGCAATGAAAACTAGGACTCCCGTCAGACGCATGTGCCTTCTCCGCACCTTAATCCCCTACCGCAGTTTGCCCGCAAATGAGACATTTGTCACTAGCCACAACTCGCCTTAGTTGTCCTTCCATACATGCTCATAATGCCGCTTGAGGAAGAAGTTCGTAAGCACCCGCTCAACGCGCCTGGATTCGACCAGCCTAGTCAGAACCACCAATCCGAAAAACCCGACCCAATTTGCGGGAGACAGATTTAAGACCCTGTAAGCTAGATAAGCGCCCACTGCCAAAATCGGCACGACCGCGGCAAGGTTTACTATCGTTAGGATGACGGTCCCGGCATGAGAACGAAGAATTCCGGCAAAAACCTTTCCCAGGACATGTCTACCTGGCCTAAGGCCCGCTATCCGCAATTCCGTTAGCAAAACAGAGACTGAGGCTACGGCAAAAGCCAGCACGAAATTGAAGAGTTGAATTGGCGACAACGGGTCTTGGAAAACAGTTACACGCCCAAATCGAACGTAGTCCCGGCCTAAAGTCATGAAATTGTCGAGCGCCATAGCGTGGACAAATACGCCCGGGACGCGACCATGCGTATAGCTATCGGCCTTGTCGTCCACCCCTTTCAGATCGCCGCCGTAGAAGACTATTTTCGGCACCGCCTGCGGCCCGTTGGGTTTCAACGCTTTTTCATAGGCGGCCTTGACGTCGTCCAGATTCCGAAACCGCTCATCGATAAAGTCTCTGACCAAGATCATCTGCGGATAGGGGCACGTCTGCGGAAAACTCTCAGATGTCCCAACCAACACATGAGCTGCGTAGGAAAAGACCCTGTCCAAGACCGCCCCTTGCGTCGAACGGCAATTAAAGCGGCTGTCCAGGTTGCCTTGATCCCAATTCAGAGGAGGCGCAGCAGAGCCCCAGAAAATGAGCATTGGGTCTTTGAAAAACCGCCCAAAAGTGCTTCGGTCCGGGCAGCCTGGCACATGAAGGTTCTTCAGGTCTTTGTCCCTACAGAGATTCCTGTAGATGACATGCGCGGGACCAGCAGAAAGATACGGCGCTCGCCCCGCTCCGGTGCCGGCCGGATAGTGGTGCGACGCATCGCTGATGTTATCTACATCCGGCCATGACACAGGCACCAGGGTCGCCGCGTCACGCAACTCTCTGACGACGCCACTCTTTTCCGGATCGGTATCGTATGCAGCTAAATACACTCTGGTGCGTCCGCCTTGATCGATTTCACGTAGTACTTTCCCCAGCCGTTCCAGTTCCGCCTCTTGCCCTGCCCGCTGGTCCAAAAATAGAAAATCCACCATGATCGCCGTAGGCGTGTAGTTTTGGTAGAGATCCCACAGCACATCAGCGTGAAACCCGGGGGACACAGGCCAACTGAGGCCCTCTGCCTGAAGCGCTTTGTCTTCGAGCAGTAGCACCGTCAGATGCTCATTCCATCGAACCGGTTCAGTACCAGATTGCACATCACCGCTTCGAAAAGGTCCATCGCCATAGTACGGGGAGAGAATGTTGGCTAACGCACGTTCTGTCGCCCGCTGCGTCGCAGCGCCAATGCCGAACGGATCGAATGCTAGGAACGTCCAACCTAGCAGGGAATAAAACACTATTCTTAATGCACGCGCCGACCACCCTTGAAACAGGTCTGTGGGCAAAGGTTCATCGGCAAGACGCGCCTTCTCCCCCACCGGCACCGGCGGAAGCGGGGTTTCAGCGATGGCAGACGAAAGTCGATCCCAATGTTGCTCTCTGGGCCCTCTGAAAGCGTCGATCCCTTGGCTGATCGACAACAGGTATTCAAGGCTATCTCCCGGCTGGATTTCCTCGACCCGCAGCCAGTAGATCGTATGGTCAAGGTTGACTGCGCGTTCGACCTCTGCACGGACATGACGGGACTCTCGCGAGTTGCGGGAGAGTATCACCACCAAAGCCTTTGCCAGACGCAGTCCTTTTACAATCTCACTGGGATACTCCCTACCCAACGCAATATCCCGAGGTGCGATCCAGCATCGAAGGCCATCTCTTTCCAGGTGATCCACCAGAGCGCGTGCATAGTCCACTTCCTCGGAAGCGTAACTTACGAACACATCGAACTCTTTTTGGTGATCGGTATCCAATGCCTGCCCCTCGCCGCCCTGCTAAGAAGATACGTCAAAAAAAGCATAAGCAACGCTATTTTCACCAAAAAATAGCATCGACTCTAACTCCCACAAATTTTCCTCTGAAAGAGACACGGAATAAATACATGAAAATATTTATCTTTTATCCGTTCTCTTGGGATTTTCTGGATTTTTTTTGGATTAGCCGACTCATGCTTCATTAGGTTAATCTACCAAAAAATACATTTTGATGATCTGAAAAATCCCCACTATCACTGCCTTGACATCAAGGGCGTGCGACAAACGGTAATTTGCGGTGGATGAAGAATGATCGAAGGGTTGCAGGAGTGTCGTGACAACGGGGACCTATTAGGGGTCCATGACTTGACCATACAGGCACTAACATTGCCCGACGGAAATCTGGACAAGAGCAACGAGCAACTCGACTTAAAACACCTCGCCGTCCTATCTCTCGCGAGATCTGGAGCAGTCCGACAAGCTGAAATCCTCTTTAGGAATCTTGAGCTGGCACGCTTTGTGAGCGATCCCAAGATCAGAACGCTACAGACACGCCTGCTCAAGGACCGAGCCTTGGCGTTGCAGGGCAAAGACAGGCTGCCCGCACTGAAGAATGTAGCGGATCGATACAAAGCAACATACTCGGAAACGGAAGATCCATATCCGGGTATCAATGCTGCAACGATGTATCTTCTCGCAGGCAACGAAACTTTGGCGAACTCATTGGCAGCACACGTGTTAGAGACTGTGCGGACCGCACCGAAACAGCACTACTATGACTATGTAACTATCGCCGAAGCACTGCTAATCCACAAAGACGTCGACTTGGCTCAAGCAGCGCTAGCGAAATCTATCGAAACGGGCACCGCACGCCTTGACGATATTGTCGGAACCAGACGACAGCTTCAATTGATCTGCGCATATCATGACTTACCGTTTGACCTGCTATCCCCCCTTAAGTTGCCATCGGTCGCACATTTCTGCGGGCATATGGCGTCCAAGCATGCGGGTAAGGGCCGTTTACTGAAGTCCGATGAAGACGGTGTCGCAAGAAAGGCCAGATCGGACCTTTTGGAAAACGAGATTGGCTTCCTCTTTGGAGCGCTGGCTGCCGGCTCCGATATAATTTTCGCCGAAGAAGCGCTGCGATTGGGCATTCGGCTGCACGTCGTTCTTCCTTGGGATGAAGATGTATTCGCCAATGTATCGGTGATCCCCTTTGGGACCGAATGGACGGATCGTTTCAAACGCTGCCTCAATGCAGCAAACGTCACCGTTTCCTGCGCAGTTTGCGATACGTCAACGACCGACGGTCCCGAGATAGCAGCAGGGTCCGAATACGCAATGGGTCTCGCCCTTTCTCGTGCCAAGGCTTTGGGGTCCAAAGCACTACAGATCGCTGTCTATGATGGCCGAACGGACTTGGATGGACCGGTCGGAACCGCCCACGACATCTCCCGTTGGGGTGCAACATCGCACCAGACTGTTTTGATCGTGCCGCCATCCGCGGAAAGAGTCGCGCAAGCGTCCACTGAAGAATTCGTCCAAGGTTCTGTCGAATCGCACGCAGGTAGGCAAAACAGGGCGATGTTGTTCTGCGACTTCGTCGGTTTCAGCACACTCAATGAGAACGAAATACGCCAGTTCGTCAATGAACTTCTGATGTCGGTCGATGGCGTCTTAGAGGCTTACAGAGATGGCGATCTTCTCTTTGAAAACACATGGGGTGACGGCGTCTTTCTTGTCTTCAAAACGGCTACGGCCGCGGCTAGGTGCGCACTATCCCTGCAAGTTCTGGTGGGGGACCTCCCAACGGAAATTCTTGGATTGCCGAACGGCATATCCTTGCGGGTCGGCGGTCATTGCGGTCCAGTTTTGGAATTGCGCGACCCTATCACCAGAAAGACCGGCTTCTTCGGCACAAGCGTCAACCGTGCGGCGCGGATTGAACCGATAACGCCGCCGGACGAAGTGTATGTCAGCGAAGCATTTGCTGCGAAGTTGGCGCTAGAGGACGCGCCATTTTTCTGCGACTATGTAGGCGAGGTTGCGTCCGCAAAAAACTATGGACGGTTCAGGATGTTTCTGCTTCGGGGCGATCCGGACACACTATCAAGTTCGGATTAACCGTCGGGCACCCGCAAGCGGGTCTGATGTTGCGAGGAGAGATGTGGTCGGGGCAGCAGGACTCGAACCTGCGACCTCCCGTCCCCCAGACGGACGCGCTACCAGGCTGCGCTATGCCCCGAACTTGCGGCGGGCCTTTGGCCCGGCCGACGGTGAACCCGGGTTCTAAAGCGTGCCCGCGCCGATGGCAAGGCAAGATGATACGGGGTCGGACACACTTACCGGGGAACGGCCGGCGTTAATGCAAGACCGGCTGGTCGGTCGCCGCGACAGCCCCGTCCCCCAGCTCCGGCGGGGAGAGCCAGCCGCTCCGGTTTTTTACCAGCTCCTCCGTCATATCCCATAAAGCCAGCACGGTATCGCGGGAAATCGGCAAAGATATCAATCGGTTATCCGGTAGCCCGAATTGCAGTGAAACGGTGTTTTCCGTCTTGGGGGCCAAGGTGACGCGGTTCACCAGAAGGGGGGCCTTGCCAAGTTCTTTGTGCGGCTGCCCCGCTGAGAAGGGCGTGGAACGGTCGGCCTGCTGCACGGCCGCATCGCGTTCGAACGAGGCGACCTGCTCCTTCACCTTCGGCGTCATCGTTTCCGACGCGCCGGCTGCCGCCGTGGCGGTCGTGTATTTACGCGCCAATCCCAGGAAACCGAAGGTTAGCCGCCGCGTGAACCAGACATTCAGCTCGGTACCGTCGGTGAACACACCGGTGAAAAGGATGCGGTCCTCCAGGTCCGAGTAATTCAACCGGAACTGCGTCTTTGGGCCGTCACTCATAGAAATCCATCCCGAAAAACCAAGAAACTTCGGCGGCACCAGCCACACGGCGCAAGGACGGAAGGCCGCTTTACATCAGTACATATTGGCTCTGCTCGTAGGTGAGCAAACCATCTCTTATCCGGGCCAGCACATCACGATAGGATCCGCTGTCCAGATCGTTCGAATATTCCAGGGTCTGTACACAGATCAACTGCCCGATCTCTCCATCGCCGGTACGCAAGGGCGCATACAACCTGCAGGCATGAAGATACGCTTCCCCCTCATTGCGGAACGTTCCTTCGGAGAACACGGGACGGCGTTCCGACACGGTCTTCCGATACAACGGAAGAACGCTGTCCAGAATCGACGCCGGTCTGACCTCTTCAAGCCAAAGACCGGTCAGGTTCGCGCCCAGGAACTCCTCTAGCCGGGTACCGACCAGACGGTATTGGAACCGAAGCCCGCCTTCGCCGACATTCATCAGGTACAGATCCGGCAGGACAGCGGGGATTTCGTGCGGTTCGATGTCTTCGCGCCGCGGGATCTCGTCGCCATCGCACTTACTGCGCCAATAGGTCAGCATGCCTTGGATCGCAGTGCAGTCGAAAGTGAGCCCCTCAAGCGAGCGCGTATCGAAAATCAGGCCGCCGCCGTTCCGGCATGACGTATGGGCCAGCCCCTGGCGCTCCGCTTCGGTGCCGTTGGCGTGGCGCAACTTCCCTTCATACGTTTCAGCCATATCGTAGAGTGTTCCCCCAAACCTCCCGAAACCCGCGGCGGGACAAATACGAACAACCACGGACACCGTACATTAGGACAATAAAATTAATCGGTGATTAACACCTTCTTTTCCAATACCCGTTCGAAACCGGCAGACCGTACACCGCACGCAAAAGACTGTGGACGCACGATGCATTGTTCCGAAAGTCGGGGCCATTATAGTGACTACGCACAAAAAAGGTCGAAAAAGTCGGACACCCGGCGGATGGTGACCGAACAATGCCTTACGCGGTATGGGCGTAGACGCTTAACAGGGGGTGCCGAGTGGCGGACAAGCTGGATCCAATTGCTTTCGAGTTGTTCAGGAACGCGATTTTCTCAATCGCCGACGAGATGGCGGTAACGATCTGCCGGACGACCTATAGCGGCATACTCCGCGACAACATGGATTTTTCCACCTCCCTGTGCGACGCTCAGGGCCGCGTTGTGGCGCAGGGCCTGACGGTCGCCATGCATCTGGGCGCGATACAACCGGCCTTGAATTCGGTGTTGGAGACTTTCGCGGACGATATCCACCCGGAAGACATCTTTATCATGAACGACCCGTTCATGGGCGGGATGCACCTTCCCGATATCTTCATTTTCAAGCCGATTTTCGCCGGTGGGGAGCATATCGGTTTCGCCTCCACGACCGCCCACCATGCGGATGTGGGGGGACGCGTACCGGGATCGAACGCCGCCGATTCGACCGAGATCTATCAGGAAGGCCTGCGAATTCCCCCCTTGAAGCTGATGGAGCGCGGAAAACCCAACAAGACGATCTGGTCGATCATCGAAAAGAACGTGCGGGTGCCGGTACAGGTCTTCGGCGATCTGCGCGCGCAACTCGCCGCCTGCGAGATTGCCGAACGTCAATTGCTTGAACTCGTCGACCGCTACGGTCTGGATGATACCCGGCGCTTCATGGGGGAGGCCACGGACTACACGGAACGCCTGACCAAGGCCGCGATCCGCGATCTGCCCGATGGAACGTTCGAATTCGAGGACTGGATCGACGACGACGGCGTCGATCTGGGCAAGCCGATCCGCCTGACCGTCAAGATCACCAAGCTTGGCGAGAACATCACGTTCGATTGGACCGGCAGCGCCCCCATGGTGAAGGGAGCGATCAACAGTACGAAATCGGTCACCGAAGCGGCCTCCTACACAGCGCTGAAATCGATCCTGCCGGGCGACATTCCCAGCAACGACGGGGTCTTCCGGGCCGTCGATGTCGTCGCCGAACCGGGTTCCATCACCAATGTCGTCCTGCCGGGTCCGACCGCCGCCCGCGCGCTGACCGGTTTCAGGATGTTGGACTGCGCGTTCGGCGCGCTGGCGAAAATGGCGCCCGACCGGGTCTTCGCCGCCTCCGACGGCGGCAATGTGGGCGTATCCGTCGGCGGTTATACCAAGGACCGGAAGCCGTTCATCTATGTCGATTTTTCCTGCGGCACCTGGGGCGGACGCCCGGACGCCGACGGGTTGGAAGGCAACTCGAACCTGTTCGTCAACATGGCTTCCCAATCGATCGAGGTGACGGAAGCCGAGCATCCCCTCCAGATCCTGGCTTACGAACTTGCGCCCGACCGGTGCGGCGCCGGGAAATACCGGGGCGGCGCGCCGTTTTACCGGGACTACCGGCTCACCGCCGATGACGCGACCCTGCAATGCCGGGCCGACCGTCAGGCAATCCGGCCCTATGGGCTTTATGGCGGCAAGGCCGGGAAACCGGGCGAAAGCTTCTTCGACCCGGAGGGCGAGAACCGCAAGCTTTCCTCCAAAGTCACCATGCCTTTCGCGAAGGGCGATGTGTTCCGTTATGTGCTGGCCGGCGGCGGCGGTTGGGGCGATCCTCTGGACCGTGACCCCGCCAGCGTCCTGTCGGACGTCCGAAACGACCTGATCGGCGTCGACGCGGCCCGGCGTGAATACGGCGTCGTCATCGATACGGAAGGTTGGACGGTGGACCGCGCCGCGACCGAAGCCCTGAGGGCGGACATGCGGCAAACCGCCCCCGGGAACGCTGGAAAGGTCGTCACCTGGAACGACCAGGACGCAGAAACCCCGCCCTCCCTGAACGCCCGCTAAGCCGAGAAGAAAAATGCCAAATTACCGTATCGGGGCCGACATTGGCGGCACCTTCACCGACATCGTGCTGATCGACGAGGAGGGCAACGTTCTCTCCAAGAAGGTCTCCTCCAGCGTGGAGAATTACGCCAGCGCCATCATCGCCGGCATCACAGACCTGTTCGAAACCCACGGCATCGCGCCGGGCGATGTCGCCGAGATCCTGCATGGAACCACCGTCGCCTCCAACGCGATCCTGGAACTGAAAGGCGCGCGTGTGGGGCTGATCGGGACCAAAGGGTTCCGGGACGTCCTGGAGATCCGCAATCTGCGGATGCCGCGTCTTTACGATCTGACCTGGCAGAAGCCCGCCCCCCTGGTGGAACGGTACCTGCGCATGACCGTGGATGAGAGGATCGACGCGAACGGCGCGGTCGAAACGCCCTTGGACCGGACCGAAGCCGAAGCGGTCGTCGACCGGCTGCTTGCGGAGAATGTCGAAGCCATCGCCATCTGCCTGATCAATTCCTACGCCAACCCGGCGCACGAGCAATTGCTGTTGGATGTAATCCGGGACCGCGCGCCGGACCTTCCCGTTTCCGCCAGCATCGATGTTCTGCCGGAAATCAAGGAGTATGAGCGGACCTCCACAACCGTGGTCAACGCCTATGTCCTGCCCATTGTCTCGAAGTATCTGCAATCGTTGGAGCAGGGTTTCCGCGACCGGGATATCGGCGCCCCGCTTCTGCTGATGCAGTCGAACGGCGGTCTGACGCCGGCGGAAGAAGCAGCCCGGAAACCTGTGAACATCGTAGAATCCGGCCCGGCGGGCGGCGTCGTCGGGGCGCACGCGGTGGCCAAGGGCGTGGGCAAGCGCGATGTCATCAGCTTCGACATGGGCGGCACCACCGCGAAAGCCTCTTTGATCGAAGACGGTGCCTACACGCGTTCCCAGGAATATTCGGTCGGCGGCGGCATCATGATCGGGTCGCGCCTGCTGACCGGCAGCGGCTATCTGTTGAAAGTGCCGGCCATCGATCTGGCGGAAGTCGGCGCGGGCGGCGGTTCGATTATCTGGATCGACGCGGGCGGCGCGCTGAAGATCGGCCCGCAAAGCGCAGGCGCCATGCCGGGTCCGGTCTGCTACGACCAGGGTGGAACCGATCCGACGGTCACCGACGCCAATCTGGTCTTAGGGTATCTGAACCCCGACTATCTATGCGGGGGGGACGTCAAGCTGGACAAACAGAAAAGCATCGACGTCCTGACCCGGACCATAGCGGAACCGATGGGAATAAGCCTGGAGCGGGCCGCCCTGGGCGCGCGCCAGATCGCAATTTCCAACATGATCCGGGCGATCCGGGCCGTCTCTTCGGAGCGCGGCCGCGATCCCAGAGCCTATACGCTGCTGCCGTTCGGCGGAAACGGCGCATTGTTCGCAGCCGGGATGGCCGAGGAACTCGGCATGAAAACAATCATCATTCCGCCCTCCGCCGGGCTCTTCTCCGCACTGGGCCTGCTGTTCGCCGATGTCGAACACCACTATTCCCGAACGGTGAACAAACTGCTGCGCACCGTGTCGCCCGAGACGCTGAGCGAGACCTGGTCCGCTATGGAGACACAGGCCGCGGCGCAGTTGGCCAAGGACGGTTTCGCCACGGATCGGATGCAATTCACCCGCACCGCCAGCATGCATTACAAAGGACAGGTTTTTGAATTGTCGGTGCCGGTGCCCGGCGGGTCCGTCACGGCGGAGACGCTGCGGCAGCTCGAAACCCTGTTCGGCGAAGAACACGAGCGGACCTATGGTCACAGGGCGGGAGAGGAAGAGCCGGTGGAACTGGTCAACGCACAGCTTGTGGGCCTCGGCGTTCCGGACCGGCCCCGGTCCGCCATCAGACTGGCCTCCAGCGGCATGGACGCCGGCCCGGCTTCGGCATCCCGCTCCGCCTATTTCGGAGAGGCGCACGGCTGGCTGAAAACGCCCGTACTGGCGCGGCCCGCACTCGCCGAACGGGTCGATGGGCCGGCCATCGTCGAAGAATATGATACAACCGTCTTGATCCCGCCCGGCGCTTCGGCCGAGTTGGACGATCAAGGCAATATCCTGATGCAGATGGGATGATGACCATGGACCAGACCGAACTCCGACCCCTCGCCGTTCCGCCCCCGCAAACCACAGCCGCGATGCGGGACCGCGCCCGCGCCGTCCGGCAGGAAGCGCGCAGCGGCGCCTATGCCGGTCAGACGGCGGGAACGGCCCCCGGCATCGTCCAAGGCAATGTGGCGATCATGCCGTCCGCCTATGCACACGATTTCCTCAACTTCTGCCGCCGCAACCCGAAACCCTGCCCGGTGATCGGCATGACGGAAAAAGGCGATCCGATGTTGCCGGAACTGGGGATCGACATCGATATCCGCAGCGATGTGCCGAAGTACAAGCTGTTCCGCGAGGGCGAGCTGATCGAGGAACGGACCGATATTTCGGATCTGTGGACCGACGATCTGGTGGCTTTCGTTTTGGGCTGTTCGTTTTCGTTCGAGGAAGCGCTGGCCGCCGCCGATGTCCCGGTCCGGCATGTCGATCTTGGTATCGAATGCGCCATGTATAAAACCAATCTGGCGACCACGCCGGCGGGGCCCTTCCATGGGCCGATGGTGGTCAGCATGCGCCCAATGCCGCCGAAGGATGCAATCCGCGCGATCCAGATCACGTCACGCTTCCCAAATGTCCATGGCGCGCCGGTCCATTTCGGCGATCCGGCGGCCATCGGCATCCAGGATATCGGACAGGTCGATTTCGGCGGCGCCGTGCCGATCTATGAGGGCGAGGTGCCGGACTTCTGGGGCTGTGGCGTCACCCCGCAGGCGGTTGTCGAACAGGCGAAACCGCCCATCTTCATTACCCACAAACCGAACCACCTGCTGGTGACGGATCTGCTGAACGCGGAGTTGGCGGTACTCTGACAGGCGGACGTGATGTTCAGATTTCGACCTTGCCCGTGGCTTTCAGGGCGTCGATCACCTCGCTGACCGCGACACGTTCTTCATCGCTGAAATCGTTGTCGGCGTTGCTGATGGCGATGCACATGCGTGCGACCAGGAAAGCCGCGTCTTCATCCTGCGCCATTTGGCCGACCGCCTTCATGACAGCGGCCTTGCCTGCCTCGTGATCCTCGCGCAGACCCTCCGCATAGTCGTTCATCAGATTGACGCCCTCATGCGGGTCGAAAATCTTGAGCTGTTCCAGATGCTCTAGAATATCGTCCACCCGCCCGCGCTCGCCGATGGAAATGCGCCCATCGGCCATGGCGACATAGGCGCAGGCGGCCATCGCCGCCTCTAGAAACGGCCGGTTCTTGTGACGGGCCGCAGCGTCCCGAATGGCCTCGCGAAGTTTGTCGAACATCTACCCCTAACCTTCCTGCGGCGGAACCATAACCCATGCGTCACAAGACTGGAAAGCACCTACAGGCCGTGGCTAAACTAAACGCGAACCGTGAAAGAAGATGCATGCCTTTCGTTTCCCGCGACCGCGACGGCTCCATTACCGCCGTCCACGAAAAGCGCTTCCCGAGAAGCCAGGAAGTACCGCGGGACGACCCGGACCTGCGGGCGTTTCTGCTGCAGCAACTGGGTGCGGCCGAAGACGGTGAGTCGCCGGACGCGATGGCGCAGTCGGACCGGGAAATGTCACGCGTGATCGAAGATTTGGTCGATCTGATGATCGCCAAGCGGCTTATTTCCTTCGCCGAACTTCCGCGTCCGGCGCAACAGAAACTGCTCAGGCGGCGGGAGCTGCGCGGCCATGTCGCCTGGCTGAACAGCATCGTCGCCGATGAAAAACTGATTTAGGGAGGCGTAATGCCGGACTTGTACGACGTCGTCATCGTGGGGGGAGGAGTTGTCGGCAGCGCCACCGCCTATTTCCTTGCGACCCGGCCCGATTTCAACGGCCGCATCGCCGTGGTCGAACGCGATTCCGCCTATGAATTCGCCTCCACCCCCCGATCCTGCGGCGGCGTCCGGCAGCAATTCACCACGCCGGAGAATATCCGGATTTCGCAGTTCACCGCCTCTTTCCTGGCCGAGATCGGCGATCTTCTGGAAGTGGGCGGCGACCGGCCCGATGTGAGCTTTCGGAAGAACGGTTATCTCTTCCTCGGCACGGAAGCAATGCTGCCCGCCATGCAGCAGATCAACGAGATCCAGCGCCGGGAAAACGCCCCGGTCGCTTTGCTTGACCGCAACGGCCTTGCGGAGCGCTTCCCCTGGCTGACCCTGGACGGATTGGCCTGCGGCTCCTTCGGGACGGAAGAGGAAGGATGGATCGACCCCTTCGCTCTGTTGCAGGCCTTCCGCCGCAAGGCGAAGTCGCTTGGCGTCGACTATATCGACGATGAGGTGGTCGGCTTCGACAGGACAGCGAACAAGGTCGCCGGCGTCCGCCTGGCGTCCGGCGGTCGCCTGGGCAGCGGCGCCGTCGTGAACGCCGCCGGATACCGGGGCGGCAAGGTGGCCGCCATGGTCGGCGCGGATCTGCCGGTGCGTCCCCGCAAGCGCAGTGTCTTCGTCGTCGATATCCGCCAGCCGCTTGCGGACTATCCCCTGCTGATCGACCACACGGGTGTCTATTGGCGTCCGGAAGGCCAATTCTTCATATGCGGCCGGTCGCCGGACGAGGATAACGACCCGGAAGTGGAGGACGACGATTTCGACGTCGATCACGATTGGTTCGAAAGCGAGATCTGGCCCATCATGGCGGAGCGCGACCCCCGCTTCGAATCTTTGAAGGTGGTGAATTCCTGGGCCGGCCAGTACGACATGAACCTGTTCGACCACAACGCGGTAATCGGCCCGCACCCGGAAATCGCCAACTTCTTCTTCGCCAACGGTTTCAGCGGGCACGGTCTGCAGCAAAGCCCCGCCGTGGGGCGCGCCGTTTCGGAGTTGATCGCGGCGGGACGGTTCGAGACCCTGGACCTGTCCGTCTTCCATTTCGAACGCATCGCCGCAGGTAAACCGTTTCTGGAGCTGGCTGTCGTATAGCTGCCGCCTGAATACGTGTAACGCCGCCGATGCCGAAGGGTCTCTCCCATTACGGCCCAGCAAACCGTCTTCTAGCCGGCCCTGCGGATGCGCGAGCGACGCCACGTCCAGGTAACGGAGAAAGGCTTTATCCCGAGATACGCTTCGCGAGCGCCTGAAGATAGCGGCTGTCGGCGGCGGAAAACTCGCCTTCGGCAATGTCTTCCTTGTAGTCTTCCAATTCTTCCCGCGTTTCTTCCGACAAGTCGTCGCGCGCCAACAGCTTTTCGATCAGTGCGGTATCCCCGGACGTGTCCGCAGGCGGCGCGTCATCGGCATTATCCTCATCCGCGTCGTCGTAACCGTAGCCGTCCTCATCGTCGTCATCCTGCGCGCCGCCGACGAGGACCTCTTCCCAGGTGACGCCGCCTTCATCCATCCGGCGGCTGATTTCCTTCGCCGCGGCGAGAACTTCCGCGTCATCCTCGTGGCGCAGCTTCTCCAGCAGTTCGATAAAGGTCGTGCGGTCGACAAAGGGCATGAAAAATCATCCTCAACGCAGATATCGGGTGCAGATACGCCTATCAAGGCCCGTCATATTGCACAACCTGCTGGTCGATCGCGCCGAAGATCGAGCGGCCCTGTTCATCCAGCATTTCGATCCGCACGCGGTCGCCGAAACGCATGAAGGGCGTCGATGGCGCGCCCGAATTGATGGTCTCGATCATCCGCACTTCCGCGATACAGGAATAGCCGACGCCGCCGTCCGCGATGGATGATCCGTGCGCGGTGTCCTGTTTGTTGGAGACGGTGCCGGACCCGACGATACAGCCGGCCGCCAGGGGCCGGGTTTTCGCCGCATGCGCGATCAATGCAGGAAACTCGAAGGTCATATCGTCGCCCGCGTTGGGTTTGCCGAAGGGCTCCCCGTTCAGGGAAGACAGAAGCGGCAGCGACACCTTGCCGCCGTCCCAGGCGCCCCCCAATTCGTCCGGCGTCACCGCCACGGGGGAAAATGCGCTGGACGGCTTTGACTGGAAGAAACCGAATCCTTTCCCCAGTTCCGCCGGAATGAGTCCGCGCAGGGAAACGTCATTCACCAGCATGACAAGCCGAACAGCGGATTGCGCCGCCGCCGGCGAGACGCCCATCGGCACGTCGCCGGTGATGACCGCGACCTCGCCTTCAAAATCGATGCCCCAGGATTCATCGCCCGCCGGGATATCGTCGCGCGGTCCGATAAAACTGTCCGATCCACCCTGGTACATCAACGGGTCGGTCCAGAAGCTGGCCGGCATTTCCGCCCCGCGCGCCTTCCGCACCAGTTCCACGTGGTTTACATAGGCCGATCCATCGGCCCATTGGTACGCACGCGGTAACGGCGCTTCCATCGCCGCCTCGTCAAAGTCAAATGCGCCTGCCGCATCCCCTGCGCTGAGACTGTCGGAAAGAGCTTGAAGCTGCGGTTCGGCAACCGCCCAATCGTCCAGGGCGGCCTGCAAGGTCGGGGCTATTCCATCGGCCCGCACGACCCTGGTCAGATCGCGGCTGACCACCACAAGCGCACCGTCCCGTCCCCCGGTCTTCAATGTGCCGAGTTTCATTCCATTTCCTCCTGTCGGGTAGAGAGAGCGGCCTGTCAGTCGTAGGACCCGCCGCCGCCCCAGCTCTTCACATAGTCCGGATTCTCGATGCCCGCCGGCAGATCGCCGAGTTCCAGCGCATTGCGGGTATCGACCATCACCGCATATTCGTCTGTCGCCGGCTTTTTGGGCGCAAACGCCCCTTTCAACGCCTTGGGATGCGGGCCATGGGTGAAACCGCAGGGATGAAACGTCATCATGCCGGCATCGATATTGTCCCGACTGAAGAAGTCGCCCGCGTGGTAGAAGATCACCTCATCGTAATCATCGTTGTTATGGTAGAAAGGCACCTTCAGCGCGTCCGGGTCCATCTCGAACGGGCGCGGCGCGAATGTGCAAATGACGAACCCGCCCGCGACAAAGGTCGTGTGCGCCGAGGGCGGCAGATGATAGCGGTGGCTCATCAGGGGCCGGATGTCTTCCACGTTGATCCGCACCGGCGCCAGGTCGCCCTTCCAACCAACGGCGTCCAGCGGATTGAACGGATAGGTCATGGTGGCCAGCTTGTCGCCGCGCTTGATCCGGACCTTGGTTTCCACCGCCGCACCGTTCGATTTCTGCGCGATAAACGCATCGTCCAGCAGTGGCGTATCCAGCATGGCCTCATCGAAAATCGCGTGCCTTCCGACCATCCCCTTGTCCGGCAGCATATAGCTGGAGCCGGTGGCTTCGATCAGTAGCGCCGAGACCGGCTCCCGGCATTCGATACGCCACATCGTGCTGCGGGGAAGGACGATGTAGTCCCCCGGGCGGAAGGCGAGATGCCCATAGTCGCAAAAAAGGTCACCGTTGCCTTCATGGACGAAGATCAGGTCGTCCCCGTCCGCATTGCGGGCCAGATGGTCCATGGCCATGGGCGCCCGCCAGAACCGCATCTTGACCTGCGCATTCTGCAGCACGACCTGCGCATCGAAGGGCGAGGGTTGTTCGCTGTTGAGGCGGTTCAGATCGAAAGCACGCGGCTGCAGGTCGCCTTCGAACGAAGTCCAGCCCGTGGGCGGATGCTCGTGATACATATGGGTCGCCGGCCCGAAAAACCCTTCTTTCCCAAGTTCCCGCTCATAGGTTCCGTCCGGCAGCGCCGTGTGCGCCTGGCGGCTGGCCGTACCTTCGATCCTTGGAAAGGAGATGTAGTTTTTCATGCGGCGCCCCACACCCGTTTCGGCCGTCCGTCAGCAGTCGGTCAGCATTTAGTTTCAAATGAAACTATATCAAGGGCGGGTCGAGCGTCAATCCGCACGGGGGGATCCGAAGGTCCGAAACCGGGACAGGCCGCGCCTAGCCTTGCAGGGGCTCAATCCGGTTCGTGCCCCGGTTTCCAGTTCGTCGGCCAGGTATCCCCCATATCCTCAAGGGCGCAGGCCAGGGAAGAAAGGGTCAGGCGCACCGCCGCCCCACCGGCGAAATGCAAGACGACAACCTCTTCCGCGTCCTCACCGTCCGGATCGTAGGCAATCGTCAGCAAGGAGAGCATGCCGTCCGGTTGATCCCAGTCGATCCCCTTGAATCGAACGCCGGTCACGTTGTCGAAACGAAGCCCGGCATGGGTGCGCCCGAATGGTGGACCGTCGTCGGCATTTTCCCAGCGGAACCTGTTCAACAACAGCACGAACTGGCCGCTGTCCTTCAGAAAGCGCATATCCCCGGCGGGAACCAGGGCGTCTTGAACCATGGCGCCCACCACCGAAAGATCGGTAAGGTCATGCGCACGCAGGCGGATTTGGTCGTCTCCGGTCGTCACAGTAGCAGTGTCCGATTACCGTCTGTTGAACTTGGCGGCCTCCCCCGCCGCCTCTTGTTTAGCTGGAAACGCGCTCGATGTCAGCGCCGCATGCCGCCAACTTTTCCTCAAGCCGTTCGTAGCCCCGGTCCAGATGATAGACCCGGTTCACGACCGTGTCGCCCTTGGCCGCCAAGGCGGCGATGACCAGGCTCACGCTGGCCCGCAGATCGGTCGCCATGACCTCTGCCCCGGTCAGGTCCTGGCTGCCCCGCACCATGGCGGACCGGCCGTGCAGATTGATGTTCGCCCCCATGCGCATCAGTTCGGGCACATGCATGAAACGGTTTTCGAAGATCGTCTCCGTCACCATGGAAGCGCCATCCGCCGTCGCCAGCATGGCCATGATCTGGGCCTGTAGGTCGGTTGGAAAGCCCGGAAACGGCTCTGTCATGACATCCACGCCCCGCACCCAGTCGGCCGAGACCGCGACACCGCGCTCTGTCTGCGCAATCCGGACGCCGGCTTCCGCCATATGATCGAACACCGTCGTCATGCTGTCCGTCCGCGCGCCGATCAGTTCGACCTCGCCACGGCTCGCCGCGACCGCCATCGCATATGTGCCGGCTTCGATCCGGTCGGCGATGACATCGTGTGCTGCGCCACGCAGCCGGTCCACGCCCTGCACCGTGATGACATCGGTCCCGGCGCCTTCGATCTGCGCGCCCATGGCGGTGAGGCACCGCGCAAGGTCGGTCACCTCCGGCTCGCGCGCCGCGTTCACCAGCCGGGTTTCGCCCTTGGCGAGCGCGGCGGCCATCAACAGGTTTTCCGTCGCGCCCACCGACACGAACGGAAACACCACTTCGCCTCCCTGCAAACCCTGCGGCGCGCGCGCCAGGACATAACCGCTTTCCAGTTCGATCTCCGCCCCCATGGCCTGAAGACCTTTAAGATGCAGATCGACCGGACGGGTCCCGATGGCGCAGCCGCCCGGCAGGGAAACCTTCGCGAAACCGCACCGCGCGACAAGCGGCCCCAATACCAACACGCTCGCCCGCATCTTCCGGACCAGATCGTAGGGCGCGGTGGTTGAGGTGATGTCCGGCGTCGTCAGGCCGAAAACGCGGGAACGGTGGCCGTCCTCCTCGTTCACGCTGCGCATGGTCAGCGTCACCCCGTGCTGAACGAGAAGATTCGACAGGGTGTCGATATCCGACAGCAGCGGCAGATTGCGCAGTTCCAGTGTTTCGTCGGTCAACAGGCCGGCGGCCATCAGCGGCAGGGCCGCGTTCTTTGCCCCGGCGATCCGGATCGTTCCGGTCAGCCGGCGTCCGCCGCGAATTCGTATACGATCCATACCCGCCTCCCGCGCCCTGGCGCGACCGTCATCCGAACGGTGGCGGGCCGCGATATCATCCGGTGCCATTTTCTTAGATCTCGACCAAAATTACTGTTCGTGTCTTAACTGTGCGACAGGCTTAGCAACCTATTGCGGCGAAAAAATGGCCACGGCCATCGCCGACGCCTTATCCCAACCGATTCCGGTGTGCGGCAAAACCGGTTTCTCAACAGCATTGTGAGACCAGTCACTGAGAGATACGCCCGTTCTTACTAAGGTTGGGCGGCTTGCCAACCGAAAATCATGGGTTCAGGGTCAGGCTGGCGCGTTTCGGGAAATTGGGGCGGCCACGGACATGACGGTTTCAGGAGTTTCCGCAAAGCGCACGCCATGAAGAGCCTGTTGTTCTTGTTTCTTATTCTCGGCGTCCTGGCTTCGCCTGTCGCCCTTGTCTTTTTCACGTCCGAACCGGCCCCCCTGGTTGCATCTCCGCGCGCGGCAACGCCGGACGACGCCCGGCGTGCGAAAGACATGGTCCTGTCGTTCCGGAAACTGACCGAGACGGAAACCGGCGACCGCACCTTTCGGGCAAGCGAGGACGATCTGAACGGCGCGCTGATCTTCGCCTCCCGCGCGCTTCCGTCGGTTCGCGCGCGGGCGGAGGTTCTGCCCTTCGGTGTCGTCATCGACAGTTCCTACCGCCTGCCGACCGGGAAGTGGGTGAACCTGACGGCGGAATTCGCCCCGGCGCAGGAAGGCATCGCGCTATCCTACCTGCGGATCGGGCAGGTTACGCTGCCGGCAGCGCCCGTCGTGCCCGCCGTGGAACTGCTGATGAATCTTGTTCTTGGCGACGGGCTCGGAACCGTCGCGGTCAATGGTGTGCGGAACATCAGGATCGCGGGCAAAACCGTTACGGCGGAAGTGGTCCTGACCCGGGCCGACCGGAAGGCGCTGGCCAGCCGGACCAAGGATACGGTGCGCGCCGCCTCCGGCTTCAGCACCGTGGAGGATCTGCGGGGTTATTGGCTGGCCATGTATGAAGCCTCGCGGTCCGGCAAGCTGGATCCGAACGGCACTTTTGCCCAGTTCCTCCATTTCGCCGTCGCACGGGCCGCCGACCGGGCGACGGCGGAGACGGCGCGCTATGAAATGCAGACCGCTCTTTTCGCGACCGCCATTCAGTGCGGACACTATAAGCTGCAATTCCTGATCGGCGACGTGGTGCCGCCGGACCTTTTGAAGACCCCGCCCCCCTGCGCATCGGCCACATTGGCCGGGCGGCGCGATCTGCGCGCGCATTTCGCGCTATCCGCGGGGCTACAGGTCGCCAGCGACGCGGGTTTCGCCTTCGCCGTCGGGGAGTACAAGGAGTTGCTGGACGCCAGCCGCGGCGGCAGCGGCTTCAGTTTCGACGATATCGCCGCGGACAGGGCGGGGATCGAATTCGCCATTTTCCTCACCCGATCCGGACCTGCGGACTGGCCGGCGATTGTCGCCGGACTGGCGCGGGAAGCGGACATGTTTCCGCGTATCGACGATCTGCCATCCCTGATGCCGCAGAGCGAGTTCGAGCAGCGTTTCGGTGGAGTCGACAGCCCGGCCTACCGCCAGATGCTGTCCAAGATCGACGCACGGATCACCGGATTGCCGGTCTTCTCGGTTCAGTAAACACCGGATACCGGGCTGCGAGACTACAGTTTCGGCAGCGTGACGCCGGTCTGCCCCATATATTTCCCGGCCCGGTCCGCATAGGAGACCTCGCACGGCCCGGCCCCCTGAAGGAACAGGAACTGACAGGCCCCTTCGTTTGCATAGATCTTGGCGGGCAGCGGCGTGGTGTTTGAAAACTCCAGCGTGACATGCCCTTCCCATTCCGGCTCCAGCGGGGTCACGTTCACGATGATGCCGCAACGCGCATAGGTGCTCTTACCCAGGCAAATCACCAAGACGTCGCGAGGAATGCGAAAATACTCAACCGTCCTGGCCAGGGCGAAACTGTTCGGCGGGATTATGCAGACATCCGTCTTCCGCTCCACGAAGCTGCTGTCGGAAAAGCTCTTCGGGTCGACAAGGGCGTTATCGACATTGGTGAAGACCCGAAATTCGTCGGATACGCGCGCGTCATAGCCGTACGAGGACACGCCGAATGAAATGGTCCCTTCCCGCTTCTGGCTGTCGACGAACGGGTCGATCATCCGGTCGGCCAACGCCCGGTCCCGTATCCATGTGTCCGGCATGATCGCCATGGCGTTCTCCTACTCGGTTTTTTCCGCGTCGGGCGTGTGCGGGGGTCGATCCGGTCCGTCGCCGGCCACCCGTCCCCGCGCCTGCTGTTTGCGCTTCTTCAGGTTCTCACGCAACCTGTCGGCCAGTTTCTCCGCCCGTTCGTCGTTCCTGCCCGGTTTTTTGCTCACTGCGCCCGACCCGCTGTCCATTACACGACGCATTCTTCAGCCCCACGGCGGGGCCTACAAGTCCCCCGGCATACAGAACGCCTCACGGTGAGATAACCCTTTCACCGGCTTGCCTTTTACCCCGTTTCCCCCGCCCGGCGGGGGATCGCTCCCGAAAACGGAGACCGGGCGGTTCGGCGAATCGCCGGAATACCGGCGCTGTTGGAAAAAGAGACGATTTTTGATCGTGTTGCATGCTTGCAGCCGGGCGAACGCTATGGCATACACCGCGCCGTCCGGAGACGCGGCCCAGTCTGTCCCACCCGACAACCCGCCGCCAACACCGCACCAGGCTGCAGTAGCTCAGGGGTAGAGCACTCCCTTGGTAAGGGAGAGGTCGAGAGTTCAATTCTCTCCTGCAGCACCATCTTGCAGTCAGGCATGCAAGTATCCTCTAACAGCTTAAAAACGCTAGACTTTTCGGAGTTCAAACAGGCGGTTTCGCGGGTATAGGCAAGAGGGCCGTCGAAGGCTAGTCTGAGGACTAGTTTCCTGGCGTCCGGGTCGCCGTTTTTCCAAACTTTATAAGGGTTTGTGAGAAATCCCATCGAGAGTTCAAACAACTCTTCAAACTTGCCGGGTTTCGCAGGTTTTGCGGCGGCCTTTTCCGCCGCGATAAGCTTTTCCTGCTCAAGCGCGTCAAGGCGCTGCTCAAAGGCGTTTAGAGCGCGGGGGCTTGAGACCTCTAACATGCGGTCCAAGGTTTTGCCGATTTCCCTTTCAATCTCGTGCACGCGGTTCGCATAAGACTTGGCCACCTGTTCCAGGCGCTTCGTCTGCGTGCTCCAAGCCTTGGCGAACATGGCTTTGATCATCGCCGCATAGGGCATTGAGGGGCGCAGGGATTTGAGCACCGTATCGACGCTTTCCTCCAACCGTGCCACGGGCACGCCTTTACCCTTCTCCGGGCAGCCGTGATGATGGCAGCGGTAATAGGCGTAGTGCTTATACTTGCCCCTGGACCAGCCGCCCGTCAGGGCATAGCCGCAAGAGGAGCAAGCGACAGCGCCGCGTAGCGGGAAGTCGGCATCCGCATCTTTGCGCGCAGGCATCGCCGGACGGCCCTTCAGACGTTCCTGAATGCGCCAGTAGGTTTCTTTTGAGATAATGCCCTCATGCTTGGCTTCCCGCATGGAGATGCCCCATGCCGGGGCGGCGATGTATCCGGCATAAAGGATCTGCTCCAGCATATTGCGCACGCGTTGCTGGCGGATGGTGCCATCCGGGAAGTTCTTCGGAAACTCCGGCTGCGCTTCCAGAAAGCGCTTTACTTCGGCCTGTCCCTGGAAACGCCCGGAAGCATACCCCTCAAGCGCTTCGCGGATGATCGAGGCAAGAGGTTCGTCGTGCACCAAGACCTTACCGCCGCCTTCGGCTTTTTTGTACTTCAAGCCAATAGGCGGAACGGAGCGCACGCAAAAACCTTGTTCAACACGGGCAATGGATTTTTGTTTGTTCTGCCGCCCCATCTGCTCGCGCTCCAATTCACTGGCGGCGACAGAGATAACTTCCTTGAACTTGCCTTCAGGTGACTCTTCGAAGTTGAAGTTAAGACATTCACGGATAGCGCCGCGTTCCTGCATGATCCGGCGCAATCTCATGTGGAACTCGACATCGCGGCTATAGCGTTTGAGATCGTCGAAGATGACCACAAAATTTTCGTGGGGCCGTGCATCCATATAGGCAAGCAATGCCACCATGCCTTTGCGCAGCATAAAATCACCGCCGCCGGAGACGTCATCAGGGAAAACTTCTTCCACTTTATAACCTTTGGCTTCCGCATACTGGCGGCAGCGGTGTTCCTGGCTGCTGAGGCCGGAACCGTCCTTCGTTTGTTTTTTCCCCGATACGCGGCAGTAAAGCAGGGCCTTTCGCACTTTATCCATCAATGACTCCCTTCTCGTCCGGTGCGGGCTGCGCCCCGTTCTGACGTGCAAATTCTTTGATTAAATGAGTATAGGAAGAGTTTAGCATATCACCTGCCGTAGAGGGGCTCTGGTCGCGTGTTTCCGCGAGTTTTCCACAAGTATTTTGCGCCTGCTGCAAGGGGTGAACATCAAAGCCGAGTGCAACGAACTCACAAACGATTTCCCAGACAAGCACGGTATATTCCGCTTTCTTATCGTCCGGCCAATCGACGTCATTAAGAAAGTGCATGAACTCTTCAGGGTCGAAGGCAACGGGCTTTCCCGGCGGACCTGCATTAGTGTTATTCAATTCTTTCATCATGTCTTGGTCTGCCATCGCCGGGTTCCTTCTTATCTCGTTTTTATGCGTCTTCATCCTTTCCTTCTTGAAGAACATGATAGGAATACTATCCTATTACACAATGTTTGTCAAGAAGTTTGCCGAGCCTCCCCGCTCAGGGATGCAGCGCTTACATCTCAGGGCCGTGATCGTGTCCCTTATGCGGCCCCTGGGCTGGCGCGGGCGGCTTGGCGGCGGCCATCACATTGTCACGCTGACCGATCAGACCTTGCGCTTGTTCAGGCGCGGCCTGTTCCCGTGCTTGGATGCGGGCCTGCCGCCTGAACTGGTCGTTATGGTGCAGAACCCGCGCATGCACCTGCGGCATGAGAGGGATCAGCTTTTCAATGTCGGATTGGCTGAGATATTTGGATTCGTGGAATTCACCAGTTTCCTTGTGCCGGTAGATCCGCCCGAACTCCACATTGACGAAAGAGCCCTTCGGCCCTTGCTGTTCCCACAGCTTGGCGAACACGGCCTTGTTGCGGATGGTATCAAGCGGCGCTTGGGTGCTTGTTTCACTCATATGGATTTCCTTTCAGGGAAAGTTGCGCCGTCACGGGTCAAGGTCATGGGTTGGCCCTTGCGACGGCTGGGTTGCGGCGCGGGAATGATCCCGGGCCGGGGAACGGTCGTGGCCGCTGTGAACCACGGCGCGCGCCATCACGGCGTTGGCTTGTTCCAGCAGCCAGTTGGTCTTGAATTGCGCCCGGTCTGCATCTTCGCGGATGTGCGGCGGCGGAC
>JANQIT010000202.1 GCA_028282025.1 Hwanghaeella sp. | reverse complement strand
GTCTTCGGCGATCCTGGCCCGCTCCTGCAACAGATCGGTCCCCGGTTCCTCGGCATCGAACAGATCCAGGTCCGGCCCGTCGCCGGCGATCAACTGATCCGGGTCGGCCAGGCCGCAATAGGCGTCGTCCGGCACGGCCTTCGCCATGGCCAGGGCCCGTTCCGCCAACTGCCGCAGGGTATCCGGCGACCAGTCGTTGCTGGAGACCACCGCCTGTTTCTTTCCGACGATCACCCGCAGGCCCAGATCATGGCTTTCGGAACGCTCCAGGTTTTCGAGAGCGCCCAGCCGCTGGGAATGCGTGACCGACGTCCCGATCGCCGCGATGGCGTCCGCCTGATCGGCGCCCGCCTTTTTTGCGGTGCGGATCAGATCGTCCAGAATTTCGCGCAGATCGGAGGTCGGCATGAGCAATTTGTCCCTGAGGCAGAAAAGAACCGGAATAACTGACTGCTTCACATAGTGAGAAAAGCAAGGGATGAAAAGCTCCTCCCGGCCGGAAGTCCCCGCCGATCCACCCCGGTCAGCGGAATACGTCGAACAGTCCGGCAGGCAGCGGAATCCCTTGCCGGTCCTCCCCGGCCCCCATGATCGCAATAAAAGTCAGCCCCACGATGGCCACCGCCGCGGCGATAAGCTGCAAGCGAACCCGGGGAAGCGTCCTGCGCATATCCGGCATCGTGCTGGGATCGGGCCGCGCGCCGACCCGCCGTTCGAAGCGTTTTTCCTCGAAACGTTTCCGGTTGACGAATTTGAACAGAACCAAGAGCCCCAGCATGATGAGGCCCCCGATCCACATAATTTCCGCCATTTGCGGATCGACGGCCATTGCCGGTTTCCTTTTCGCGCCGCGGACGGGCCCCGGATAGAGACGCACGGGGTAGACTGAGCCCGCCTTCTTGTCCGATTCGGGATGCTACCCAACCTGTTTCCGGAACAAGAATAGATCACCTGGAATCTGGACGCCATTCTCTCCGGCGCGCAGATCCGTTTCTTCGCATGTTATCAGGGTCAGACCAACCCGGCCCGCTTCCTCGATAAAGCTGTCCCGCCGGTGCGCGAAACGTCCGCTGGACCGCAGGACCAGATCCGCCTCCTCTTCGGAAGCGCTCTCCGTCGACAGGGCCAGGAACCCCTCCGAGGCTAGTGAATCCGAAGCGGCGGTCAGAAAAGGTCCCGGCGCACCAATGTACAACAGCAGATCCGCGCCGAAGATCAGGTCCGCGCCGCTGTTCTCGCGCATGAAGTCGATACCGTCGGCCTCCACCAATCTATCGTACTGGCTCCGCGCGGCTGCCTTGGCCAGCATGTCCGGTGACAAATCCACACCGACAAGCGTATCGGTAAAGGGCCGTAAATCGGGTGCGGCAAGCCCGGTGCCGCAACCGATATCCAGGCAGGTCCCTATCCGGCCGCCAGGGCCGAGCGCCGCCAGGATCATCCGGCAAAGGTCGCGCGGCGCGGCATAGCCCAGTTTCTCGACCAGATCCGCTTCGAATGTTTCCGCATAGTTGTTGAACAGCGACCGGACATAGGCCACGGGCGGAGGCTGGCGCTGAGCGGTTGGATCCCCGGACAAGGCGCGCAAAAGGAACCGCGCGGTTTCGTCTCCGGGATCGGTTTCCAGAATGATGCGGTATTGTTCCTCCGACTCCTGAAAACGCCCCAAATGGTGCAGCAGGCCCGCCAGATTGTGACGGGAGGGTGCATGCGACGGATCGCAGGCAACCGCGTGTTCAAGCAGATGAAGCGCCCGTTGCCGTTCACCATTCCGAATCTTGAGAACCGACAGATTATTGGCCGCCTGGACATGATCGGGATTGAGAGACAGCACCGCCTCCAGATGATGGCGCGCACCTTCCGTGTCGCCGAGCTTGGACGACACCAGGGCGGCGTTCATTTGTGCATCGGTGTTTTTCGGATAGAGGCGCAGCGACTCCGTCAGTTGCTCCAGCGCCCGGTCCAATTGATTGAGGGCGAGGTGCGGGACGCTGGCCTCGAAATGCAAACGGGCATCCCCCGGCGCAAGCGCCAGAGCCTCGCGAAAGGCTGCAACCGCAGCCTCATGTTCGCCCCGCGCATAGGCCTCGACGGCGGTTTGTCTCCACGCGGCGGCTCCTTCGTTCATCCGGCTTCCCGTTCCAGCGCGCGCCAGGCAATATCCGTCCGGTAGAACCCGTTGGGCCAGTCGATCCGGTCAATGGTTCCATAGGCCCGCGCCCGGGCCTCCGCGACGGTGTCGCCCATGGCGCAGACATTCAGCACGCGTCCGCCTGTCGCCACCAACGCGCCATCCCCGTTCCTGGCCGTTCCGGCATGAAACACGAATACATTCTCCGGATCGTCGACCGCGCTCTCCGCGCCGCCGATCGGGGTCCCCTTGTCATAGGAACCGGGATACCCTTTCGATGCCATGACCACCGCCAGGGCCGACTCCTCGTACCAGCGCAGATCGAAGGTCGACAGCACGCCGTCGCAGGCCGCCAGAAGCGCCGACGGCAGATCCGACATCAGGCGCATCAGGATGACCTGGCATTCGGGGTCGCCGAAACGCACGTTGAACTCGATCAATTTCGGTCCGGCCGCGGTAATCATCAGGCCGAGAAACAGGATTCCCCGGAACGGAGCCCCTTCCGCCGTCATGGCCGCCATGGTCGGATTCAGGATTTCCTCGACGATCCGCGCCTCAATCTCCGGTGTGCATACAGGTGCTGGAGAATAAGCCCCCATCCCCCCGGTATTCGGACCTTTGTCGCCATCGTAAGCCGCCTTGTGATCCTGCGCGCTGGCCAAAGGCACCGCCGCCGCGCCGTCGCACAGGGCGAAGAAGGACAGTTCCTCGCCTTCCATGAACTCTTCTATCACCAGCTCTGCGCCCGCGGCGCCGAACTTGCCGTCCGCCATCGCCTCGTCCACGGCCTGCAGGGCTTCCTCCACCGTGGCGGCGACGGTCACTCCCTTACCGGCGGCCAGACCGTCTGTCTTCACAACGATGGGCGCGCCCTTTTCCTGGATATAGGCCCGGGCGGCGTTACGGTCGTCGAACCGTTGGTATTCGGCCGTCGGAATGCCGTATTTCCGGCAAATATCCTTCATGAACCCCTTGGACCCTTCCAGTTGGGCCGCGGCGGCGGTCGGCCCGAAGGCTTTGATCCCGGCTTCGGTCAGGACATCCACCAGCCCCTTGACCAAAGGCTCCTCCGGGCCGACGACCACAAGGTCGATTGCCCGGTCCCGTGCAAATTCCACAATCCGGTCGAAGTCGTTCACGGAGATGTCGACACAGTCGGCAACCTCGGCGATACCGGCGTTGCCCGGCGCGCAAAAAACGGCATCGCACAACGGCGAAGCCGCCAATGTCCAACAGATCGCGTGTTCGCGGCCTCCGGAACCGACCACCAAGAACTTCATTCGGAACACTCCCATGCGGTCGACGCCGCATTCGTGATGTTAAGATTACAGGATTCGCACAAGAGTTGTAGAGACAAAAAGCAATGTAACCGGGCGCGGACATCACTTCCGCATGATCGCTTGCCCGACCGATTGAATCCCCGGCAAACTCTGATGACTTTTTGCAGTCGAAGAACAGATGACACAAGCGCCAAGCAACCCCGCCACCAATACACCGGAATTTTCGGTGTCGGAGATTTCCACCGCCCTGAAGCGGACGGTGGAGCAGAGCTTTTCGCATGTCCGCGTGCGCGGCGAGATTTCCGGCTTCAAGCGCGCCGCATCCGGCCACCTCTACATGACGCTCAAGGATGACAAGTCGGTCCTCGACGGTGTGTGCTGGCGCGGCACGGCGCAGAAACTGGCCGTCTCACCGGAGGACGGGCTGGAGGTCATCGCGACCGGGCGTCTGACGACCTATCCGGGACGCAGCAAATACCAGATCGTCATTGAGGCGATGGAACTGGCCGGCGAAGGCGCGCTGCTGAAACTGCTGGAAGAGCGCAAGAAGAAACTGGAAGCCGAAGGTCTTTTCGACCCGGCGCGCAAGCGCGCGCTTCCCTTCCTGCCCGAACGGATCGGGGTCGTAACATCGCCGACCGGCGCGGTGATACGGGATATCCTGCACCGCCTGGCGGACCGTTTCCC
>JANQIT010000197.1 GCA_028282025.1 Hwanghaeella sp. | reverse complement strand
GAACCACAGGTCGTGGACCCCGATACCGGATTGCTGCAGGCGCCGGATGCAGTGGAACCTGTCACAATCCGAGAACTCGAAACCATCCTCGGCGCCGATGTGCTGGGGGAGGAGTCGGTTCAAGAAGTGTTTGAGACGATCAGCGATCAGTTGGATCAGGATACCGGCGGCGGTGGCGGCGGATCGATGTAGCTTCCGTTCGCCGCGGATGTTTCACACAACCGGGTCGTAGCCCCATCTCTTCATCATTTCTCCGCATAGCCGGTTGAATCGGGTGTGCCGTTCCGGCGTCCAGTGACGCCAGCGTTCCAAGGGGGCGAAGTCGGAAGGCGGGACGACCGGATCGAAACTGACGCGGTTTTCACTGTCGCGGGACGCGAAACTCGATCCGATGACGGGAAAGGTCTCGTCCGGCATGCTCCCGGTGGGGAAAGGGGGCAAGCGCAGTTTCTCCAGAATTTCGGTCAGTACCGATGTGCGGTCCTGCACCAAACGTTCGTACCGAACGATGATCAGCCGGTTCTCGCGAACGGCGGCTTGTTGCCGGGCGAGCAGTTCCAGCAGGGTTCTGGCGCGGAAGGCCCAATTGCTCGCAATCTGGTCGAACGTGAACTCGAATCCCCACTGGTCCTGAACGTGCAGGTAGCTTTCGGCGATGGAACGGGGGTCGCGGACGAGAATTAGAAAACTCGCCGTCGGAAACATTCGAAGGGTAACTTCCAGTTCTCCGAAGGAGGGGCTTTTCAATACCGGCCGTTTAACCGGATCCCTGACGCCGACATAGCGCAGCAGCGTTGTTCCGATCTCGGCGAGAAGGCTGTCGCGGTCGAACGGGCCCGGGCCGGTATATTTGTGACCCTCCATGCGTTCCCAAAGAGTGAACAGACCGTCTATATAATCGAGGAGTTTGTCCGCCCCATACCCGAAATAATCCTCCGCCACGTCCGACAGATACAGGTCCGGATGGCTGGCCAGCATCGTCTTGAAAACGGTTGTGCCGCTGCGCCCCATCGGCGCCACGATCATAACCGGGTCAGGGTGTGTCATCGCCGCAATCCAGACTATCCAACAGTTCGTCCGCGATGCCGGCAAACAGGTTCCCTGTCTCCGCGTCGCCCGCATTTTCGAGTATCGCGGCTGCGTCCTCCGCGGTCATCCGTTGCCGGGCGGACGTTTCTGCAACGGCCCGTCGTATCCGGATCGGCGGATGAATGCCGTCCATCAGGCGGTAGGCGAGGGAAAGCCACAGGCCGCCTGGTGGAGCCCCCCGGAGGTCCCCGATTTCCAGAAGACGCGCCCGTTCGACCGCCATGGTCGAGAGCGATCCCGGCGTCCCGTTAAGGACGGCGTCTTTTACCGCGCCTTTTGCATCCAGCGAGAGGGGGCTTGGGAACGGTGCTTCCTCCGTTCCGCCGAAACTGAAACACGGCTTCGACAGGGTGCTGGAGAACGCGCGCCGGTGATCGTCCAGCGCGGTCTCCGAAAATCGGTCGCCGGGCTCCAGAAAGACGATCAGGGATCGCGTGCAGGCCGCCAGCGCATTGTGCAGAACGGCGCCCGGATCGGCATCTGCGTCATGCTCCATGGTCCGCATCTGAAACGGCCAATCCTCGGCCTGCAACTGGTCGAGGTGCGTTCCGGACGGTACGGCGATCACCACCTCCGTCGGCGGTAGCCGCTGGGCCGCCGCCGACGCCAGGGCGGCGGCGATCTGCTCCGTGTCCGGCCCGCCGAACAGGATCAGGCTGACCGACCGATTGGGCACATTCCGCAGCCATTGCGAAATCTGCTTCCGTCCCGCAATCCGCAGGGCGCGCGGCATGATAATCGCTGCCTTACGGTCCGCTAAATGAGCGAAGACGGGATGTGCGGTAAACCGGTCGACCAGCAGGTGCAGGTACCGAAGTGTTTCGTCATGCCGGTTGGAAATGTTGTCGTTGGAAATATTGTAGGTCACCAGCTCCCGCCGCACATGCGCGAAACTGTGCGGCGCATGGATCCACAGACGCATGCAGAGGTCGAAGTCCTCGCCGATCTTGATGTCGTTGTCGAAGCCGCCGACGGACCGAACGCTGCGGGTTCTGACCAGGACCACGCTCATCGAAGCCACGGGGGCGGCGAGATATTCGGCAATGCTCTCCGGCGCGGCCGAACGACTGGACCTGTCGACGAAGGCATCCTCATACACGCGCCGCACGTCGCAATAAGCCATGGTCGTGCCGGGCTCCCTGTTCGCCGCGGCGAGCATTTCTTCGACAAAGGTCGGATGCCAGATGTCATCGCTGTCCAGGAAGGCCGTGAACTCGGTCTCTACAAGGGCGAGGCCCGTATTCGCGGCTCCGCCAGGACCTTTGTTCGTATCGTGCCGGACAAACCGGATGCGATTCCCGAATTCGGCCTGCACCGCTTCGGCCGTGCCGTCGGTGGAGGCATCGTCGACCACGATGATCGGAATATTCTTTACGGTTTGTTCCAGGACCGAAGATATGGCGCGGAGTGTCCGGTCCTTTCTGTTAAAGGTCCGGATCAGGGCGGTGACCCTTTCCTTTTTCTTCTGCATGTCCGCGAACCTGGTTCCGGTAACCTGTTGAGGTGCAACAACAACACTGGGACAGCACCCTTGTCCAGTGCTTGCGGGCGCCGTTGGCGGAAAGACCGGCGGGGCGAACAGTCGGGGAGGCTTGATACGGTGCAGCCAAGACAGCACGAAAGGTTCAATATTTGTGACCCGCGGGTGGTCGGTTAACTGATAAGATAGGAATTCAAGGTTAATCTTGTTTGGATTAAGAGCGTCTGGGGGCGGTCGGCATGCAGACGGCGGGTGTCATCGTCGAAATTGTAACTTGGTATATCTATCTGGGACTTGGCGTTTCAGGAGTGTTCCTTCTGTTCGGCGTCGACCGGATCGATCCGTCGGCCAGGGGCTCCTACCTCTTCAGGGTGCTCGCGGTTCCGGGCGTAGTCTTGCTGTGGCCGCTGGTGCTGTCCATCTGGTACAGGCGCGAGCGGGAGAGGGCCTGAAATCATGCAACGCCCGCACCGTCGCGCACATCTTCGTCTTTGGGTTTTCCTGACCCTTCTTGTCGGCTCTTTGTTCGTGCTGGGCGTTTTGCTGCGGCAAGAAAGGCCGATTGAAACGCAGCGAATTCAGCAGACTTCCTGGGGTGAGACAGACTTCCGAGACTTTGGGGGGCGGGTATGAGCGTCAGCTACAGGCCGGTCACCTGGAACCGGAACAAATGGGTTTATGACATCGTCCTCGTCGGGTTCGTCGTCGCCTATATCCTGCTGTTCCTGGAATATGCGCCGAGCCTGCTGGACGTGCGGTCGGCGGAACGGCCGATCTTGCGCATGCGCGCCTTCGGCAGCTGCGCTTTCGTAATGCTGACCTTCATCCTGTGCATCGGGCCGTTGGCGCGTCTGGACAAACGTTTTCTGCCGCTTCTGTACAATCGTCGGCATTTCGGCGTGATGATGTGCCTGGTCGCTTTCGGGCATTTTCTGTTCGTGAAGGGCTGGTATTTCGCCTTCAACCCCAATATCGATCCCTATATCGCGATGCTGGGCGCGAACACCGCTTTCACAAGCTGGCACGGGTTCCCCTTCGAGGTGTTCGGGGTGTTCGCCCTGGTCATTCTGTTGGTGATGGCGGCGACCAGTCACGATTTCTGGCTTAGTTTTCTCGGCCCGTTGACGTGGAAAGCGATTCATATGGGCGTCTATCTCGCCTATGGATCGGTGATCCTGCATATCACTTTTGGACTGCTGCAGGGGGAGACGCACCCGTTCTACATCCTGTTGACCGGCGGCAGTTTCGCCTTGGTGGCGGGACTTCATATCGCAGCCGGGCTGAAGGAGACGAAGCTCGACACCGCCATGGAGGCGGATGCGGGACCGGACTGGGTGCCGGCCGGCAGGGTTGGCGATATCCCGATGGACCGGGCGGTGACGATCGTGCTGCCGGGCGGCGACCGGGTTGCGATTTTCCGGTACGAAAACAAGCTGTCGGCCATCTCGAACCTCTGCGCGCACCAGAACGGGCCGCTGGGTGAGGGTAGGGTGATCGACGGCTGTGTGACCTGCCCCTGGCACGGCTATCAGTATCGGCCGGAAGACGGCTGTTCGCCGCCGCCTTTCACGGAGAAGGTTCCGACATACCGGCTGCGGCTGGACGGCGAGACGGTTCTGCTGGACCCGGAAGGCCTGCCGCCCGGCACGCCCGTCGATCCTGTCGTCTTGCCGGACGAATTACAGTAGCGTTAGGAGGACCTGAGCCATGGCCAGTAGTGAAAACGCGCCTAAGGACGGCGACTCCTTCTTCGTGGGGTATCTCAAAACCCCGGGTAAGCTGGCGCTGTTCTATGTCTTCGTCGTACCTATCGTCATCGGTGTCGGTATTGGTATCGGCATTGCGTTCGGTGCGTCCCAGGGCGACCCGGGCGAGGGACGTTTCTTCCCCGGCTACAAAACCATCACCGGCGTGCTGCGCGCCGATCCCTATCCGGTAATCCATACCCTGCCGGACGCGGACCATCCGAACGGGCAGACAGTGACGCTGACCGGGCCTGGCAAGGTGGGCGCTGTCCGTTTTGTGAAGGAACTGGATGGGAAGATCGTCGACGCGGGCGGCGTCTTTATCGCCCGGGGGGCGCATCGCGTCATGCAGGTCGGCGGGCGCGTGCGCATCCGCGCGACCCAGAAGGAACTGACCGAGGCGGAAAAAGCCTTTCAGCCGGCCGCGCCTGAGACAGTGGGTCGCTACACTCTGAAAGGGGAGATCGTTGACAGTAAATGCTATCTGGGCGCCATGCGGCCGGGACAGGGCAAGATCCATATGGCCTGCGCCAACTATTGCCTGCACGGGGAAATCGCGCCGGTTCTGGTGACGTACAGCAGTGACGGTCCCGACGCCGAAACTTTCGTCTATCTGATGGCGGGGCCGGACGGCGGGCCGATCGACAAGGAGTTGCTGGATTACACCTCGTTGGCGGTTGCGGTGACGGGGGAGGTGGAGCGCCGTGGCGACCTTTATGTCCTGAAGGTCGATCCGGGCGGTGTGGAGACACTGTAGGCCATGCGGATCGTCATCCATATCCTCGGTCTCGCGATTGCGGTCGGCGTCTTCTTCGCGATCTATTACGGCTATGACAATTACGGACAGGTCCTGCGCGAAATTCGCCGGTCCGACACGCTGAAACAGTATTTCAACACCGGGAATCTGCGCGACTTGCAGATCGTCGTCTCCGGCGTACTCGCTATTCTCGTCCTGTGGCTGGTGGAGAAGCTGGGCGCGGTGGCGGAGAAGTTTCTTCCCAAGCCGGACGGCCATTAAGTCGGGGGCCGGTGCACCGTGTGTCTTGGCGGCGCGGTCAGTGCGCTGTATTGTGCGGCGCAACCCGGCGTCAGTTACGGAGCCCGTCAGTCATGGAAGTGCGCATTTTCAAACCCGCCAAAACGGCGATGCAGTCCGGTCGTGGAAAGACCAAGGAGTGGGTTATGGAGTTTGAGCCCACGGACCGGTCGACGCCCGATGATTTGATCGGTTGGGTCGGTTCCCGTGACACGCGCAAGCAGGTCACCTTGCACTTCCACTCGAAGGAAGAGGCAATCGCCTACGCCAAGAAGAACGGGCACGCCTATACAGTGCAGGAAGAAAAGACCCGCAAGATCAAGCCGAAGGCGTACGCGGACAATTTCTCCTATACCCGCCAGGAACCCTGGACCCATTAATCCCCCGCGGCGGGCGCGCGAGTGCGATAGCCAAAGGCGCTGAAATCCGTTATAGGCACCGCGACGCTTCACAGTACCGGTCCCGTAGCTCAACTGGATAGAGCAGCTGACTTCTAATCAGCAGGTTGCAGGTTCGAGTCCTGCCGGGATCGCCACCGGGTGGTGCCGACGGTCCCCGCATTAGCGAATTCTTAAGACACCGGCGCATATTATGGTCCGGCGGAGGGCGCTTTGGGTGCGGGCCGCCGTCAGATACCCAGTTTTCGGGACCCCTGCTGACGGACCGGCCTTAACACAATTTTTGAGCAAGCGATTACCGGGCAACCGGGTCTGTTGGGGAAGCCCTGGCTTCGCCCGAAGGGTGATGGATGTCGACGACAACGTAGCCCTGATTGCGACGAGAAGGCCAAAATACCGCCCAACCCGCGTTATATAATGGCAGGTTGGGTCTGACCCTAGCCGTCAGGTGAAATCGACTTCAACACAGGAAGCTGTACCATCATTCGTAACCCAGGGTATGTATTGACGGCTTCTATCGATCCTCCGTGTTTATGTATTATCGTCCGCGCAATGGCCAAACCAAGACCGACGCTGCCGGATTGAGTGTTGCGTGCTTCTTCAAGCCTAACAAACGGTTCGAACACTTCTTGCAGTTTCTCTTCAGGAATGCCTTGTCCTTGATCTTGAATAGTAATGATTATCTGCTCATTGGCTTTCTCGAACCTCATTTGCGCTTCTCCGCCGTACTTGACTGCGTTCTCAAGCAGATTGCGGATGGCGCGTTTAATGCTCACGCTACGGCATGAGTAATCGTATGAGGGCGTATCGGACGAAAAACCGATCCCTGCAAAATCGTCGGTCAGATCTTCCAGCGTTTGCACCAAGTCGATCACTCTAGTGTCTTCTTCTGTAACCTCCTGTTGGGAAAAGGATAGGCATGCCTCGACCATAACCTGCATGTCTCCCAGTATGCTGATCATTTTCTCGCGTAACTCTTCATCCTCAACAAATTCCGTATTCAACCGCAAAGAGGTAATTGGGGTGCGTAGGTCGTGACTGATCGCCGCCAACATCTTTGTTCTATCCTGAATGAAACGAGTCAGTCGCTTTTGCATCAGGTTAAACGCTCGAGTTGTCGATGATAGCTCTTGCGGTCCGGCGATGTTCAGCAATTGCATTCTTTCCCCGCGCCCCAGCTTATCGGCCGCGTTGGATAAATGGCGCAAGGGCGCTGTGATTCGCCGAACGCAAAGAACCACAACAACTGTAATGCTTAGCAGCGTAAAAAAGGCCGCAAATATAACTGGAAGCAGAAGAACCACTTCATCCGGCCCTAGCGCCATTTTGGCATTCAGCCATTTACCATTTTCGAGCGGTAAAGAGTAGGTACGATGGGAACATTGATCAGGAAGTTCAGCATCGCTTTCTACAGAGAAACAGTTATCCATTTCATCTGTAAACCAGAAAGACCATATGCTTTGGAGAGGCGGAGAAACTTCCAAAACACGAACATCCTCACTGCCGAGTTGCGATGAGAACCAATCGGCCTCGGCCGAAGATTCAAAACGCGATGTGCCGAGAGAATTTGGTGTAATAGAAAAGGCGATATCAGGCGTGCTTGAGAATTCCAGCAACAGCTCTCTTCTATCCTTAGAAGTATTTTGCGCTTTGTTATAGACGGAAGCGATGTGCTTTATAACGAAGTGATCCTCATACTCATCGATACGGTCTTCCGCTTTCACAAAAAATATAACCATAACTAGTAATTGAGATAGCAAGATCGCGCCGACAATAAGCACGATAAGCTGTCCGGCAATGCTTCGCGTTAAATACCTCATGTCTTAATCACATCGACGGTCAACATGTATCCGCCACCCCACACCGTTTTAATGATCTCAGGCTTCTTGGGATCGGTTTCGATTTTTTTGCGGAGGCGGCTAACCTGATTGTCAATAGAGCGATCGAACACGTCGCTCTCTCGGTTGCTGACCAAATCCAAAAGCTGGTCACGGGAAAGTACAAACCTGGCGTGGGTGAGGAACGCCATCAGCAGTTTGAATTCAACTGTGCTTAACGAAATGTCTTCGCTTGTTCTCCGTTTTCTAATGCTTTGACGGTTAACGTCCAATATCCATGCACCGAAGGAAACATGACCAGAGTCTATGGTGGAATATTGCTTAGGTAAGCTATTCGTGCGTCGTAAAACGCCCTTTATTCTGGCTAGCAATTCGCGAGGGTTGAAGGGCTTGGTCACATAGTCATCCGCCCCCATTTCAAGGCCGATGATTTTATCTGTTTCTTCTGCAACAGCCGTCAGCAAGATGACCGGAATATCTTTTGTCTCGCGAATGCGGCGGCAAATTTCCAACCCCCCTTCACCGGGCATCAGGATATCCAGAACAACCAAATCGATGGAGGCCCCCCTTAGGACGGTGTTCAATTCGTTACCATTCGCCGCCTTGCTCACGCGAAAACCATTTTGACGAAGGTATTTTGCCAAAGGTTCGCGGATGTCCTCATGATCATCCACCACCAATATATGTTCATTGCCCTGGGTCATCTTGGTTTGTACCTAATGTTCAATTTCCAAATGCCTTGAAACCTGCACCTCTATAGTTGATGCATCGCGCCCACGTTAAGGGCCTATTTGTAATAAGGTGTGTCAGCATGAAGTCTTGGCACACTTTGTTGCAAAAAACCCTATTTTTGGCAAAAAACAAAGACATTCGCTTCTTATAACAGAAGCCATGAGAAGGTTACTCGTTACCACAGGCATCTGCTTGTCATTGTCGTCCTGCGCCTCGTTGCCGCAGAGTGTGACGGCTCGCGATGCCGCTTCAATGTTGTCTGCGCCGCCAAGCTTCCATGCGGTGCAACCTGAAAAATCACGCATCGCCAACAGCCTGATGGACGTTTTTGCCGATGATACGCTTGAAGCAATTGTGGAGCGCTCGCTAGAGCATAACCTAGACATAAGATTGGCTCGGCACCGTATGGCGGAGGCCGGTTTCAACGCGGATGCAGAGCTTGGGGATCTTTTACCAAATGTAACAGGGAACTTTGCGGCAAATCGCTCAAAAGAAGCCGAGGGAAGGCCGGTCACCAGCTACAATCCGTCTCTGGACGTAAGTTGGGAGATCGATATCTGGGGTAAGCTGCGTAGTCGCAAGAAGGCGTTGGATGCGACGTCGCAGTCTCTGGTCGAGACATATCAAGCCACGCGCGATTCCATTGCCGCGCAGGTCATGCAAGGTTGGTTTGATGTCGCTACTGCCAAGGGTTTGCTGAAGCTTGAACAAAATCGCTTAATCAATCTTGAAAAAAGTGCGGAAAATAGCCGCCGCAGCTATCGATCAGGCTTGGGCCCCCTGGACGACCTTTCCGCTGTTGAGCGTGATATTGCGCAAAACAAGGCCACAATCACCGCCAACGCGGCGGCGCTGAATTCCTCTACCCGCTCTTTAGAGGTGCTTATAGGAAACTATCCCAGCGGTACACTCGCTTTGGACTATGAGCTGCCTGCGCTTCTGCCTTCCCCCGCTGTAGATGTACCCGCAACGCTTCTAGTAGAGCGTCCGGATCTACGTAGCGCATGGCATGAGGTGATCTCTGCGGACGAGTCCGTGAATGTCGCGCATAAGGAAATGTTTATCTCGTTAACGCTGACTGGATCAATTGAAAGGCAAAGCACAGGTTCCGCAGGTTTATCCAGAGTACCCACAATCTGGTCGCTGGTAAATCAGCTAAGTTTCCCAATCTTCAATGCTGGGAAATTGAAGAACAATATGAATGCTGCTCACAGCCGCGCTGAACAGGCGTGGGTGAGATATCTTCAAACAGCGCTGCGCGCCTTTAGAGAAGTAGAACATGCGTTGGATCGGGAGACACTGCTTGCCGATCAGGAGGCGCGTATTCAAGAGGCCGCCGTGCATGCCGAGAAGACCGCGCTGAGTTTCGAAAATCGTTATAAAAACGGCCTCGTTAGTATCCTTGAATACCTGAATTCTCAAAACGCGGTATTCGATATCAAGGTCGATCTTCTAAACACGCGAAATGGACGTTTGAAAAACCGCGTCACATTGGCGTTGGCTTTGGGCAAAGGCGTGTAGAAAATGAAACGGCTTGTCGGAGTATGCTCCATTTTACTCGCTATTATTGGCTGTGTGGTAACGTTAAACGTCCGCGAGGAGCTCCATAAAGACAATTCGACTCCCAAACCGATGAGAGTTGTTGTTCACAAGGTTCAAGCACAATCTGTCGATGATGCCGTCATCGGGCATGGGCAGATATCGGCACGCTGGCAGACAACGTTATCCAGCGAGGTAACCGGCCGCGTAATAGACGTCTCGGAAAACCTACTTGTTGGAGAGACCTTCCAGAAGGGCGATGTTTTGGTGACGCTTGCCGCTGCACCCTATGAAGCTGCATTGGCACGAGCCGAGGCTGCACTAGAAACCAGTAAACGTGCACTAGAGGAAGAACTGCAACGTGTTCGCATTGCCGAAGATAACTGGACCAATTCGGGATTCGAAGGCACTCCGTCCGATCTTGTGTTGCGTAAACCGCAACTGCGTGAAGCTAGAGCGAACGTTACGTCATCTGCGGCCGCGGTAAGGAAGGCCGAATACGATTTGGCGCAAACAAAAGTCACCGCTCCATATGACGGTGTTGTTCTGGAACGAAACGTCAATCCCGGTGGCGTCCTGCAGAATGGCATGCAAATCGCCCGTATCTATGATGGTACAATTTTCGAAGTACGTATCCCACTAAGCGTACGCGAGTCCGAACGACTTAAACGGCTTATAATTGATGCGCCGGTCATGGTTGAATCTTCTTCAGATAAAAGAAAATGGCGTGGCCGGGTTGCCCGTGTTGAACAGTCGATTGATACGAAGAATCGTTGGAAGAATGTCGTTGTAGAAATACAGAACACGGAGGGTCTGTTTCCCGGCATGTTTGTAGCAGCCCATTTGCCCGGCAAGAACCATAAGCATGCGATCATTCTGCCTGAGCATTTTCTCGGAGAAGGTGGAAATGTTTGGATTGTCGATAAGCAGAGCCGCTTGCAGAGGTTTCCGGCCAACGTACTTTTCCGCAATGATGGAAAGATAATTATTTCTTCTCCCATGGATCCTTCGGTCGAGACGCATGTTACGCCTGCGAGAGATATTTATCTTCCAGGTGTGCATGTTGTTCCTCTTTTTGCCAAAAACGAGGAAGAAGAGTAATGGCCGGGCAACGATCAAAAGGCTGGATCGCCTGGTTTGCCTATAATCCGGTTGCGGCCAACCTGTTAATGGCGGTGTTGCTGATTGTCGGTGGGGCGACCGGCTTTAATCTACGTACCGAGGGAGTTCCGGCCGAAGAACCGCGTAATGTGACGGTCAGCGTTAGTTTCCCAGGCGCCTCTCCTGAAGATGTTGAGGAAGGAGCGGCCATTAAAGTTGAGGATGCTTTGGACGGTGTCGCCGGTATTCAGAAGATTACATCCACGGTAACCGAGGAGGGTGTAACCAGTATTGTGCGGAGTAAGGAAGGGTATCCAATCGATACGTTGAAAGATGATATACAGGCGCGTGTGGATGCTATTTCTACTTTTCCCACACGAGTTGAAAGCACCATTGTTACCAAGGAGCAAGACGATAGCCATGTTATATTTGTGCAGGTTTATGGTGATGCGGATCACGCGACGCTAAAGGAAGCGGCGCGGCGCGTGCGCGAACAGATTCTCGATTTGAGCGGGGTAAACAAGATTATCACAGAGGGTGCAAGAACATCCGCGATTAACGTCGAAATCCAGAACGAGAAACTTCGCGCTTATGATCTTACTTTCGCGGAGGTGGCCACTGCGCTACAGAATTCCTCTCTAACTCTGTCTGCCGGATCGTTAAAAACTGAAGGGGGGGCGATTACCTTACAAAGCCGTCAGCAACGGTACTATGGCAGTGAGTTTGCAGATATCGTCATTCGCAGCAGTGCTGAGGGCGGCATTGTTCGTGTTCGGGATATAGCACATGTGAACGATGGGTTTACCGAACAAGCGGTTTTGTCAACGTTCCAAGGGCAGCCTTCCATTAATTTGGGAGTGCAACTGGTCGGCAGCTCCAGCATCACTGACGTATCTTCCAGTGTGCAACGGGTTGTGGCGGAGATACGGCAACAGAGTTGGCTTCCTGAAAACATTCATATCGCAACATGGTATGATGAAGCCGATACCATTCGTGACCGCTTGGGACTGCTGTCCAAAAATGCGCTTGTGGGAATGGGATTAGTTCTCATCGTGCTGGCCATCTTTCTAAACGTCAGAGTCGCGTTCTGGGTCGCATGCGGCATTCCGGTGTCTTTTGCTGGGGCGCTCCTCGTCATGGGGCCGGGTTTTTTCAATTATTCACTCAATGATTTAACCACATTTGCATTTATAATCGTTCTGGGAATTGTTGTGGACGACGCCATTGTCATTGGTGAAAATATCTTCACTCACAAGAAGCGTGATGGAGGTGATGTCGAAACAACGATACGAGGCGTAAGAGAAGTTGCAATACCGGCGACCTTCGGTGTGTTAACGACAATAGCGGCATTTTACCCTCTGACAATGATTACGGGAGAGTTTGGTGGGCCGTTTCGCATGATTGCGGTGGTGACTGTCACGTGTTTGTTGTTCTCACTGATTGAATCCAAACTTATCTTGCCGGCTCATCTGGCTCAGGTAAATTTTACGCAGGAAGAAAAGAAATGCCGGGGTCGGTTGGTGCGACTTTGGACAGGGTTTCAAGAGCGTGTCGAGGCGACGCTTCAATACGTAATCACATCACATTACAAACCGGTCGTTCAGGCGGCCGTATCCTACCGATATCAATCGTTAGGCGTGTTTGTCGCGATCCTGATTTTAGCTGGCGGTCTGATTGAAAGCGGCGCGGTGCGGACAGTATTTTTCGCCGATTGGGACACCGATATTATCTACGCTGAAGTTGTGATGAGCCCCGGTACTCCAGCCCATAGGACCCATCAGGTTGCGCAAAATCTTGAAAATAGTTTACAGGCGGCGAATGACGAGATTCGGCGTCAATACAGTATGGATAGCGATCCTGTTGCTTACAGCTATACCTACTCTGGCAGCGACAAAACCGCCTCTATGACGGTTCAACTCGCGCCCGGGAAAACGCGGCAATTTTCCGGGAATGAGCTTGTTACTCTATGGCGGGAGAAGACCGGTTTTGAAAACGATGTAAGGCAGCTTGACTTTTATGCCGGCACCGGCGGAGAGGATGATTTGGAGTTTCAAATGTCTTCTGCCGATAAGAATGCTCTCCAACAAGCTATGATTTCGTTAAAGCGGCAGATTGCAAAATATGAAGGTGTCCACGATATCCGCACCAACCTAGACAACAATCGCCTGGAACTTGCGATTGAAATTAGACCCGAAGGGAAAGCACTCGGGCTAACATATCGTGATGTCACGGATCAGCTTCGTCACGCAGTTTTTGGATTTGAAGTTCAGCGCGTGCAGCGTTCCGGCGAAGAAATCCGTGTCATGGTGAGATATCCAAGAAGCGAACGTGACAATGTAAGCGACCTTGAGAGTTTTCGGATCCGCACCAAAGATGGAGGAACCGTACCGCTCTTTATCGTGGCTGATCTATCGCAAAGCAGGAAGCAAACGCAGATCGATCGTGTCGACGGCAGACGGGTGCTGGAGCTGAGTGCACGCGTTAACAAAGATATCGTATCTCCGGCGCTCATAACCGAGGTTCTGGAAGATGAAATCATTCCAGCCATTACCGCTCAGTATCCGGGCGTCGATATTCACGTTGGTGGCGAAGCCGAGGCTGAAGAAGATGCGATCGACAAGCTCATCTGGGGTTTTGTCCTGGGTTTGTTGATTATTTATGCACTGTTGGCGGTGCCGCTAAAGTCTTACACAGAACCATTTGTGATTATGCTCGCCATCCCTTTCGGAGTTATTGGCGCCATTATCGGTCATATGATCATTGATATTCCGGTGAGCTTGTTGTCGTTCTTCGGTGTGTTGGCTCTCAGCGGTGTGGTGGTAAATGACTCCCTTGTTTTAGTTAGTCGATACAATCAGATCCGAAAGACAGGAATGGATTATCGAACTGCTGTTGTGACTGCGGGGATGTCCCGCTTTCGCGCTATACTGCTAACCTCAATTACAACGTTTGTCGGCTTGTTTCCCTTGATACTTGAAAAGTCTGAACAGGCGCAATTACTCATCCCGATGGCGGTGTCTTTAGCTTTCGGCATTTTGTTTTCGACGTTTATTACATTGCTGATTGTTCCGGTCTTACTGGGAGTGCGACTCGACATCATCAATTCTATTCGTGCTCTGCGCGATTAAGGAGTGCTGGAAACATTGGAGTGAGTGCCAACTGGTCTTGGCAATTTTTCTTACAATTTTTAGTGCATGCTGGCACACGCCTACGACATCTCCTCAGTACTCTGAACATGATCAGAGAAACGAGCTCAGATAAGAGGAGATCGCAATGAACCGTAGAGCATCAGATAGCTTTCTTAGGGCCTACTTCATCCCCTTCTTGGATTCGCCTGCTGCGGCTTTGAACCAAGGGAATCCCTGCAATCCAATCGGAGAAAACACTTCAATCAAATCCAAGAAACAGTCAAATGAAAGCGCAGATTTCTTAACCCAAGAAAAGTAAATATGAATAACTCTAAAAGCAGGTATCCCCATGTCATTGAACTTGACGGCAGCTCTTCTGGCAGCCTTGGTCGCAACTTTCGTTTCTACCGCTTCGCTCCGCGCTCAGAATAATGAAAATCCAAATTATACTGCGTATCCAGAGCCTTCTCTTATTCAAAGAGATCTGAGTGAGTTCAACTGGATCTTGAGGTGGAACTACGACAAATTCATTTCATATAGAACACCGAATGGCGGTGCTATTCATTTAGTAGCGACAGACGATGTCTCTGACGAACAGGTATTGCGGGCCTACAATATTTTGGACTTTTATCTAACCGATGTACCGAATACTCGTTTTGGCACGGAAAAGGCAGCTATCGCCAACGCTATGTCGGAAAATGGGGCGATGCTGGTATTGCCAGGCGGCGCCGACGGTGACAGTCCGGTTTGGTCCTGGGCGCTGGAAGGGCAGCCGCTTTACGAACTGGAATTTCCCGTTGAAGGGTCGACACCCTATATAACCAATGACTACATGCAGCGCGATGCGGGGTTCGAAGAGATATTCCATCTTGTGCATGACTACGGTATTGGCACACGGGATACCAAGGGTGTGCTAAGCGATAGCTTCCAGACGGAATTCGCGGCGGCGACCCAGGCAGCGCTTGAAGATGGAATTTGGGGATACGGCGATAACGCGCGCGATTGGATCGAGGAACTCCGCGTCGAAGGCAGCTTACAACAGGAATATGCCGCGTCAATTATCGATAGCTATTACGGATACTGGGCGGCTTGGACACATGAACCGGGCGGGATGTGGAATGTCTATGTCGCTAAAACTCGCGCCGACGTAGAGAAGAGGGATCCAATCGGAATTGCCCTGATTCGGGATTTTCTGCCGGAATTCATCACCTATATGGCCCGTATTGATCCGAGTTTCAGGGGAACGTTTGAAATGCAATTCAACAAGGACATTCCCTATACACATAAATCGCAATACTTGTTGAATGCGCGTTTGCTCGGCAGTCGCGCGTCAAACATTGGTGGAAACGACGAGAACAATATCTTCATAGGAAACAGGGCTGACAATGTCATTGATGGTCGCGGCGGTACCGATGTTGTTCAATTCGACCTTCTATCGATAGACGTTTCCATTTCACGTAAGCAGGACGGAGTGCGGGTCGTTGGGGCGGATACAGGTAAGGATTTGCTTCTGAACATTGAAGTATTGAGATTCAAAGATCGTGATATTCTCACCTCGGATATTCGATAGAGCGTAGAATGAAGTGCCGCCGATACAAAGTTATACAATTCCCCCCCGATTTTGACATAGGGGTAAGATAACTCCCTCCTAACCTGAGCATCCTTCAAGGATTTAAACCGCAAGGATGCTCGGGTTATGAAATATTCAAAGGTCTCAATCTCCTACTCTGTATTGCTGGTAGCAGCACTCATCGCTCGGCCGCATGCTGTACAGGCCGATGGCGCGTTCAATGGTGGTTCGGACAGCAAACAGGAGCAAGCGGAAACAAAAAACCAGAGCGTCTTCGATAAACTGATCGACCGTGATAGGTGGGAGTTTACCGTTGGTGCCGGTGGCGATTTCGGCCCCAAATACGAGGGGTCCGATAAGATAGAGTTTTCACCCGGCTTTTTGATTGAAGCGGCGTGGGATGACACGATTTTTTTAGGGCCCGATGGTATCGGAGCAAATCTCTACGAAGGAGGAGATTTCAGTGTTAGCGGTAGCCTATCCTACGGCGGTGGGCGTGAAGAAAGCGAGGATGCGAACCTTCGGGGGCTTGGCGACATCGACAGCAGCACCATGGTTAACTTGAATTTTGAATATGAGTTTGGGCTGGTGAGTCCTTATGTGAGCGTTACAAAACACTTTGGCGGCACCGATGGTTTGCAAGCGCAAATCGGCGCCCAGACCGCGGTTCCTATCAAGTTTCTAACCGGCGAATTTAGCGAAGCCGATTTGGAGGCAATAGATGATCCTTTGCCGGCGGGTCCGATGCTGTCATTTGGCGTATCGACGGATTGGGCCGACGGTAACTATAACGGCGATCATTTTGGTGTGAATGCACAACAATCTGCGCGATCTGGCCTAAGACGGCACGATGCAGGGGCAGGGTTTAAATCCATCAACGTAGATGTGGGTCTTATGTATCCCATTACGGAAAGCTGGTCCGCTGATGCGGTGGTCGGTTACTCCCATCTGATCGGCGATGCCGGGGATAGCCCGATTGTCAGGAAAGAAGGGCAACTGTCAGGGGGGCTTTCTTTATCTTACAAGTTTTAGAATACACTTTGTACTTTGACCTTCCCTCCAAAATCCGAGTCACTGTGGAACCGCTGCGGCGCCTGGAGGTTTCTCTCGGCCCTTGGGACCGTATGTCGGTGAGCTTTTCTGGCGACCACCGTACCCATGTTTTGTCTCATGTGTTCCGGGCCCAGACGCTCGATTATGATACGAGGAATTCCAAACCAACGTGGCCCAAATTGCGGGGGGGAGGTCATCTTCACTATGTTGCACCGACAAGACCAACTCTTAATCAGCAGGCCGCAGGTTCGCGCCCTGTTGGGAGCGCCACCGACTGCTTTCGGTGTTCTCCCCGCATTAGCGAATTCTTAAGACACCGGCGCATATTATGGTCCGGCGGAGGGTGCTTTGGGCGCGGGCCGCCGTCAGATACCCTTTTTGCGGGACCCCTGCTGACGGACCGGCCTTAACGCAATTTTTGAGCAAGCGATTACCGGATAGCCGGAACTGTGAGGAAGCCATGAAGGCGAAAAAGTGGGCCGAAAGCCTCAATAAAGGAGCGAAGGTCGGTCGGCTGTTTAGCCGGAATTCCGCGTCGGATGAGCCCGTTCGCGGCAACCGCGATGTCGATTTCCACTGCGAAGCCGATGAGGCCGACGATTGGATGATTCCCGTCGACGACTGCGACGTTCGATATTGAATGAGTGACAGCAATGATTGTGGGGCGTTTTTCAGAGCGGCTGGCTAACCGCGGCCCGCGTTTTACGCGGCCGACAGTCACACCCCGCGCGCGGCGCGTCTACCGCACGCTGGCCGTACTGTGTTTTACCGCGGTCTTCGTCACGGCTACCGAGCCCGTCATTCCCTTCACGCCCGACAATCTGGTCGCGGCCCTAGAAAAGATCTCCAACAGCCAAGGATTCGCGGCAGCGGCGTGGCGATAGGCCGGTGGTGTTGGGCCGAGGTCGCAGTGTCGGCGGGACGGTCCGGATCGGTTGGCTTTGGTGAAAGGGTCGTAATCTTATCCTTCCTGGATCGGTGTTCTTTCTCATGCTTGAGAACCCGGTCACTTGCGCACTGTGGCGTTGTATGGGCTTGGCCCCTATGGTGAGCGGATTGCCGGAAGGGGGGCTTTCCCCAATAAGCCGGACCTATGCAAAGGGGGGCGACCAGAATGGAGACCGCATTGGTGCTGCTGGGCGTGTTGGCGGTCAACCTGTTGGGCTGGATTACGCCGGGACCCAACATGATCGCGGTGATGAACGCGTCCCTTACCCACGGAAGGCGTCACGGCATCTATACTGGTCTGGGATTGTCCGCTGCGGCGTTGCTCTGGACTTTGCTGGCCGTGTTCGGCGTGACCGCCCTGTTCGAACTGTTTCCGCTGTTCGTGTTCTGGCTGAAGCTGGCAGGCGCCGGGTATCTGCTCTGGCTGGGTTACAGGTCGCTGCGGGCGGCGTTTCACAACAGGGGGGGCCGATTTCAACTCCAGGGTTCGGGGATGAGGGGGCGGCAGGCTTTCCTGACCGGATTCCTGGTCAGCGCCACGAATCCCAAGGCGGCTTTCTTTTTCGGGTCCATCCTGACCGCCTTCGTGCCACAGGGAGCGTCGACAGGCATGCTTGCGGCCATCGTCACGATTTGCCTCGCCGTGGCGATAGTCGGCCATTCGATCACGGCGACCGTCTTCTCTACCCGCTTGGCCGTCGGGCTCTTCGACCGGTTTAAGCGTGGGATATCCGCCGTATTCGGCGTGATCTTCGGCGGACTGGGACTGGCCGTAGCCTATGACACACTGCGCAGGGCGTAGCGGGGACCATTGGCTACATTGCTGGCGTAAGCACATGCCTCGAAGAAAGCCTGAGCTTTGACGGAGGACTGTTCAAAGCCCCGAACGTAGTAGGTAGAAGCACCGGAAACCAAGCTCTCCGCACTTCACCCTATCGATTCAGTCTGAAGCTGGCCTGCATCAGATCGATCTGCGCGACCAAGTTCGACCATGCTTCAGCCTGCGTCTCCGCAACCATCACGAACAATCCGGAGTTTGTGGGCAGGACGACGACACGAACGGTCATGGGGGCGCCATCCTCGGCAAGGACCGCATCGGCAAGAAGCTGGTGCGCCCGCATGCCGCCCATTGTGGTTTCGGTCTCACGCCGGATCTTGATGTCCCTAAGGGACTGCAGGGTGTTGATGCGGCGGTGCGCCAGGGTCGAGAGCGTCGTGTCTGCGCCAATGGGCGTCTCCCACGCGGCGAAGAGGATCTTCGGCGAGGCGGCCCGCTTCCTGCCCTTTATGCTTGGGTCGCCAAGAATCAGAATCGGGCCCAACGACGGCATGTCCAATCGTTTGAAGTCGGGCGTCTCATCGACCGTGAACGGCAGGTTTGGTGAAGACTTAGCGCCGTCCTTGTCCCAATAGGCGCTGAGGACAACCTGCTCAAGTAGTGGACTATAGTGGTTCTCTATGCTCACGGGGAAGGTCGCCATAATCATAATGGTTGAGGCGGCATCTCCGTCGAGCCGGTACCACTTACGCATTTCCAGGCCTTGGGACGATTGACGCGCAAACAGCAATACAGGGGGCGGATTCCCGGGGCCGTACTTCGACTCCTCGCCTTCGCCGACGATGTTCCATGCTTCCAGCAGTTCCACCCCCTGGCTTGCCAAACCGCCATTTTCCAGCTTGGCGAGCATTTCGCTGTACGGGACCGGTATCTCCGCCACCAGAACTGAGGAGGCCGCATCCTCTTTCATGATGCCGACAAAGGTGTCGGCGATTGAAAAACCATCCGGGATTTGAAGACTGATACGGGTGCCGGGGATGTTCGTGTAGGGGGTGTCTTTGCCCAGAACCGGCGGTTTTTGCGCGCCGACAGCAGCGGGAACAATGATCGCGACCAGGAAAAATGCGCACAGGCAGAAGAGCCTGCTGAACTGAGTAGACCGAACCATGTAACCCCCGATGACGCGCCTTGTTCCGAACCGTCGCACCAGCACTATACAGTCTTGTCCAGCCTCTTTCGTGCTTCAGTCCATAGAGACAATATCAACTAAGAGTTAGGTTGCAATTGGATTCTGAGATGATTTACGGGCGTATGGCTTTGGTTTCCCCCAAATCGTTCCAGACATGCTGCCGCTGCAGCTTGCCGTCGGCGACCAGGAACCAGTCGGTAAAACGCACCCCGTCGAACGGCGCGCCGTCCGGAAACTCGCCGTAGAGCGTGCCTTGGCAGGTGACCGCTACGCCATCCGCCGCCGGCGCGCTGTCCCAACGGTCGTAATGCTTCTTGACCCAGTTATAGCGGGGTTTGGCCCAGGCGATCAGTTCTTCGAGCGTGGTGAATTCCATGCCGCCTGGAAAAACCATGGTGAAACCGTCGGCCAGCAGGGATTTGGCCCCTTCCAGGTCGCGGTTCTCCATCCGTTGCAGATAGGTTGCAACAAGGGCCTTCGCATCCGGCAACGGCGGGCCCGGGCGTTTCGCTTCCCGCCCGCGCATATAACTGGCCGCGGGCACCTCGTTCAAGATCACGGTAACGCCGTCCGCCGGGGCCGCGATCACGCTGCGTACGGCGTCGGTCAGCGTTTCCGACAGGCGCACGCGCGTCTCCTCGTCATAGCCTTCCATCAAGTTCACTTGCACGACAGGCATGAGCAGCCTCCTAACGGCTGATAGACGGTAGCCAGGTGACGATGTCCGGGAAGATCACGATCAGCAGCACCAGCAGCATGGCGCAGGCCATGAAGGGAATGGCGGCGATGCAGATTTCCGAGAAACGCGTGCCGGGCGGGGCGACTCCCTGCATCACGAACAGCAGCAGGCCGAAGGGCGGGGTGGTGAAACTGATCTCCATCGCCAGCAACACGATGACCGCGAACCAGATCGGATCGAATCCATATTGCAGGGCCAGCGGAAAGAAGATCGGCACGGTCAGCAGCATCATGGAAAGCTGGTCCATGAACATGCCCAGCAGCAGCAAGATCAGGAACATCAGCGCCAGCATCGTATAGGGCGAGATGTCGAATCCGGTGACCCAGGCGATCAGGCCGGCGCTGCCGCCGGAAAAGGCCAGCGTCTTGCTGAAGGTCGCGGATCCGAAAATGATCAGCAGGGCGACGACCGTCACCCGCGTTGCGCCTTCCAGCGATTTCCAAAGCGCGATCAGGCTGAGAGAACGGAAGATCAGCGCCAGAAGCAAGACGCCAAGGCACCCGAAGGCGGCGGCTTCCGACGGGGTCGCCCAGCCGACCATGATCAGCACGATCACCCCGATCACGATGGAGATCATCGGGATGACGTCGCGCATCAGCAGCAGCAGGCGCTCGCCCCAGGAGGCTGTCTCGACGTCATAGGCCGGTGCGGCAGCCGGATCCAACTTAGCCATGCTGTAGATCAGCACGACATACATCGCCGCAAGGATCAGCCCCGGCACGACTCCGGCGATCAGCAGGGCGCCGATATCCAATTCCGCCAAGGTCCCCAGAAGAACCGCCAGGGCGGAAGGCGGGATCAGCATGGCGATTCCACCCGTACCCAGGATGGGGCCGATGGACATGCGTTTCTTGTAACCGCGCTTGCTCATTTCCGGCACCATCAGCGTGCCCAGCAGCGCGGTGCTGCCCATGGAGGAACCGGAGAGGGTGGCAAACGCGGTTCCGCCCGCCACCGTGACGTAAGAGAGGCGCGCCGGAACGCGCCCCATCAACCGCTCGACGGCGGAAAACATCCGGTTCGCAAGTCCGGTATGGAAAAACAGTTCGCCCATCAGCAGGAACATCGGAATGGGCACCAGGGCGAAATTCGCCATCGAACCGAAGGCGTTATCCGCCAGGGTGCCGATCCCAAGTTCAACCTGTTGCAGGAAGGGGCCGTTGCCGCCGAAATAGATCACGGCGGCGACGATGTTGACGGCCAGGAAAGCGATGCCGACCGGGAAACCGATCATCATCAATCCCAGGATGGAGCCGAAGAAGGCGGCCAGGGTCCAGTACCATTCCATTATTCGTGAACCCCCGCCGCGCCGGTGTGGATCGTCTGGCGGCCGAAGACGAAGCGCAGAAACTCCAGCGCTGAGAAACCGAAACCGACGGGCATCGCCGCAATGATGATCCAGCGCTTGATATCCAGCTGCCCGCGCAACTCGTCATAACGGTTCCAGCTATAATCTTCCAACGCCAGCAACCCTGTATAAACAGCCAGGATCAGGCAGACACCGAAACAGCCGAAGGCGATCAGGCGGGAAAGAACGGTGCGGGGACCGGCGGGCAGCGCGGCGGTCACCATCTCGATATAGACATGCGCTTTCTGCCGCACCATCCAGGGGCAGCCCAGCATCAGCACATAGATGAAACCGTATTCGATGAAGGTGAAGGAATACTGATTGTAGTCAATGCTGAGGCTGCGGGATGAGGTGTAGTAGATGATCACCACCATCATCATCCCGACATAGAGACTCGCGGCGGCGAACATCGCGCGCACCACGAAGGAATAGCCCGTGTCCAGGGCGCTCAGCCAACCGGGTGGATTTGGGGGTCGTTCGGACACGGCTGCTCCTTCCTAAAAAAAGCCGTCCCGGACGGCAGCCACCGCCCGGGACAGAAACTTAAATGCGGTTCCGCCTATTCCAGATACAGGCCACGCAGTTTTTCCATATTGTCGAGGGGACGGCCGTCCTTCTCAAGCCGCTCCTTCATCCGCCCATAGGCGCTGTCGATACCGATTTTCAGGTATGCGGCCTGGTCCGGGACCGTGTGAACCTGCATGCCGGCGGCTTCAAGGTCGGCTTTCTCCGTCTCCACCTCGGACATGCGGGCCTTCCGGCTGGAGCTTTCGTGGGCGATGACCGCGTCCTGGAGGAACTTCTGCTGTGCGGCGCTCAGGTTGTTCCAGCTATCCAGATTCATGATGATGCCGATATCGGTCTGGTAGAAGTCCGGATCCATCCGGTGACGCAGGAATTCATCCCACTTCAGTCCTTTGACGCCGATGGAGGTCCAGGCGCTGGCATTGACCACGCCTTTCTGGATCGCGGAATAGACTTCCGTCACCGGCATCTGGTGCGTTTCCGCCTTCAGCGCCCTGAAGAAGGCCCCGTAGATCGGGTTGTCGCGCATTTTCACGCCGTCCAGGTCGGGCAGGCCGTCGGAGCCGAACTTAGGCGCGTCCTTGAAATACATGTGGAACTTAACGCCGCTGTCGACCCAGCCCAGATACTTCATGTTCATGTGTTTCTGGTGCAACTCGTCGATGATCGCCATGCCGCCATTGGCGCGCACCGCAGCAGGGGAGCTGTTGGAGGTGGAGATCGCTTCGTTTTCCGGCAGGCCGCGGGCGTAGAAGGCGGCGGGCAGGCAGGTCAGGTCGACGACGCCTTTTTGGATCGCGGCGGCTTGCTCGAACATGCCGATGGAGTTGAACGGCTTCATGTCGATACTCAGATCGCCGCCCGCGGCGTTCAGTTTGTCGGCGAATTCCTTGCAGCTTTTCGTATAGACCAGGAAATCCGGGAACGGATAGACCATCGACAGCGTGGTCTCCGCGCTGGCCGTTTGGATGCCGGAGCCCGCGGTCGCCAGAACGGCGAGGCCGGCGGCGGCCGCAAACTGTTTAATCGAGGTATGCATCTTAGTCTCCCTTTGTTGATGCGTCTTATATCTTCAAACGGCCTTTTCCGCCGTGATCAGGGTCCATGGAAAACGCCAAGCCGTATACGCTTCGTCGAATACGCCATCGGCCTCCGCATAGGGTTCGACCTTTACATTGGTGAACCCTTTGCTTTCCAGAAGGGCCGTAATATCGAGTTCCGCCAGCGACTCCATGAACGGTTCGTTGTTCCGGCGCGCATGGCCATAGTGGATGAACCGGGAAAAGGCGTCGGGCAAATGGTAGAAATCGAGATGCGCCATCAGCCCGCCCGGCTTCAACACGCGCGCCGCCTCGTCGAATGTCTGCCCGATCTTGGGCGGCGGCATTTCGTGCAGCAACATGGTCGAGGTGACCAGATCGAAGCTCTCCCCCTCCAGGCCCGTCTCATAGGCGTTGCGCTGCAGGTATCGGACATTTGTCGCCTGCCGGTCCGCCGCCGTCCTGGCCGCCAGTTTCAGGCACGGTTCTGAAAGATCGACGCCCGTGACCAAGGCATCGCGGTAGCGCTCGTAGAAGGGGCCGGTGCTTTTGCCGAAGCCGCAGGCCATGTCCAGGATGCTTTGCGGGTCCCGGTCCATACGGTCCGCTACCGCATCGACAAGGCGGTCGTGCAGATCGGCATGTCGCGCGCCCATGGTGGGGGTTGTCGAACGGGCGCCCCGTTCATAGACGAAACCCGCAATCGGATCGCTCCAAACGCCGCCCGGATGTTGGTGAATGTCCACGGCGGTGTAATAGGACGGAAGGTCCAAATCCGGGTTCAACTCCAGCAGGCCGTCCGGTAAGCCGCTCGGATCCAGCGATCGTTCCAGGTCAACCCGCTGTTCGGCGTGATAGGGCTGCAAACCGTAGCGGCCCGAATATTTGAACCGTTGCAGGTGGCGTTCCAGCCACGCATAGAGCCGGTAGTCGGCGCTGTTTTCCATCAATGCTGTGGCGTCGCCGGCTGTGCGTGGCTTGTCCGGCGTTTTTGCGGCGCGCTCTTCGTATTGTTTACGCAAGGAAGGGTAAAGCGAGTGGGTCCAGTAGAGCTTGCTGCCCAGCAGGAAGGACTGCGCCGCGGTAAAGGCGCGTCCGTTCAAGCCTGGATCCCGAGCCGCCGTCACCGAAGCGCCCCTTTCGACATTTGGATGCCGGCCAGATTGTCCATCAGATGCCCGACGAAAGCGTCCCGGTCCGCTGCTTGCGCCTGCAGTTCCTCCGGGCTGGCTTCTGTCTGAAGCGCCGCAAGATCTATATGTCCGGATTGGGAAAGGGCGCTCTCCAGCACGGTCAGCCGGTCCCGGAGAACGTAAACCTCCGAAGCAAGGGCCCAGACCACGCCCATCAGCCGGTCGGTCGCCGGATCGTCGAAAAAGGTCTGCTCCGGCCTGGGAGATCCCGCAGCCTCTATCCCTCTTTGCGTCTCGTCGCTCACATCGCGCCTCTTCTCTGCTTGCAAGGCGTCCCGCCGTTCACGGTCATTTTGGGTGACGGTTTTGTAAGAGTCCATCGGTCCGAATGGTGGTTCGAACCGTGCCGGCAACCCGTGTTTGACGCTCGTTTCCCGTATGCGCGGATTTGACATTGATAATGATATATCTTTATGTCAATAGAAATCAGCAGATGATGTCGCACAGGGCCGGTTCGGTGAAACAAGGAACGCAATCTGTACAACTTGGCGTCGCCCCCGGATCGGATCTGGATGGCCGCAGCGCAAGCGGTGCATTGCGGTCGCCCCTGTACCATCAGATCTATCTGGTGCTGCGGGACAAGATTCGCAGCGGTGCGTTAAGGCCCGGCGATATCCTTCCTGGGGAACACGATCTTGCCGCCGACTACGGTGTTTCCCGGATCACCGTGAAGCGCGCCTTGAACGAGCTGGCCGCCGATGGATTGGTGAGCCGCGCGCGCGGGCGCGGAACACAGGTCGTTGAAAGCGATCCTGCTCCGGCGATCAGCACGTCCGGTGAGGGACAGCTTGAGGATCTGCTGTCCATGGGACTTGGCACCGATGTCGCGGTGTTGGATTTCAGGTATATGCCGGCGCCTCCGGAAGCGGCGCAGGCGTTGGGCTGCGCCCCGGGGGATGAGGTGCAGCGATGCGTCCGCGTCCGGGCGGTGGATGACGAGCCCTTTTCCTACCTCACGACATATGTTCCGGCGGATATCGGCCATTCCTTCGGGCCGGAGGATCTGACCGAGCAGCCGCTTCTCCTGCTGTTGGAGAAGGCCGGCGTGGAGGTGGAATCGGCGTCGCAGGTCGTGACCGCGACCTTGGCCGACGCCGCCGTCGCGAAGGCGCTTGAAATGGAGATTGGGGCGGCGCTCCTCAAGGTTTCCCGCGTCGTGACCGACAAGCGCGGCAGGCCGGTGGAATTCATCACGGCGCTGTATCGGCCGGATAAGTACGGCTATCGCATGACGTTTTCGCGGGTCGGCGGCGGCGATGCGGCCAGTTGGTCGCCGGCGGGAACCGGCTTCAGTCTGAAGAGTTCGGGGGACAAGGCGTGAGCGCGACCTTGGCCGAGAAGATCATCGCCAAGGCGGCCGGCGTGGCGCGCGTGCGGCCTGGAGAGATCGTCACCTGCAAGGTGGATCTGGCGATGATCCATGACAGCGGCGGGCCGCGACGGGTGAAACCCTTGTTGGACCGGCTGGGGGTGAAAGTCTGGGACCCGACGCGTGTGGTCGTGGTGTCCGACCATTATGTGCCCGCGGTCGATGCGGAAAGCGCTGCGATCCTGAAGTTGACCCGTGAGTGGGTGCGCGACCAGGAGATTGAGAGTTTTTACGACCAACAAGGCATCTGCCATGTGGTGGTGCCGGAGCGCGGACATCTGCGTCCCGGCATGTTCGTGGTGGGCGGCGACAGTCACTCCCCGACCGGGGGCGCGTTCGGAACCTATATGTTCGGCGTCGGCGCAACCGATATGGCGGGCGTTCTGATTACTGGCGAAACCTGGATACGCGTGCCGGAAACGATCCGCCTGGAGTGGTCGGGCAATCTGGGCATTGGGGTCAGCGCAAAGGACATGATGCTGAAATTGTGCGCCACACTGGGTATGGACGGCGGCGATTATCAGGCCGTGGAATATACCGGCGATACGATTGCCGGGCTTTCCATGCCGGAACGCATGACCTTGTCGAACATGGCCGCGGAATTGGGCGCGCAAGCAGGCTTGATCGCGTCGGACGCGACGACCGCTGACTATATCCGCTCGGCGGGTGGAGATCCGGGCCCGGACCTCGGGATGCAAGGAGATGCGGACGCATCCTGCCGTGCGGTCCATGCCTTCGATGCCAATGCCCTGGAGCCGCAGGTCGCCGCGCCCGACAGCCCCGCGAATGCGGCGTCGGTGGGGGAGGTGGAGGCCGCCCCGGTCGAACAGTGTTACATCGGGGCCTGCACTGGCGCGAAGCTTGTCGATCTGCGGATGGCGGCCGCCGTTCTGAAGGGGCGCAAAGTCGCGGCCACCACGCGCCTGATGATTGCGCCCGCTTCAACACGCACCACGGCGGCCGCGGCGGCGGACGGAACGCTGGCGGCCCTGACGGAAGCGGGCGCCATTCTGTTGCCTAGCGGATGCGGGGCCTGCGCCGGATATGGCGCGGGCGTCCTGGCGGAAGGGGAAACCTGCATGGCCTCTACCGCACGCAACTTCAAGGGCCGGATGGGTGCACGCAGTTCGAAGGTTTACCTTGGGTCGCCCTATTCGGTGGCCGCCGCCGCGGTTCACGGACATATTGCCGACCCGCGCCCCTTGCTGGCTGACGGAGAGGCGGCATGAGCGGCTGCGCCTGGACGTATGGCGACAATATCGACACGGATCTTCTTGCGCCCGGCGCCTATATGAAGGGGCCGGTGGAGGAACTCGCCGCGCATTGTCTGGAAGCCATCGATCCGGATTTCGCAAAACAGGTATCCCCTGGCGATGTGGTGGTGGCGGGCCGTAATTTCGGAATGGGGTCCAGCCGGGAACAGGCGGCGCAAGCTTTGCGCATTCTGGGCGTCAAGGCGGTCGTGGCGCAGAGCTTCGGGGGTATCTTTTACCGCAATGCCTTTAATCTGGGATTGCTGGCGCTTGTCTGCGGCGACATCGATAAGTTTAGCCGAGGCGACAGGCTGGAGATCGACGCGGCCGGCGGTCTGATTATCAATCGGACGAACGGGGCGGAGATCGCCTGCGAGCCGGTGCCGCCGCACCTGCTGTCGATTGTGCGGTCCGGTGGTCTAATTCCGTATCTGGAAGAACGCTTCAAGGGGGAAACCACGTGCTGAGAGAGCGGCTCGCCGAGCCGGAGATTTTGATTGCACCCGGGGTCTTCGATGCTTTCGGGGCGCTGATTGCGGCGCAGGCCGGGTTCGAGTCTTTGTACCTGTCCGGAGCGTCCATAGCCTATACGCGCTTGGGCAGTCCCGATATCGGCCTCGTCGGCATGGAGGAGGTCGCCTCCGTGATCGCGCATATCCGCGACCGGGTGGATCTGCCGCTGGTGGTCGATGCGGATACGGGGTTCGGCAATGCGATCAATGTCCAGCGCACGGTCCGGGTATTCGAACGCAGCGGCGCCTCCGCCATCCAGTTGGAAGATCAGGCGATGCCCAAACGCTGCGGTCACCTGAAGGGCAAGGTTCTTGTTTCTACCGGGGAGATGGTCGGCAAGATCAAGGCCGCCCTGGATGCGCGGGGGGACGACGGAACCCTGATCGTCGCCCGGACGGACGCAATTGCCGTCGAAGGTCTGGACAAGGCGCTGGACAGGGCGGATTCCTACGCCGTCGCCGGGGCCGACGTGCTGTTCGTCGAAGCCCCACAAAGCCGGGCCGACATGGACGCCATCGTGGAGCGGTTCAAGGGTCGGGTTCCCCTGCTGGCCAATATGGTCGAAGGGGGGCAGACGCCTCAACACACCGCCGATCAATTGCAGGATATCGGCTTTGGGCTGGTGATTTTCCCGGGCGGCTTGTCGCGCGCCCTGGCGCGGGCCGCGACCGACTACTTCGCCAGCTTGAAGCAGCACGGGACGAACGAACCTTTCCGGAACAGGATGTTGGATTTCAATGGCTTGAACGATCTGCTCGGCACCGACGCGATGCTGGCGGCGGGAAAGCGGTATGACGGAGAAAACCAGGCATGAGCAACGCGTCTTTGGACCCGGTTACCCTTGCTGTCTTGAAAGGGCGGTTGGAACAGATCGCCGACGAGATGGACGCCACGCTGTTCCGCAGCGCGTTCAACCCCATCATCGCCGAAGCGCATGACGCCAGCCACGGCCTGTACCACGCCGAAACCGGCGAAACCCTGGTTCAGGGCAAGTCCGGTCTGCCGGTTTTCGTGGGGGCGATGTCCTTTGCGGTGAAAGCGGTAATCGACCGGGCGGCGCGGAGCGGCGGGATCGCGCCCGGCGATGTGTATATCTTCAACGACCCGTACGAGGGCGGAACGCATCTCTCCGACTTCAAGCTGGTACGTCCGTTTTTCCACGATGGAGAGCTGTTTTGCTATCTCGCCTCCGTCGGCCATTGGCACGACGTCGGCGGCAACGTGCCGGGGAACTACAATCCCGTCGCCACGGAATGCTTTCAGGAAGGCATGCTGATCCCGCCGGTGAAGCTGTACGACAAGGGGGAATTCCGGCCGGACATTGTTGAAATCTTGAAGGCGAACTCGCGTTTGCCAGGGTCGCTCTATGGCGACCTGAATGGCCAAATCAACGCGCTGGAACTGGGCGAGCAACGTCTGGGTGCGCTGCTTTCCGAGTATGGCGCGGATACCGTCGCGGGCGCGCTGCAGGAACTTCGCGACCGGGCCGGACAGTTGATGACCAGTTATATCCGGGACCTTCCGGACGGTACTTATTCGGCGGACGACTATCTGGACAATGACGGGATTACCGACGAACCGCTGAAGATCGGTCTGGACATCAAGATCGCCGACGGGCGTATGATGTTGGACTTTTCCCGGACGTCGGACGCCTGCGCGGGGCCTGTGAATATCTCGCGTTCGACGGCTATCGCCTCCTGCTACGTGGCTTTAAAGCATGTCTTCCGCGATGTGCCGGCGAATGCCGGAGTGCTCGATCCGATTGATTTCGTGATACCGGAAGGCAGCTTGCTCAGCGTGACCGCGCCCAAGCCCGTAGGCGGGTATACCGAGACCATTCTGCGTGTGATCGATGCGATATTCGTGGCCCTATCCGGGGCCGCGCCTGACCGGGTCAACGGCTGCGCCTATGGCACGATCAACGCCCTGTCCCTGGCTGGTCACCGTAAGGACGGGCGGCGCTGGGTGATGTTCTCCTTCTTTGGCGGCGGGCATGGCGGAAACCCGGAAGGCGATGGTCTCAATCACGGCAATGCGCCGATTTCCACGGCGACCATCCCTCCGCTGGAGATCCTGGAAGCCGCCTATCCGGTTCAGTTCACACAATGGGCCTTGCGCCCGGACAGCGCCGGCGCGGGTGAGCAGCGCGGCGGCAACGGTGCGACCTACGAGGTCAAGCTGCTGGAAGAACAGGCGGACGTTTTCCTGTTCGGCGAGCGCGGTAAGTATGCGCCGCCGGGCGTTGTCGGCGGGGGCCATGGTGCGCTTAACCGGTTTCACTATCAGCAGGCCGACGGCGAGCATGAACCGCCGATGAAATCCAAGATGGTCGGTATCAAACTGACCAAGGGACAGACGGTGCGTCTGGATACGCCCGGCGGCGGGGGCTATGGCGATCCGCTTGGCCGCGATCTTCAGGAAATCGCCGATGATGTGCGCCTCGGCTACTTGACCGCCGAGTGCGCGCGCCGGGATTATCTTTGTGTAGTCGACGAACGGGGGCAGATCGACGAAGCCGGCACCCGCTCGCTTAGAGAGGGGGCGGCCGCTCAATGACCGCGGATCAGCGTTTCGTCGTCGGCGTGGATGTCGGCGGCACTTTTACCGATGTGTTTTTTCTGAACGAGGCGACCGGCGTCTGCGACGTCGCCAAGGTGCCGTCCACCCGGGGCGACCAAAGCCGGGGAATTCGAGACGGCATCACCCAGCGGTTGGCCGATCTCGGTCAGGTCAGCACCATCGTGCACGGCACGACTGTCGGCACCAACGCGCTGCTGGAGCGCAAGGGGGTGCGTACCGGCGTCATCACCACGCGCGGTTTCCGCGATGTGCTGGAGATGCGTCGGCGCGACCGGCCGCAGACCTGGGGATTGTGGGGCCGGTTCGACCCGGTGGTGCCGCGCGACTTGCGGGTCGAGGTGGATGAGCGGGTTCTCGCCGATGGAACGGTACTGGAAGAAGTCGATCCCACGCAAATCCGGGAGGCGGCGCAAACGCTGCTGGAGCGCGGGGCGCAGGCGCTGTGCATCTTCTTCATCAACGGCTACGCCAATGCGGCAAATGAGCAAACGGCGCTGGCTGCCGCCAAGGACGTCTGGCCGAACGACCACATCTCCGTCGCCAGCGAAATCCTGCCGGAAATCCGAGAGTTCGAACGGGGTTCCACGGCGTCCCTGAACGCATATTTGCAGCCCCTGGTCGGCAGTTATCTGGAACGCTTGGAGGCGGGATTGCGCGGCGACGGGTTCGGCGGGGAAGTGCTGATCGTTCAATCGAACGGTGGCGTCATGTCGATTGCGACCGCCCGCGCCTTACCCGTGCGCACGGCCCTATCCGGTCCGGCGGCGGGCGTGATCGCCGCCGGTTATATCGCCGAGAGCGCCGGTTTTCCCAACATCATCACCTGCGACATGGGCGGCACCAGTTTCGATGTCTCGCTGGTGGCGGAAGGGGAGAGTGCGCTGGCAGCCCAGACCAGTATCGATTTCGGCATGATCGTCCGCACGCCGATGATCGAAATTACCACCATCGGCGCAGGCGGCGGGTCGATTGCCTGGATCGACCGGGGCGGGTTGTTGCAGGTCGGTCCGGAAAGCGCGGGTTCCGACCCCGGGCCGGTCTGCTACGGGCTTGGAAACGACCGGCCGACGGTGACCGACGCCAATGTGGTGATGGGCAGGATCAATGCGGACCGGCCCATCGGCGGCAAACTGGACCGGCTTGATGTCGAGAAAGCGAAACATGCGATCCGGCGTCATATCGCCGAGCCGTTGGGGTTGGATGTGATGCAGGCGGCGGAGGCCATCGTCAGGGTCGCCAACGCGCGGATGGCGGGTGCTATCCGGTTGGTCTCCATCGAACGCGGGCACGATCCGAACAAGTTTTCCGCCATGCCTTTCGGCGGCGGCGGGTCGCTGCATACCGGCGCCTTGATAAAGGAAGTCGGGCTGGCCAGCGCTATCGTGCCGCGCTATCCGGGCGTTACCAGTGCGCTCGGCTGTGTGATCGCCGACATGCGCCATGACCGTGTGCACACCCTGAATGTGGGGCTGGACGATCTCTCGACCGGCGACGTCGAAGCGGAGATTGAAGCTATCGTCCAACAGGGCGAGACGAAGCTAAGCGAAGCCGGGGTCGTCTTCGAGAAGATCGACCATCTGATTGAGTTCGACATGCTCTATGTCGGACAAACTCACACCGTCGCTGTGCCCTTGCCGCTGGAACGCGGGAACGATGGTTGGTCGCTGGATATTCCCACGGTACAGCGCGCTTTCGAGCAAGCCTATAAAGCCGCCTTCGGCCGGTTGCTGGACGGCATTCCTATGCGCGTGATGAATCTGCGTGTGGCGGTCGTCGGACGTCGGCCGAAGTTCGATCTG
>JANQIT010000189.1 GCA_028282025.1 Hwanghaeella sp. | reverse complement strand
GCGATGGGCCGTCCGGCGACGGCCGACAGCCGGTCGGCGTCGATGCATCGGGCGAGCGCGCCGCCGGTCGGCACCAGGGACGCCTGGGCGCAGACGCGGGACGCCATGCCGTGCTCGGCGGCGGTCTCGGCCAGGGCGGCCGCCAGCGCCGCTTTCTCGTCATCCGGCGGGTCGCGCCAGGACAGGCCGGACCGCCGGGCGGCGGCTTCCAGGTTGCGGCGGGTCTTGCGGTAGATATGGGCGAAGGACACCACCACCTCGTCGACCGTTCCGGCCAGCGACCGGGCGAGCGCGGCGAAATTCCGCCGGTGCCACGGGGCCGGGGTGACGTTGGTGAACAGGATGGGGTCGTAGCGCCAGACCGCGACCCGGGACCCGCCGCGTCGCCGAAGGTCCTGCAGGTCCGCGACCGCCTGTTCCGCCGGGATGGTGCTGGATTCGAGGCTCCGCGGATAGCCGGTGACGGTGAATTGCACCACGTAGGGGGCGATGGCGGCGACCCGGTCGAGGCCGGGCGCGAGCGGGCGGATATTCCGCGTCCACAGCACGAATCCGTCGACCGATTCGGCGGTCAACGGGATCTCGTATTCCTGGCCGCCCCAGGGATTGACCGACCGGCAGGTCCCGGCGTCGAGCCGGTTCAGGAACCATTTCGGATAAAATGCCGGGATATCAGTCTTATAGCTGGCCGAGATGATCATTCGGACCCCTTCCAGCGGAGCCTCGCCCATCCCCGGAGCCGGATCAAGCGCCGCGCGCCGGGAAAATCGGCCTGCAGGACCGCGAAATCGCCCAAAATATGCGGTTCAGCGCATATTCTCGCCTTCCGAATTCTTGTACGGGCGCGTAACGCACCCTATATAGCCGTCAGCTACTAATCAAAACCGCACAACTGGGAATCCTTGTGGCGGTGCCGCAGTTTGGGCCGCCGGGAAAAAGAATTTGGCGAGAATTCGTCGGTAGGGATTTGCCGGAAAGGAAAGAGGGCCACATGAGTAAAGTCATCGGGATCGATTTGGGGACAACGAATTCCTGCGTTGCCGTTATGGAAGGCTCGCAGGCAAAAGTTATTGAGAACGCAGAAGGGTTTCGGACGACACCGTCGATGGTGGCGTTTACCGAGTCCGACGAACGGCTGGTGGGCCATGCCGCGAAACGGCAAGCGGTGACCAATCCGGACAAGACCTTTTTTGCCATCAAGCGGTTGATCGGACGGCGCGCCGACGATCCCGCGGTGGAGAAAGACAAGGGACTCGTTCCCTACAAGATCATCTCGGGCGAGAACGGCGATGCCTGGGTCGAGGCGGACGGCGAGAAATACGCGCCGAGCCAGATCAGCGCCTTCATCCTGCAGAAGATGAAGGAAACCGCCGAAAGCTACCTCGGAGAGGACGTGACCAAGGCGGTCATCACCGTTCCGGCCTACTTCAACGATTCGCAGCGTCAGGCGACCAAGGACGCCGGCAAGATCGCCGGCCTGGAAGTCCTGCGCATCATCAACGAGCCGACCGCGGCCGCCCTCGCCTACGGGCTTGAGAAGAAGGAGTCGAAGACCATCGCCGTCTACGACCTCGGCGGCGGCGCCTTCGGCGTGGCGATCCTGG